>JBDGQN010000236.1:0-7712 GCA_042219055.1 Salinibacter sp. | reverse complement strand
CCCCGACCAGCCGTTCGTGCTGTTCGTGGGGCGCATCACGCGGCAGAAGGGCATCTTACACCTCGTGGAGGCCATTCACCACTTCGACGACGACATTCAGGTGGTGCTCTGCGCGGGAGCGCCCGACACCGAGGAGATCGGCGCGGAGATGGAGGCCCGGGTGGAGACCGTACGGGACGAGACGGGCAACCGCGTCGTGTGGATCGACGAAATGCTGCCGCGTGAGGACGTGATTACGATGTATACGCACGCCGCGGTGTTCGTCTGTCCGAGTGTATACGAGCCGTTCGGCATCATTAATCTAGAGGCAATGGCGTGCGAGACGCCGGTCGTGGCCTCGCGGGTGGGGGGGATCCCCGAGATCGTTGTGCCCGACGAGACGGGGCGGCTGGTCGAGGTGGACCCGACCGGGGGCGACGACGTGGAGCCCGCCGATCCGGAGGCGTTTGCGCACGGACTCGCGGACGGGGTGAACGTCCTCATGGCCGATCCGGAGCGGCGCGACGCGATGGGCACCGCCGCACGGCAGCGGGTCGAGGAGCAGTTCAGCTGGCGGGCCATCGCCGCGCAGACGCTCGACTTTTATAAATCCCTGGTGGATGGAGGGTCTCCTCACCCGTAGTCCCCTTGACGAACGCGAGGCCTCGTGGCCGGGTATATTGCGTATTCCGTATTGCGTATTTTCTGCTTCACGCAATACGCACTACGCAATACGGTCATCACGCCGGAGCGGGCGGAACCGGATCGTCCCTCGCATCCTCGTCCCTGCCGGGCTCGGTCTTCTGCCCAGCCGCCGATCGGGCCTCCCGCCACGTGTCGGTTCGCGCCAGGAGCCGCTTTGCTTCTGATAGCGAGACGTCGAGCATGTCCAGAATGACCCGCACCGCCTCCAGGCGCGAGTAACCTTCCTGACGGAGCTGCTGAAAGGTGGTCTGGATCTCCTCATCGTCCGACACTTCGGCGCGGAGCCGGTCGATCTCTTCCTTGCTCGGCATGGCGGACGCGGCATCAGTTCGATTCGATACGGCCGGCCTCCCGAAGAATTCGACGGAGACGGTCCAAGGGCAGGGCCTCCTGCGTGTGCCCGTCGCGCCCCGTCACGGTCGTCGCCGTCGTGAGAGCGTTATAGACGGCTTCCTCGACCGCCTCCACGGTGGCGAGAAAAAGTGGGCTCATCCGATCGTTCGGCAACAGGGAATCGGGGCGGGGTGCCTGCTCACCTGTGCGTCGATTCTGGGTGGAAAAGGCAATCACGAAATCGCCGGAGCCGTTGCTCGAATAGCTGCCGGTGCGGGCGAGGCCGAGCATGGCCCGCTTGGCCATCCGCTCCAGATTGCGGGGACTGAGCGGTGCGTCGGTGGCGAGCACGATCATACACGATCCCTCGTCCCCGGGACCCGTGGATGCGGTCGAGTCGCCCGTCGCGACGGACTGGAAGTCGTAGCGGCCGAGGCGCCTGCCCACCGGCACGCCGTCGATGCGGAGAATGCCACCGTAGTTGGCCTGCACGAGCGCCCCCACGGTATAGCCCCCGTAGTCGTCCGGAATTCTCCGCGAGCTGGTCCCAATGCCTCCCTTCCACCCAAGCGCACTCGTCCCCGTGCCGGCCCCCACGCTGCCCTCCTCCACCGGCCCGCCCGAGGCGCTCTCGATGGCGGCAATCACGTCCGCCTCCGTCACGTGCTGCCCACGAATGTCGTTGAGGTAGCCGTCGTTCGTCTCGCCCACCACGGCGTTGACGGACTGAACGTCCTCATGGCCGGGCCGGCGAAGGGTCCACGCCACAGTGGCTTCCACGGCCGTCCCCACGTCCAGTGTATTCGTCAGCACGATGGGAGTCTCAATCGTGCCCAGCTCCTGGACCTGAAGAAACCCAGCCGCCTTGCCAAAGCCGTTGCCCACGTGCACCGCCGCCGGCACTTTGTGGCGGAAGAGGTCACCCTCGTGCGGCAGCAGGGCCGTTACTCCGGTCCGCACCGAGTCCCCTTCGAGGAGTGTCCGGTGGCCCACCCGGACGCCCTCGACATCGGTAATGGCGTTGAGCGGACCGGGGGTGAACACGCCGGGATCGAGCCCGAGCGTCCGGATGCGTACCGATTCGGACTGGGCCGGCGCAGTCATGGGCAGCAGCAGGCCTAGGAGGAGCGGGAGGACAATGCGACGAGACATACGCTGAGTTCGCATCTCGTTACACAGTTGCATTCAAGCAAACGATCGGTCGCATGTCGACCATTTCTTATTCCTCTGTTATACTTCTGTGATAACATGAATCTCGGGCAAAGGTACACTGGAGCCCCTTGGGAAGCAAGCATTCCTCGGCGTCTCTCGTTTTCTCCCCACAGTGTCGCTTTGCCCATGGAAATGCCGCAGCCCTGCACCGCCAGCGATCCGAAGGTTAAGGCCCTCAAAGCTGGAAGTGAGCATGCGTTCCGCTGTCTCTTCGAACAAGAACGGGAGCGGCTCCGTCGCTTTGTGCTGAAGCTGGTCGACGATGCCGACGAGGCCGAGAACATCGTCCAGCAAACGTTCACGGAGGCCTACCGCCAGATCGAGGACTTTCGGGGCGAATCGTCGGTCTCCACGTGGCTGTTCTCGATCGCCAAGCACCTGGCGTACGGCCACCTCCGCACGGCCGACCGGCACAATTATCTCGAACACGAAACCATTGAGTTCCTGCAGGTAGACCAGGACGACACCACCACAGCCACGGAAGAAAAGGTAGAACTCTCTGAGCGCAAGCGTATCGTCCACGATGCCCTCCAAGAATTGCCTGAGCATTACCGGCGCGTGGTTCAGCTGCGCGACCTGGAAGAACAGTCTACTGCCGAGACGGCTGAGCAGCTTGGGCTGACGGAGGTCAACGTCCGGGTGCGTCTCCACCGGGCCCGCAAGCAGCTCCGCGAGCACCTCTGTAAGCGGATGGAGTGTTAGCGTTGTGCGTTGGGTGTTGAGGGTTGCGGAGTTAGCGTTAAGGATTAGGGTTGACCGTGTCGGCAATAGAACGCAAAGTCCTCAATCCGAACCCCCCAACCATTACTCCGCGACCGCTCCGTCCTCCCATCCTTCGGTGAACACCCGGTCCTCGGGAACGCCTCGATCGTGGAGCAGCGCCGTCGTGTCCACCACCATCTGAGGCACCCCGCAGACGTAATAGTGCGGCGCGGCATCCGCGTCTACGTAGTCCGAGAGGTGATCTTGGACAAAACCGGTGGGCCCCGCCCACTCCTCATGCGAAAGCACGTATCCAACTCGAAAATTTGCGTGGCTGGCTGCGTAGAGGTCGAGCGTTTCCCGAAACATCAGGTCCTCCTGGGTGCGCTCCCCGAACAGGAAGGTGGCCTGGCCCTCTCCCGTCCGCAGATACTGAGTCGACATTGCGATCATCGGCGTGATGCCGGTGCCGGTTGATAGAAAGACCACGTCCCGGTCCAGAGCCTGAAGGCCCAGGTTGCCGGAGGGAGAGGTGATGGAGATCGTGTCCCCGACCGTCCGTTCATGCATCCAGCTAGAGCACGCGCCGTCGGGGTACCGCTTGATGGCGAGGGCAATGGTGTCGGTCCCCGGTTGGCTCACCGGCGAATACGGCCGGTATCGACGCCGTCCATCCTCATCTTCGAACGCCACGCTGACGTGCTGGCCGGGCACAAAGTCGAAGGTGTGCCCCTCCACACGAAGCAAAAACTGCTTTACGCGGGGGGTGATGGGATGAACGGAGGTGAGAGTGGCATCGAGGGTGTCGAGGGGCATAGGAACGAAGATCGAGACGAAAAATGGCGATGGAATTGGTGCCAAGGGCGTATTCCCCGAATCGAGGGCACAGAACGGCCACCGGACACTCCGTCGTCCCCCTGAGGAATTCCCTCTTCCTGGCCCCACGGAAGAAGTTTTTCTGACTCAACGCGGAGTGATTTAAGAGCAGTCCCACATTTTTAATGCTTCCGGACCCGAAGTCGGACGGATTTCTCTCGGAAACAGCAGACGGATGCCCCAATCCGTACGAGGTGGGCCCGTGTCCTTGACGAAGGATCTGCCGAGAGGCGTCCACTTCGATGCAGAAGGACCAACTCTCTGACCGCCTCGGTGTTTTCACGTCGCCCGCACCGGGTCTCACACATAAGAGTTCCGCATCACTCCTCCTCGCCGGCGAACGCCCGAGCGTCCTTGTGGGCCTGAAAGAAGGTAATCGTGGGATACCGGGGCTGTCCGATCCAGACGTGATCGGCACTCACGTCGCTCTCCACGAGCCTTCGGTCCGTCTCGGCGTCGTCGAACACCGCTGCCATTTCATCAATGCCCTCGTCTGCCAGGGCCGCCCGCAGCGCCGCCACGGTCCGGTAGCGTCCCTCCTCCTCCCCCTCCTCGGAGGCCGACACCTCGGCCCGAGCCGAATGCGCTCGTACGACGAGGCGCTTCGGGGACGATGCACGGATTACCTGAAACAGGGCCGGAGACGGCTGAGCGTCGGCGGCGCTGGGATCGGGGCCTTCCGGAGAACGAACCGTCTGTCCCGTCTCGGGGGGCGGATCGTTGCCGTGATGGGCCCCTACGTCCGTCAAGTCATCTGGAATATCGGTCATGAGTGTCGGATTGGTTGATGTCTTCACTTGTGGTTCACGGATTATAATGCTATGATAATTGCTCCTCCGATTTTGGAGAACCAGCGCGTCATTGCCTCGCTCGTAAGTGTCCCCCAAGGAACATCACGGGCGTGGCCGAGTCCTTGATCGGCCCGAACGGCACGCGTCGAGCTCTGGGTTCACAACGCCCCCCACCATGCCCCGCGTCGTGTCCCTCATATTACTGCTCTGCGCACTCGGGGCCTCCAGTCTCCCGCAGGGCGCCCGGGCGCAGACCGTAGGGGAGACGCCCCCAACCCGGCGAGCCGGGACCGTAGCCAACCTATTCGAGACCCTCGATCCGAGTTCCCCGATCAACGGGGCCCGACTGCAACTCCCCGACGACTGGCGGCTGAAGGAGGTCCACCTCTTTCGATACGGGACGAAACCGGTGCCGGTCCAACACCGCTCTTTGTCCGACAACACAGTCCTCTTCTCTACGGCCTCCCCGATTCAAGGTCCCCATGAGCTCGTTCTGCGGGTGCAGGTGGGAAATCAGCCCGGAACGCGCGAATGGCACCTCACCCCGTTCGTTCGGTCCCCCGCTCCGAATGCTCCCGATTCGCTCTCCCAGCGGACGTTCCGCACCATCGACCGCCGCACCCAGCGGATCAAGATCAACTCTCGTCCCCGTCCCACCGGTTCGAACCGGGCTCTTGACCTCACCGGTGCCGAGAGGCCCGTACTCACGGACCTGCCCCCTCGCCTGGTTCCCGATCGGGATCATCCGTTTACCATCGAGTTCTGGATGCGAACCGGTGGCCTCGATCAGGTGCCCTTGTCCTCGTGGACCGGAGAAGAGACCACAGCCTATCCCTTCGAGTTCGTCGTCGACCCGAGCGGACACCTTCGCTCCTACTACGGTCGGGCCGGTCACCACAAAGCTCTTCGCTCTATGGCACCGGTGGCCGACGGTCGCTGGCACCATGTCGCCGTCACATACGCCCCCTCGGCCAACCGCCTCCGTCTCCTTCTCGACGGAACGACGGTGGACTCGCTTCGTCCCCAGGCCTTTCCCTCCGTGTCCGGCGCGCTTCCCATCGCTCTCGGCGGGCGCCGCCCGTCCCCCACTGGAGATACGTCCGGCCAGAGCCGATTTACGGGTCGACTCGATGAGATTCGGATCTGGACGGAGATTCGCTCAGGGCCTGCGCTCCATAATCCGCGCACCCGGCCGCAGGTCAAGCGAGAGGAGAAGAAGGAGCCCGGGCCGTTTCGTCTCGACTTCAATGCGGCCGCCGTGACAGAGGAGCTCCAGTGGCCGGAGGGCGCCCGGCGCGTGCCGACTACTCTCTCGTTTCGGTCCCCACTGCGGGGCCTCCGCGCCCACACCGACGGGCAGTCCGTCACCCTCCGCTGGATGGCCACCGCGGCAGACGAAGGCACCTTCATCGTTGAGCGCTCGCCCAACGGTCGTTCTTTTACCAAGGTGGAGGAGCTCTCCCCCCTCGACTCCGAACCCTCCTCCGGAGACCCGCAGGAAATCGTGTACACCGACTCCAACGTGCCCGGCAACGTCGTCTACTACCGCGTCCGGCAGGTCTCATCGGACACCGAACGCACCACAAGAACGATTAAGATTGGACTGGGGGCCGACACGTCGTCGACCGAGACGGTGAATCTCATCGGGAATTTCCCGAACCCCTTTAGAGAATCCACGACCATCGCCTACCGGGTGAAGAAGGCCCAGACCCTCACCCTCTCGGTGTGGAACCTGGCGGGCAAGCGCGTTGCCACCCTGGCCGACGGCAAGCACACCCCCGGCTACTACGAACGCACGTTCACGGCCAATAATCTACCGAGCGGGTCCTTCTTTGTCCGCCTCGAAAGCGCTCGGGGAGTGCAGTCGGACCGGATGGTGCTTCTGAAATAACGCCTCTTCTGTGAAACAGGGCGGGTGCTGTCGCCCGTTCTACCGAGCAGTTCATTTCCATCATCCTGATCACACGAGTCATCCCTATCATGGACCTCACGTATTTCGGGCACTCCACCTTCCAGATCGAAACGGAAGACGCCACGCTTCTCTTCGATCCCTTCTTCGAAGAAAACCCCCACACCGAAACGGAGCCGGCGACGCTGGACCCCGACGTGCTCCTGCTCACCCACGCTCATTTCGACCACTTTTCGGATACCGAGGCGGTCCTGGCCCATAGTGAGCCTCTCGTCATCAGCAACTTCGAAATCACCCAGTACGTTCAGCAAAACTTTGATCACGACGCCATTCAGCCCTTGAATGAGGGGGGCAGTGTGGAGTTCGAGTGGGGCTACGTGGAATCGACCCACGCTCGGCACAGCTCCTCCTTCCCCGACGGCTCGTACGGCGGTGTGCCGAACGGCTTTGTGCTGGAGCTGGACGACCAGGTGGTCTACAACACCGGGGACACCTCCCCCTTCGCGGAAATGCAGTGGGTGGGCGACCTGTGGGACGTGGACGTGATGCTTGCCCCCATCGGCAACGTCTTCACCATGGGCATCTACGGCGCGCTCCACACCACCGAAATGGTGGATCCGGACCTCGTAGTCCCGCTGCACTACGACACCTTCCCGCCCCTCGAAACGGACCTCGACGCCTTCCGGGACGCCTTCGACGAGGCCGGGTACGACACACGCGTCTTTGGTGCCGGAGAGACGGCGGCGCTGTAGGAAGGAGGACACCCTTTGTGTATGAGAACCTAGTACCGTGTCGGGCCTGGTTCTGTGCAGGCTGCCTCATGAGGTGATGCGTGAGGAGTGATGCGTGAGGAGTGATACGTAAGGAGTGGCTGCCCTTCACGTTTCACGTCCCACGTTTCACGTCCCGCCGGCAAACGGGAAACTGTTCTCACCTGGAGAATTCCTCTTGACAGTACACTCGCGTGTATCCCGTCCCATGACCACCCTCGGCATCGTCTCGGATACCCACGGCTACTTTCATCCCAATCTGCCGGACGACCTGGCGGGGGTGGACCGGATCCTGCACGCCGGAGATGCCGGCGACCCGGCCATCCTGGACGGACTGGGGGCCGTAGCTCCGGTGACGGCCGTGTGGGGCAACGTCGACGGCGCGTCCATCCGGCGTCGCATTCCCGAGCACCAACGAGTTACGGTGGAGGGGCT
>JBDGQN010000235.1:4464-6075 GCA_042219055.1 Salinibacter sp. | reverse complement strand
GAAAGGCAATTCCCTCGTAGGCGACTCCAATCATCAGGACGTTCACCGCCGTTTGGCCGAAGTGCCACTCGGTTCGGTCGATTACGACCACGTAGGGCGGATCCGTCGGCACCAGTTCAAGCAGAAACTGCCCGAGTGCCTCGTAACCGAAGGCAAACCCGGCAAAAAAGCGCTGGAGGCGCCGGTATGTCGAATCGGTCTCGACCTGAGGCTTCATCACCTGAGCCAATTCAGCCAGATTCGTGGTCGTTTGAATCGGAAGAGTGCGCATCAGGCGAGCGATCAGCTTCAACCGAGCTCGGTTCCAGCCGAGCCGCTCGGAGAGAACGCGCACAAGTTGCTTTACGTAGGGAAGCATGGGGTTGGCTTGTGGCAATGATCGCGTTTGGTCTCGCGACTTTTACCGCCGCAAGTCAACCCCGTTCATTTTTGTCGTGTAGTGTGCATCTGAGCCGAGCACGAAGTGATTCACAAGACGCAACGTAGTTGACAACAGAAATCCTCCACCACCTACAATGAAGAAAAGTGACCATGCACGAACAGCCAACCGAGCAATCCACCATCTTAGGTAAACAGCAACAATCACTAATGCCTGGAATCCCGCTGGAACCAGCGGGAGCCACCATCCCGGCAGATCAACAGTGAGGAGATTATACGTCAGTAGTAGAGAAGCGACTCCCAGAACCAGTCGAATGAACCACTTATTTGTGTATCTCATCGAACGAGTCGTAAGTCTACTGAGTGCGAACGCTCCCTTCCGAGCCTGAAATGTTACCCCGTGCTCTTCTCTACTGTGGCTGGTACTGTAACCACCTGACCCACAATCGAAGCACCATAACGTCGAAACTCACCGGACCCGGCGGTGAGCACGTTCGATAGTTGCACCGGAAGCGATGCCGTTCGAAACCGGCAGAGCCCGGGTTCCGGTGTAGTGAAGAGTTACCTTGCGCGCAAGCATGGATACGATATACGTGGTACGGGCCGAAGGCACCGATTGCTGGAAAGTGGGGAGAACTCAGGTAAAAGTCTCCGAGCGGGTGAACCAGTTGCAGACCGCTTGCCCCCACACGCTCAAAATATATGAAACCTTTCACTCTGATCGCAGCGCCAATTATGAGGCTGTGATGCATGAAATCCTCGACCGTAGGGCACAGGAGAGTTTGGAGGGGGAATGGTTTCGTGCAACGCAGGGCACCATCGGCCACGCAATCGAGAAGACGCAGTTACAGGGTGCTTCGAACGAGTTTTGGTCGGAGGCGCACGAGGCTTTTTCAGAGGAGGCTCGCGTCTCGTTCAACCGTTGGCGTCATCAAATTTGGGAGCATGGTGATGCCGTGAGATCAGCGATGCCTATCCAAAGCGGCTGGCCGGGCGAGCCGGATGCCGAGTGGGTAAGGGAGAATCCGGAACTCGTTGCGGAGCGACTACAGACTATACAGGAGAAGGTCAACACCTTGATGAAGCCCGGAATCCGACATGGAGATAGAAAAATCCCCCTGAGTGCCGTATCTTTCAGTGAGTTAGCAGAATCAGATACGTCACCCAGGGGGTGAGCCGAATGGCTGCTTCCATTTTACCATTCTCACTGGCCAAAAGCAACGAGAAATTGAC
>JBDGQN010000235.1:0-4375 GCA_042219055.1 Salinibacter sp. | reverse complement strand
GGCTTCGGCGGATGGGAGCTGGAGACCGGCAGGAGGCTCTTCGGCGCTGCAATGGCAAGTTGGTTCGCCGCTACCTGCAGAACGACCTGGAGCAAGGCCCTGATGAGCAAACCGCAAGCGGGCAAGGCTCCGGGGAAGACGAGGGGTTGGAAGCACTGACCTTAGACGTGGACGCGACCTTAGACGTGGACGCGACAATTATTGAGGTGGACAAGGGGGACGGGGAGGCCGCCTACGAGGGGACGGTTGGCTACCAGCCGATGCTCGGATTTTTGTCCGACGGTCGGAGGCGGCCGTGCTGCTCGTACGTGAAGTTCCGTCAGGGAAACGCCTCCCCGCAGGCCGACATCGAGGAGGCGATCACTCGGACGCTGGCGCTTGTGGAGGAGTCCGGCCGGTCTCTTGACTACGTTCGGTCAGACAGCGCAGGGTATCAGTCCGACGTGATCAACCTGTTGGACGGAGAGAAGATCGGCTACACGATTACCGCGGACCTGGACGAAGCGGTTCGGAAAGCTATCCGGGAGGTTCCGGAGGAAAGCTGGCAGCCGCTTGAGGATCGAGACGGCTTTAAGACGGGCCGCCAAGTCTGCGAGACGGTCCACACGATGAACGGCTCAGACCACGGGTTCCGACTGATCATCTGGCGAGAGCAAGTGGAAGATCCAAGCCTCTTTGCCAAGGCCGATGAGGACTTCCACCGATACGGAGCGGTGATTACCAACGTCCCCGAAAAGGAGATAAGCACCGAGGAAGTGCTCCATCACCACAGGGGGCGGGGCAACGCCGAACGGTTCATCGGGGAAGCCAAAAGTGGGATCGGTCTTCGCCACCTTCCCTGCAGTCAGGAGCGGGCCAATCGCATCTGGTTTGGGGTTGGGATGCTGACCATGGGCTTGCTGAAGCTGATGCAGCAGCAGGTGCTTCCGTCCGGCTGGAAGGGACGGACGATCCAGACGCTCGCTCGATCAGATCGATAGGCTTCAAACGGTTCGTCGCCTCATCTACCAGTTGGCTTGACCAGTTCGCTTGAGAAGACCCTTCTTCTTCAACGGAGAAGGGAAAAGCTGAGAGAAAAAGCGTTGGGGGTTAGAATTTCTGTATCGCAGTCCGAGATTTGTCTGGCTGGAAGGCGGAAAACGGAAAGGGAACCCGGGCGCAAACGGGAGGACAAGGCGAGGACGGAGGGCGCTGGGAGACAAAACAGCGGAGATCGTAGGGGAGAGCGCTACCAGATCAGATCAACGGCTCTATATCGGAAATCAGGTGAAGGCGATCTGCTACATCCCCTTTCTCGAAGACTGGCCGGGGACATGATGCGCGCAAGGTAACAGCAGAGCTCTACTGCGCGAGAGCGCAGGCATCACGATACCTGAACCAAAAGCCACAACGATATGAGTGATCAACAGGAAGAAGGGAACGCAGAGAGCGTCAGTAGCAGCGCGAGTTGTGCGCAGGCGGAGCATACGCCGGGGCCAGCGTATGCAGATGGTCGCTACGTTGTGGCGAATCCAGATGGGGCAAGACCAAATGGTGGGGTGATTATGTCACCTTCAGGGTATGGGAATGATCTCCCTGGAGCCGAGCAGCGAGCAAACGCTCAATTGGCTGCTGCTGCCTTCAATGCGGCAGAAGAGGTGAAGGAAATGGGGTACGATCCGCAAAAGTCCATAGAGGCAGTCCCTGTATTGCTCGATGTTTCTGAGAGTTTTATAGGAGCACTGCGAAGTCTTGATAGTCATTACGACGGGGGATTTCGTCCTGAGTTGAATGCCCTCCAGGAGCTAATATCTGACCTGTCTGCCAAAAATGAAGGCGAGGCGTAGCCTGCGCACAACATATCTTCTGCTGATCCATTCCGTCATGTTCCATTATGCCGATCGGCATAATGTGATCTTCCGGATCGAATAAGTCATTGAAAGACAATACGTTGCAGGAATGGTCTGAGGATTATGCCGAACCGTTCCACATAACAACGTGATACCGACCGTCATATGTGCTCAGTGTACAGGTTTCTCCCTTACAAATCAAGCCAAACGGCATTTCCGGAGGGGACCTCTCCGGTGCGGAACGGGGCAGACGGGCAAAGCCGATTGAGGACCGGGGCGATGCGTTGGGATACGCCCCTGTTGCGACCCGTCGCCATTGCGAACTCCAGCGGCAGGGGACCTCTCTTGGTCGTACGGCAATCGCGTGTTCGGTCCGGTCGGGCCCGTGATCGGCTCCGAAGGGCCGCGCCACCGGTCGTGCTCGCGGGCGCCGGGACAGGAAGGGGTTTCTGCCCAGCGGCGGCGGGCGCAGGGGGGCGCTTCAAGAGGGAATTGCCCGTTTGCTCAGGGGTACATCTTGACAACGGGCCGCCGATTCGTGAGACTGTGTGCCCGGTCGAAGCGCCGACCGGGGCTCGATCGCTACTGTTTCGTCGCCCCGTTCCCACTATTCCATGCGTCTCCGATTCCTTGGCCTCGCCCTCGCCGTTCTGCTGGTCGGCTGTTCGTCCGACCCCACCGCCGATCTCGTCCTGACGAACGGCACGGTGGCCACCCTCGACACCGCATACGGGGACGCGGAGGCCCTCGCCATTGCGGGGGACACCATCCTGGCCGTCGGCAGCACCCGCGAGATCCAGGCCTACGCCGGCTCAGAGACGCGGGTCATCGACCTCAATGGGCGCCTCGCGGTGCCGGGCTTCATTGAGGGCCACGGCCACTTTATGGGCATGGGGGAGGCCCAGATGCAGCTCGGCCTTCTGGGGACAGACTCATGGGACCAAATCGTCGCGAGGGTCGACTCGGCGGTAACGGCCACCGCCGCGGGCACCTGGGTGGAGGGGCGCGGCTGGCACCAGGAGAAATGGTCCGCGACGCCCGAGCGGATGGTCGAAGGCTTCCCGACCAACGCGCGCCTCAATGAGGTCGCGCCCGACACGCCGGTCTACCTCACCCACGCCAGCGGCCACGCCGCCATTGCCAACGACGCGGCCCTCGACGCCGCAGGCATCGGGCCGAACACCCCCGATCCCGACGGGGGCACCATCGTGCGGGACGCGCAGGGCCGTGCCACCGGGGTGCTGGTGGAGACCGCGGAGGGGCTGGTGCAGGACGCCCTCGAGGCGTCGCGCAGTGACCTGAGTGCGGCCCAGCGTCGCCGGCAGCAGCGCAAAAAGGTCCGCCTCGCGGCGCAGGAAGCCCTTGCGAACGGCGTCACCAGCTTTCAGGATCAAGGCGCCTCGTTCGAGACCATCGAGCTGTACCGCACGATGGCCGAGAACGGAAATCTGGGCATCCGGATGTACGCGATGGTGTCGCAGAGTGAGGTGCGACCGGCCACCCGCGACTCCCTCGCGGCCCTCCGCACGGTCGGGGCGGCCAACCACCACCTGACCGTCCGCAGCATTGGGGAGGTAACGGTGGATGGCGCGCTCGGCTCCCGCAGCGCCTGGATGCTGACGCCCTACAACGACGCCCCCAACAGCACGGGGACGAACGTGACGCCGATGAGTCGCGTCCGCGAGATTGCGAAGATCGCCCTCGAAGAAGACTATCAACTCGCCGTCCACGCCATTGGGGACCGGGCCAACCGGGAGACGCTCGACCTGTTTGCCGATCTTTTTCAGAAGAAGGGCGTGAATGGGGAGGCGCTCCGCTGGCGCATCGAGCATGCCCAGCACCTGCACCCGGACGACATTCCGCGCTTTTCTGATCTGGGAGCGATGGCTTCGATGCAGGCCATCCACGCCTGCTCCGACGCGCCCTACAACCACAAGCGGCTCGGTCGCAAGCGGGTGCAGCAGGGCGCCTACGTATGGAAGACGCTGTGGAACGACGGGGTTGTGGTCGGCAACGGCACCGACGTGCCCGTTGAGAAGATCGATCCCCTTGCCAGTCTCCACTGCACTGTCACCCGCGAGGTGCCCGGCACCGATACCACGTTCACGCCGGAGGAGACGCTCAGTCGGAGGCAAGCCCTGAAGTCCTACACGATCAACAACGCCCGTATGGCTTTTCAGGAGGATGTGAAAGGTACCCTCACGCCAGGCAAGCTGGCCGACGTGGCGGTTTTGTCCAAGAACATCCTGAAGGGGCCGGCCGAGAAGATTCGGGAGGCCGAAGTGGACTACACGATCGTAGGGGGCGAGATTGCGTACACGAGGAAGTAACAGTTCACGGGGGTACGAAACGTCCCCTGGATTGGTGAATTCGTTTTCCCGGATTGCTATCTGCTCATTACCTATTTTTTTGCGTGCTCATGGAAGCGGTTTCCCCGAATTCGATCCGTCCCCAGCAGGTCAAAGAGTTGCTGTCGGAGCACATTCTGACACAGGGGATGATGCCGATGGTGCTCGACATGGAGGCCAGCCAGGGCGTTCGGCTCC
>JBDGQN010000234.1:0-11647 GCA_042219055.1 Salinibacter sp. | reverse complement strand
CGGAAAGCTCAAGATGTTAAGCGTTCAACTGTCCGCCAAAGCGGGTCAACACCAATCTGAATCATGGAGCGGCCACGCCATGCCAATAGGTGATGCGTCATCCGTAAGGTGGGATACGAATACAGGGTAACAGACCAGACCCCAGGCCCTTGCGGGACAGCCCCATATGGCGCGATCCGACTCGCCCGGCTATCGTCTCTGTGAGGTGTTCCCATGGCCGAGCAGGAATCGACCGACGGCCGGAAGCCGAACATTGACATCGTCCGCGACCTGAAGGCCAACGAACAGAAGATGGCGTTGCACCTGGAGAATCACGAGTCCATCGAGGGCAAGATCGTGCTCTTCGATAAGTTCAACTTGATCGTTGAGGACGGCGATGGCAACCGCTATTGGGTGCCCAAGCACGCGGTCACGTATGCGAAGCTGATGTAGCGTGGCCCCCGCTACGAACAGCGAGGGCTTGCCCCCAGGCGGTGGTGAGAGGGGATGACGAGAAGCCAGGGCTGTTGTGGAGATTGGTCCGGTTCGCCGCTGTCTTGGCGGTCCCGATCCAGGCCCCGCGGGTTACGCGCTTACCGCCGCGCGGCGGAACCCGCGCATCGCGGCCTCCAGGTCCTGGTCGGTCAGGTGGACGTAGACTTGCGTCGTCTGGAGGTTGGCGTGCCCCAACGCCCGGCGCACCAGCTCCAGGTTGTTCGTCTCTCGCAATAAGTCGGTGGCGAAGCTGTGCCGCAGCGTATGCGGGCTGACGTCCTTCTCGATGCCCGCCCTCCCGGCGAGCCGCTTGACCAGCGCCTGGACGTAGCGGCCCTGGAGCCGTTTGCCATCCAGCGTGGTGAACAGGGGCTCGGGGGCGTGCCCGATGTGATCCGCCTGCCGCTGTCGCCAGTGTTGCAGTTGCTCCAGGTTGTCCTCCCCGAGCCAGAGGATGCGGTCCTTCGCCCCCTTACCCTGCACGACGTGGAGCTTGCCGGTGTTGAGGTCAATGTCGCGCCAGCGCAGGTCCAACGCCTCGCTCAGCCGCAGCCCGGTGTCCAGCATCAGCTGGAGGAGGTTCCGGTTGCGCTCGCCGGTGGGGTAGCGCGGGTTCGGCTGGCTGAGTAACGCCGCTTGCTCGCTCTGGTTCAGGACGATGGGGACTCGATCGTCGGCCATGGATGCCTCCTGGGATACGGGTTTTGCCTCTTACCCGTAGCGTATCACAGGGGTCGGGACCCCCCTTATGAAAAAGCGTATCCATTCACTCTTGACAGGTCCGCGCGAGGCCCCCGCCAGGGCCTCGGCCCGCGCTCGTCTTAGATGCAATCACAAGGCGGATCCTTGGCGATCCATGCGTCCAGTCATTTTCATGAGGTCGAAACTTCGCTCGGCTAGCGGGTCTTCCTCGTGAGCATCCGATCGGGCTTTGTCGTGCTCAATAAAGGTCATGTGTGTGGGATCGAGGCCACCGCCGGGAAGACCAACATGCCTAGCCTTCGACTGTCCGCTAAACCGGGGCAAGCCCAATCTCCATGCGAGACACGAGCGATGGATCCGAATCCTCATAGGTAGGCTAAAGACAGCCATCCACCTTGACGGTCACCGTCTTCGAGGTGTGTTTCAAATCCTCATAGGTAGGCTAAAGACGGGTGCTCTCGTAGTGCGACGCATCTGGCCGGAGGTCGGTTTCAAATCCTCATAGGTAGGCTAAAGACCCGAAGGGGGTTGTCTGTTGGGAGTCCCATGTTCTCGTTTCAAATCCTCATAGGTAGGCTAAAGACCTCCGGCGCGACCACAACGACGCCTTACGCTGTTCAGGGTTTCAAATCCTCATAGGTAGGCTAAAGACGGGTCTATATCGTGATCGTAGAGATCGGCATGTATTGAGTTTCAAATCCTCATAGGTAGGCTAAAGACCGCCAGAAAGCCTGCGAGCCGACCTCACTTGAGGAGGTTTCAAATCCTCATAGGTAGGCTAAAGACCCCATACTTGGGACTCCAATACGGCGCACATAGCGTGGTTTCAAATCCTCATAGGTAGGCTAAAGACGATGTCGGCGTGCACGTTCCAGACGCTCGCGCAGAAGTTTCAAATCCTCATAGGTAGGCTAAAGACTGGGGCATGGGAAGCTACGGGCTCGACGAGGCCGTGGTTTCAAATCCTCATAGGTAGGCTAAAGACCAAATCACCGTGCAAGGCTTGGCGACCACGCCGCCATATCCACTTGTCAAAGAGCCGATCGCCAATCGCAGACTTACCATAGAGTCCCGCAAGGCATCAAGCATCGGGTGAATAGGCATCGTGTCGTCGACCGGCGGGAGTGAATGCAGGATTGAGGGTCGACGACATCCGCGGTCGACTGGTGTTGACCCAATCTCTATGAGTATGGCAGCATCTGTTTGATTTGAGGTTGGCATGCCATGCGGCTTGAACTGCAACTGACCCCACCTTCCGAAGAGCTCGTGATTCCTCGCCAGTACAATCCCCTCTTGCAGGGCCTGCTCTACCACCATCTGGACAAACCGATCGCCCAACAGATGCACGAAGAGGGGTTCCGTGATCCGCAAGGTCAGCGCCCGTTGAAGTTCTTCACCTTCTCCCGCCTATTGGGAAAGTGGCAGGCCCAAGGCGACCGTATGGTCTTCCGAGGACCGATTCGCTGGGTGGTCGCATCGCCTTACGAGGATCTGCTCGCGTCGCTGTTCAACCATCTCCTCACCAACCGACAGCTCCGCCTGGGCGACCAACCCGTGGAAGTGGCTGAACTATCCGCCGAACCCGCCGCCGAATGGTCGGGCACAGCGCAGGTCAAGATGCTCTCGCCGGTCACCGTCTACAGTACGCTCTATACCGCGGAGGGCACCCCGAAGACGTACTACTACAGCCCGTTTGAGGGCGAGTTTGAGGACCAAGTGCTGAAGAACCTCCAACGTAAAGCGCGGGTCTGGTACGGCGAGGAATTCCCGCTGGAAGGCCGCGTGCGTCCGGTCAAGGCAAGTTCCCGAGACCAGCACATCGTGAAGTTCAAGGGGACCGTGATCAAAGCCTGGACAGGCATCTACGAACTGGACCTGTCGCCGGCGTTCTGGGCGATGGCCTATCACGCGGGGATCGGCGCGAAGAACTCCCAAGGGTTCGGTTGTATCGTGCTTCACGGGTCATCACAGGAGGCTGGCTCCCCAAGAGCAGGGGGCACGTCATGATCCAAGGGATTCGCCAGATGGGCGAGATCGTCCGCATGAACCATGCAGGGCAGACCGCAACCCTCCAAGCACTGACTCAAGATCCGCCAAACGGTGAGCAACAACCAACCTATCTTGCCGTCATCGACGTTGATCCGGAAGCTGGCTTGATTCGTCGGCAGCGTCACGAGCTGGATCGGGCCACCGCAGAGCGGTTCCTGTGGATGCAGTTGAGCAAGACGCGGCCAAGGGCCCCTTTCATCGAGGCAACCGCGAACAACCTGAAGTACCTGGTCTCGCAGACCATCCCGAACTTGGCACCTGGCGTGTTTGACGAAGAGGACACAGATCCCGATCGCCCTGGCTTGGCTCAGCTCTTCGGTCCATTCGCCGATCTATTCCGGGATTTCGGGCCCGATGCCGGCCTGTATCGCTATCTACTGGCCTTGGACCAGTTTCGGGTGGCTGAGGAGAGCCGTGAGTTAGCCCCGGAGCAAAGCGACCGGCTGTCGGTGCTGTCGGTGGGCGAGCGGGGCGAGATGAGCGTCGATTGGGCCGAGCTGAATCAACGGAGCCCGAAGCGGCGCCCCGAAGCCGTTGCCAAGGATCTCGGCAAGGTGTTGGGGCTGGGCGGTCGGGACAAGCTCTACAGCCTAGCGGTGGGCGCTCAGCCGGTGGTGGACCATCCGGACTATCAGGCAATGCTTTACGATCTCCTCATCGAGTCGGCATTCGCTAACGCGAATGAGGGAATCTGCCATCTGTGCGGGCGAAATGCTCCCATCGATCCTCAACTGGCTCGACTGCGCTTCAAGACCTACATCACCCAGAAGCTCAACTTCGCTTCGGGGATTCGCAAGGACGGGTTCTACAGCAATTACGCGCTTTGCCAGTCCTGCTACACCCAGCTATTGGTCGGGGAAAGCTTTTTCGCGCGCCACCTCACGACGGCGCTGCTCGGCTCCCCGACATACCTGATTCCGGAATTTGCGCAGCCCGAATCCATGACCGAGCAAGCCCTGGAGCGATCAGCCGACCAGCTGACCCAGACGATCGGCGAGCTTAACCGAACCCAGGAATTGTCCGATATGGTCGATCGGTTGGGACGGCGACAACCCTACCTCCAGGTCAGCCTCGTGCTCGTTGAGCCTGTTAAGGCAGGGATCAAGGTCAGGGAAACCATTCCAGAGGTTCCGCCGTCCCGCATGGAGCGCGTCGCACAGGCCATGAACACCGCCAAAGATTGGGGCGAACGGCATTGGGGTCACCCCAATCAGCCCTGGCTCGGTGGCCTGAGCGCGCTGTTGCGCATCCTGCCGTTGCGGCGATCGGGCGGCTATCCGGTGGTGGAACCGGCGCTGCGACTCGCTAAACAAGTGTTCCTCGGTGAACCCGTGCGAGCGCAGGCCCAGATTGGGGAGTTTCTCTCCGCTGCGCAGGCGGTTCACTACCGCAACGCCGGCTTCCACCTTGTCTCGCAAGAATGCGCACAATCCGGGAGCAACTGTCCCGAGCTTCACAACCACATCATTCGGACGCTGGTCTGGCGAGCCATGTTGATGGACCTCGGAATTTGGCAAGAAGAGGAGGAGCGCG
This sequence comes from Salinibacter sp., assembly GCA_042219055.1. Lineage (GTDB taxonomy): Bacteria > Bacteroidota > Rhodothermia > Rhodothermales > Salinibacteraceae > Salinibacter. The sequence continues at coordinate 6,889 of JBDGQN010000234.1, read as the reverse complement.
CCATGGACGACACGGACGCGGTGCCTGAGCCCTATCGTGAGATCGTCAACGAGCTTCAGCTCGGGCATCCTGAACAAGCCCTGTTTCTGCTGGGCGTGTTGGTGGCGAAGGTCGCCTATCAACAGGGACGGGTCTCGGAGTGGCGATCCAAGCCGATCTTGGAAAAGCTGGGGTATCACGGGATGTCTCCACCCCGGCTCCAGACGTTCGCCGTGGAAATCTTCGATAAGCTACGCCAGTATCGAGCCCTCAATCGCGAATGCGAGACCATTCACGGAGCTGCTCGTGAGCTTCTGGATCGCAATTTGCCGCAGTGGCCCCTTTCAGACCGGGAGAACGTCTACTACCTCCTGTCCGGGTACGCCCACGAGACCCGCCGAGTGATCCAATTGAGTGCGAATCGAGAGGAGGCGACAAACGAAAATGAGCCAGAGTAACGCCGAACTGCTCTTTCTCTACGACGCCAAGGATACGAACCCCAATGGCGATCCCGATGATGAGAATCGTCCTCGCATGGACCCCATTACGCGGCGATTGCTCGTGAGCGACGTGCGCCTGAAGCGCTATCTGCGCGACTATTGGCACGGCAACGGCCATGACATCTGGGTTCGCCGCAGCGATGACGATCGGACGACCGACGCCGATGGGCGTTACCGAACACTGCTGGAGGAGTATCAGGCAACGGAATCGGACCAGGACTTCCCGTCATGGTTCCTGGACCGCTTGATCGACGTGCGCCTCTTCGGAGCCACGGTTCCGGTCAAACCCGGTGACGAGGCCCGCGGCGAGTCGTTCGGTCCCTTCGTGGGGCCGGTGCAATTCCAATGGGGCTACTCGCTCCATCCTGTGGAAATCAATCCCTCAGCGACCATCAGCTCGACCTTCTCTGGCCGCGGAGGCGAAAAGGCGGAATACGGCACGTTCGGTAAGGACTGGCGTGTCTACTATGCCCTGATTGCCTTCTGGGGCCACGTGGCACAAGCCCGGGGCGAGAAGACACGCCTCCAGGACGCGGATCTACAGCACTTGGAAGAGGGGTTGCTGCGGTCCCTCTCCAGCGAGGCAACCAGCCGAAGCAAGTTGGGGCAGACGCCACGGCTCTATCTCAAGGTCGACTGGCAGGACAGCCCGCCGCCGTTCGGCGATCCGCGCGACTATCTGCAGATGGACAGTGAGGTCCGTCAGGAGCGCTGGCGTAGCATGGGGGACTATATCCTCGACGTGGGCCGCCTGGCGGAGACCTTGGGCCGGTACGAGAGCGATATTGCCTCGGTGCGCTATTGGCGTCACCCTGACCTCACGGTCACAGGGGAAGAGACACTGCAGGCACTGCCGGGCTTCACCCAGCTATAGCATGACGGCGCTCCAGTTCGAACTGAAGGGTAAATTCGCACACTTTCGCCGCTTCTACACCAACTCGTCATCGCTGAGTTATCCGGTGCCTCCTCCGCCGACGATTGCCGGGTTGTTGGGGGCCGCACTGGGGCTCAATCCCGACGAGTATCGCGACGTCTTCCGAGACGTCCGATTCGCCGTTCGCCCGCGAGCTTCATGGCGGCAGTTGATGCAGGCGGTCAACCTGCTCAAGATCACCGAAGGCTCCGAAAACAGCCTGCGCGGCGAGGAAGGGCACACACAGATCCCCACCCAGTTGATTGCCCCGATCGATCTGGATGACACGCTGGCCTACGAGGTGGTCTTAAGCGGCTTGGAAGGCGAAAGGCGCGATCGGTTGGGAGCCGCTCTGGCGGCTCCGCACTATCCGCTCTATCTCGGCACCGCGCCTTGCCGCGCTTGGGTCGAGGAGACCATGCCGTTGGAAGGTGAGGTCCGAGACGGATACCGCGGCGAGCTGCTGGGGGCCCTCGACGTCGAGGCAACTGCCGACTTGGCCCTTGAGGAGGGACTCCGTGTGCTGCGCGATCGCTATCCGATCCGGCTAGGACAGGATCGCCGGCTGACCGAGGCGAAGGACCTCTTCGTTGAAGCAGAGGGTCAAGCCCTCACCTGCACTTACGACGGACCCGTCCTCGTCAGCGACCGCGGCGCCTATGCGCTCCTATGACACCGAGTGAAGTCGCGCAGTTGGAGGCCCGCCCAGGCGAGCCTCTTCTCGATCATCTCACAGCCGTCGCTCAACTTGCCACGCGTTACGCTCCAAGATCCCTACAGAGGGAAGCGCAACTGGCAGCGCTTGTCCATGACCTCGGCAAGGCAACACCGCCGTTCCAGCGGTATCTATATGGGCATCAACCCAAGGGCCCAGCGACGCAACACGCCTACTTCGGCGCGGTTTTTGGAGCATGGGTCGCCCAACAATCGGACCTGGATGCGCTGATCGTGTTCCTCGCCGTCGCCCGGCATCACGGGCAAATGCGTACGCCGAGCGAGTTGATCCCGCGCAAGGTAGACCCGCCGGACTTCCCGACGATTCAAGGAAGCCTGCGCTCCTCACTTAAGGCATTGGCTCAACAAGCCGAGGACATCGAGCCTGCCCTGCCATCATTGTGCCACGAGTTGGCATTGCCCGATCCAGAGCCCTTTCTGAACGGCGAGGTATGGACGACGCTGGAGACCCTGAACGACGAGGCCTTGGATCTCGCAGATGGACTTTCCGTCGACCGAGATCGTTACTGGCATGCCAGCCTGCTGTTCTCCACGCTGATCGATGCCGACAAGAAGCAGGCCGCTCAAGTTGAACTGCCCGAGCGTCCGGATCCCCTTCCGCCAGATATGGTGGATCAGTATTGCGCCAAACTTTCCAAGAATAGCGAACTCACGCCCTTTCGCGAAGCCCTCTATGACGGAGTCAATGAGAAGATTGTCAACGCCTCATTGGACGATCTCTATCCCCAATCGCTGACGCTGAGCGCGCCCACCGGCGCGGGCAAGACCCTCACCGCCTTCAATGCCGCCCTGAAGCTCCAGAACCGTGTCTGCACACAGAGAGGAATCACGCCGCGGATCGTCTACGCGCTGCCCTTTATCAATCTCATCCGTCAAAATGAGGATGTCTTCCGCAAGGTTCTGCAACACACTGGTGTCGATCCGAACGACTATCTTCTCGCTCACCATCACCTGGCTCCCCTGACACAGGAGCCGCCCTTAGACGAGGAAGATACGAAGGCGTTAGAGGATCGCCTGCTGTTGGCAGATGCGTGGGATGCGGAGGTGGTGATCACGACCTTCGTGCAGGTCTTCCATACGCTGCTGGGTCACCGCAACAAGACGCTCAAGAAGCTGCATACGCTTGCCGAGGGAGCAATCCTCATCCTGGACGAGATCCAGGCACTGCCCGCGGAGTATTGGCCGTTGATGCGCACGGTTCTGAGCGATCTGGAGTCGCTGGGTGTAACGGTCATCAGCATGACGGCGACGCAGCCTCGTCTCGTCGAAGGGCTAGAGCTAGCACCTTACCTTGAAGGTTATCCGAGCCGTGTCCGCATCGAACGGGAACCGCCGTCAAGCATGGAGGAGCTTGCCGATCGATTTGTCGATCCGCCCCCGCATAGCCAGTTGATCGTCGTCAATACACTCAGGCTCTCTCTCCAGTTCTATCGCGCACTTCAGGAGCGCCAGGTTCCCCATCTACATTACCTCTCCACCAATCTGACACCACGGGATCGCGGGCAGACACTGGAATCAATCCGCGATCAACTGAGCGACGGCAAGCCCGTTACCTTGGTCGCCACCCAGGTCGTTGAGGCTGGCATCGACCTCGACTTCGCGGAGGGGTGGCGCGAGCTGGGCCCTCTCGAGTCGATCATCCAAGTGGCGGGACGCATTAATCGCAACGCGAAGCCTACGCCCAGCGTCCTTCACGTGCTCGAGCTGGAAGAAGGACAAGGTAACCGCGTCTATGGCCAGATCCTGCCCGATGTCACCCGGAAACTGCTGCCCTCCTGCACCGATCAAGAGGCCCTGACGCACCTGGAGACCTACTTCGGCGAGATCGAGGACCGGATCTCTCAAACCCGTGCCCACCAGTTTGTCCAGGCCCTGGACGGACTGGATTACTGTCGCAACGTGGACTGTCACGGCACTCAGAATCAGCTCCCACTCTGCTGCTTCCAATTGATCGAGGATCTGCCCGCGTATCGGGTCTTCGTCGAACAGGATGAGGAGGCCAGTGACTTGCTGCTTGAACTGGAGGAGGTCTTGGGAATGGAGAACCTCCAGCAACGACGAATGCGCCTCAAGATCCTGCAACCGCAACTTGAAAACTACACGATCACGCCACTCGCGTCGCGAGTGGCCGCCAACCCGCCACCGCCCATGTTTGAAAAGGGGTCGGTCGATTATCTTCATGTTCCGACGGACATGCTCGACCACTTCTACGATCCTCAAACCGGGTTCCGCTGGATGGACGACGATCTATCGGAAGCTTGGATCGCTTAGCAAGGGAGTCGAGCAAGGAAAGAGCGACAGAGGGCGCAATATGACCAGGATCACGGGAACACTCATCTGGTACGCGAACATCTGCCGACGGGAAGCATGGCTCATGGCACATGGACTCAATCCGGACGAAGACGATCCCTATCTGGAACTAGGCCGCTTCATCGGTGGACGTTCCTATCCGCGCAGTCAACGGCGCGAGATCAGCCTCCCTGGAATGAAAGCGGATCTGATTGAGACTGACGAGGGCGAGCATCTTCTTGTCGAGGTGAAGAAGTCGTCCCGCTATGTCGACGCCGCCCGTCTGCAATTGCTGTTCTATCTGAGTCAGCTTGAAGCGTACGGCATCGAAGCCTCGGGGGAGATTCGAATCCCCAAGGAGCGAAAGCGCATTCCAGTCATCTTGGATGCGCAAGGTCGATCTGACCTTGATCAGACGCTGAGCGACCTTCAGCAATTGACTGAGCAAGCTGAGCCTCCGCCGGCTCGCTGGATTCCGTTCTGTCGTGCGTGCGCCTACAAGGAATTCTGCTGGAGCCATACAGATCCTAGCCGCGGATAAGGAGTCGAAAGGAACATTGGTATGAAGCGCTCCCTCTATTTGACGAGCAGCGGCCAACTGAGACGGAAGCAGAATACCCTGTATCTCGACCCACCAGCTGCCGAGGAAGCCCAGGACGCAGGCTCACCGAAGTACTTTCCGATCAAGCAGGTCAAGGAGATCCACGTCTTTGGGGAGATCGACATCAATAAGCGGGTTCTGGACTACCTCCAGCAACATGAAATCCCCGTCCATTTCTACAATTACTACGCATACTACATCGGCAGCTTCTATCCCCGTGAGCACAACGTCTCCGGCCATCTCGTGCTCAAGCAAGTCAATCACTACGAAAACGAGGAGCATCGTTTAGATCTAGCACGCCGTTTCGTGGAAGGCGCGCTCACGAACCTCCAGAAGGTCCTAGCCTATTATCGAAATCGCGGAAAGTCGGTCGCCGATACTGAAGAGGCGGTCGGCGGCCATCTATCAAGTCTCGAACAGACAGCAACCATCGAGCAGTTAATGCAGATCGAAGGACAAGCAAGGGGAGCCTACTATCAAGCGATCGACCAGATTGTCGATGACGAGGACTTCCAGTTTGACAAGCGCAGTCGCCGACCCCCGCAGAATCGCATGAACTCGCTCATCTCCTTCGGCAATAGCCTCCTCTATACCGCAGTTCTATCGGAAATCTACAAGACGCATCTCGACCCGCGAATCGGCTTTCTGCATGCGGCGACATTCCGCCGATTTTCGCTCAACCTCGACGTCGCTGAGGTGTTCAAACCGATCCTGGTCGATCGCTTGATTCTTCGCTTGCTCCAGAAGAACCAACTCTCCAAGGGAGATTTCACCAATGAACTCAATGGAATCCACCTAACTGACGCCGGACGTCGAACGTTTCTCCAGGAGTGGGAATCACGATTGAACGAAACCGTCAAGCATCGACAGCTGAAAAGGAGTGTCTCATACCGTCATCTCCTACGGCTTGAATTGTACAAACTGGAGAAGCACTTGATTGGCGATGTCACCTACCAACCCTTTGTCAGTCGGTGGTAAACTCGATGTACATCATCTTGGCATACGATGTGAACGTTGACCGCGTAGCCCAGGTCCTCAAAGTCGCTCGGCGATACCTGACATGGGTTCAGAATTCACTTCTGGAAGGCGAACTCACCCAAGCGCAATTTGAACAGCTCAAAGCTGAGATTCTGGACAGCATTGATGAATCCGAAGACAGTGTACTGTTCTTCAGATTCCGCTCAAGCCAATGGATGGAGCGCGAAGCGTATGGGCAAGAGAAAGGGGAACCCGAATGGATCGTCTGAAGTCTGGATGTCGTCGACCCCCAATCGCGCATTGTCCCCAGGAGATCGACGACAATCCGGTGAATCGCTCAGTGCTTGACACCTTGGGGCGATCAATGCTATACGCTTCGATTGAGAATCGCTCTTTGACAAGTGGAGAAGGAGGAGGCGATGCCTAGCCTTGCGGGCAGATTTGGCTTTCAGCCTACCTACGAGGATTTGAAACGGGCATCGTGCAAGTCGCCCAAGAAGTTCGTCCTGGCTTTCAGCCTACCTACGAGGATTTGAAACCAGGCGAACCAATAGGCGGTGACGACGGGAAGCTCGCTTTCAGCCTACCTACGAGGATTTGAAACCCGGAAGCCCTATTTGCCCGCGCCCAAGTGCTCAACGCTTTCAGCCTACCTACGAGGATTTGAAACATCGCGTCTCTGATATGGCGGTCCACAATGCCTGTCATGCTTTCAGCCTACCTACGAGGATTTGAAACTTCTGCGCGAGCGTCTGGAACGTGCACGCCGACATCGCTTTCAGCCTACCTACGAGGATTTGAAACCGCACCGACCCCACCCTGCAAAGCGCCGGGTGGACCGAGCTTTCAGCCTACCTACGAGGATTTGAAACACGTGCTCCAGAACCGCGCCGA
>JBDGQN010000233.1:4040-4326 GCA_042219055.1 Salinibacter sp. | reverse complement strand
CGTCGAAGAGAAAGCCGAGGGCGTTGTGCGCCTGCTTCCTCGTCGAGTACGTGCAGTCCTGAAGAGTGCGCAGAAAGGCCCGGGCAGACTCTGCCCGAAGATCGCCGGGAGCGGACACCCCGCAATCGTTGAGGAACCGGTGGACCCAGTACAGATAGCGCTCCTCCGTATTGACGCTGTACCCCTCGTTCCGACAGGCGGTACGCGTTCGATCGAGCAAGAACGAAACGTACTGATCAGACCCAGTGCGCATCGGTGGCGTGGCGTGACTTCCGGACAATGACGA
>JBDGQN010000233.1:255-4030 GCA_042219055.1 Salinibacter sp. | reverse complement strand
CGGATGCGCCTGGCTGAAAACTGATTCGGGGAATGCAGTCAATTGCGCCCCCACAGAAGCGAGTTGTCAATATGTGTAGCGAGTGATACGCACTTCCGATCGTGAGGTCGGGGCGGGACGAGGGGATTTTCCAGCCCCCACGACGGCGATTCTCGCCTCATCCCCTTCACCGTCGGGTCGCACTCCAACACTGTGAGTTGGCCATGGAAATGCTGCCTCGACGCACGGGGACCGCGATCCGGAGGCCTTCGGAGGACAGACCGCTGATGAACGTCGAGAACCGGCCGTCTGCGGTCCGCCGTCGGCCCCCACACCACCTTCGGAGAAAACACATCGAGAGGAGATCGCGGACCGTCCCGCTCAGCAACAGGGGGCCTCGTTCGTTTAGAATCACCGTCGGGACTACGTCACGGCCCCCGTCTTGAGACGCTGAAGGAGATCGTCCTGTCGGCTTCTACTCACGCGGAACCGCTTCGCATCGTCGAGCTGGACGAAATAGTCGTTTTCCGATCGCTGCACGAGACACTCGATGCAGTCGAGCCGGACGATGGTGGAGCGGTGTATGCGCGCAAACTGGGCCGGGTCGAGACACTGCTCCATCTCGTACATGCGCTCCCGAAGCAGGTAGCTGTCGTCCACGGTGTGCAGCTTCACGTACGTGTCCTCGGCCGTCACGTACCGAATGTCCTCCACCGGAACGACGTGAATCTGATTGCGCTCTTCGACGGTGATTCGCTCAAGATACTCGCCGTTCTCCTCTTGCGACCCGTTCTTCTGAGTGCCGTTGGCACCGGTGCGCAGCTCGCCGTACAGATCGAGCAGCCCCTGAAACCGATCGGTCCATGCTTCGACGTGGGTCAGTTTGAGCGCCCGAAGCCCTCGCTCGAAGGCGCGCGAGAAGCGGTCTTCGTCGAACGGTTTCAACAGATAATCGACGGCGGCGAGGTCGAACGCCTCAATGGCAAACTCATCGTGCGCGGTGACGAAGACGGTCGCCGGCATGGCGTCGGGGCCGAGCTCCTCGATTACGTCGAGGCCCGACATCGTGGGCATCTTGACGTCGAGGAACACGAGATCAGGGCCCTCCGCCTCGATGACCTCCACAGCCTCCCGGCCATGGTGGGCCTCCGTCACGCCCCCGACCTCCGAACGGGAGGAAAGGAGGTCCCGGAGGTGTTCGCGGACGTACTGCTCGTCATCGGCAATCAGAACGTGGAGTTGGTAATCGTCAGTCATGAGCGGATCACACCCCTGCGGACGCGACGATTCGAGACAAAACGAACGGAGCCCCTATTCTTTATTTTTAGATTGAACATTCCAATATTAGTTAAAGATCTTCAGCTGTACTCCCGATCTCCTTGGGGCAAAGGGTCGGGGCTCGCTCGCCCCTCTTACGGGGGCGTCCAAGCGAACCGTCGGCGCTGTCTCAGCACGGACGACGGCCCGCTTCCGTTTGTACATCACGTGAGGCGGCCGGAATAACTACCGGGGGCTGGGGACGCGGGCTCTGCGGGTCCGCGGGGAGTCGGCCGAATGGACTCTCTCAGGACACGGACGAGCGGACGGGGGAGTGGTCTTTCGCTGCCGAGACGGCTTCGAACTGTGGATCGTCATCGGTGTGGTACGGAATGCGAAGCTCTGCGCAACACCCGCCGAGATCGGACCTGTCGAGCGTAAGCGCGGCCTGGTCGCCATAGAGGTGCGACAGTCGATCCCGAACGTTTTCCAGGCCCATCCCGTCGTCCTCGCCCCCAGGCCCGGGCGGACCCGGCCCGTTGTCTTCGATGCGGAGGACGAGTTCGTGATCGGCCCGGTGAATGACGATCCGGAGGCGCCCCGTGCCCTCAATGGCCTGCACGCCGTGCTTGACCGCATTCTCGGCCAGGGGCTGCAAGAGAAGGGTCGGGACGAGGGCGTTCTCCGCCTCCGCGCCCACCTCCACGGTACACCGCAACTGCTCCCGGAGCCGAAGCTTCTGGATTTGAAGATATCCGCGCAAGAAGCGGAGCTCTCGCGAGACCGGCACTTCCTGCTCGTCGGTCGTGTTCAGCGCATAGCGAAGAAGCCCGCTGAGTCGCCTGGTGGCCCGGCGCACCCCGTCGGGATTGGTGCCTGCCATCGTATTGATGACGTGCAGCGTGTTGAAGAGAAAGTGGGGATTGATCTGCATCCGCAGCGCATCGAGACGAGCAGAGGCAAGCTGAGTCTTCAGTTGCTCTGCCCGCTGCTCCAGCGCGTGGGCCTGGGCCTGCTCGCTGGTGTAACGGAGGAAAAAGTCGCGGGCCAGCCCCGCCACCAGGATCAGCGCGTACGCTTTAATCTCCTCAATGAAGGTAAGATGCTGAACCACGCCCGTGAGGGTCGCCGGATCGGACCCGAGCGAGGGGAGGCTCCCCCAGTTCAGAAGTGCGTTCTGGCTCTGCTCGATGAGTACCTCCGAGCCAACCGTGACGACGAACATGAGCCCCAAATGCGCTGCGACAGCACCCGTCCACCCCAGCTCCCGTACACGGATTTTCCGACAGGCCCGAAAGAGTACGAACGTGAGCAGAAGATACAGGCTACAGAACGGCGCCCATCCTACGACGGGGATGAGCACCTTCTCCCCGAGGCCCGCGTCGACGGAATAGGCTCGATTCACGTACTCCCACGCGATCCGCAGCAGAAAATAGCCCCCCCCCAAAACCCGACGACAACCCCTACCTCGACCCAGCGGGGATAGGGAAGCACATGCTCCGGGGAGCGAAAATCGATGCGTCTGTTCTGGGAATCGCTCATGTCAACATTTCGATCGAAGGTCCGCCGATGTCCCGTACGGACCCGTCAATTGCGGGGCCGGATGTGAACCCGAATCGTGTCCGAGTAGACGCCCCCGACGAAGCCGTGCCCCCCCTCCACGTTCGAGAACGTGTCCGGGCGGGCCAGTTCATTGAGGGACGCGTCCCGCCAATCGGGCCAGTCCGGTCCCCCCGACACCACGGTGACCACTGCGTAGGGCTCGACAAACTCCGCCCGGGAGGGGCATCCCTGGCTCTGCTCATTCACCCTGATGAGGTCGCGTGCGTAGTAGATGGATACCCGGTACAGTTCGTCCTTCGGGTTGTAGGCGACGTCTTCGTAGTGGTCGAACTGTGTAAAAGAGGCGACCCTCTGCCCCCCGAGTTTCACGGGGTATTGGACCTTGGTGGCGGCCACAGCGTCGAGCCCAGAGGCCCGAAGTGTGAATGTGTTTTCCGACCGCACGGGCTCATTTTGAAAGTTGAACTCGCACGGCAGCAGGAACGGCTTGTCGTCCGTTGAGTCGGGATCGTGTTCAAGGATCGGGGGCTGGGGGGGCGTGGTCGTGGTAACCGTCGTCACCGCACTCCCATCCACACGCACAGAGACGCGGTAGTTCGTGCCCGGGAGGATTGAGTCGGTCGTCCGGACATTGTGCACCTTGGCAACCCCTCCACTCACCACCTCGAAGGAGTCCTTAAGGGCCACCTGCGTGCCGGCGTCCAGGTTTCGAAGAACGACGCTCGCGTTGAGGTCCGGCGAGGCGCCGATGGGAGTCGGGTCGCTGAGAGGCTCCACCCGAATGACCTGCGTATCGGCCGCCACGTCGAGGGTCCCGAAGAGGGAAAACCGGTACTGATCGGAAGGCTTGATCACGGACACCGACGGATCGCAGGCGCCCGTGGCAAAGAGCAGGGTCCCAAAGACCGCCACCAGGACCGGACCGCCGAAGCGGCGACGGAAGAACGCAGGCAGTTGCATCAGGCGTGGGGACTGG
>JBDGQN010000233.1:0-245 GCA_042219055.1 Salinibacter sp. | reverse complement strand
AGCCCAGAGCCACAGGTCGTCGCTACTGGAAGTCCACCCGGAGGGACAGGTACGGAATGATCGGCAGTTGGTCGACCCGATCGAGCGTAAAGAGATCGATGTAGAACACGTTGGCCCGGTTATAGGCGTTGATTGCTCCGGCTTCCGCGGACAGACGAACGTTCGGGGCAACGTCGAAGGAACGTCCCAGGGACACGTCGAGTCGATGGTAGTCCGGCAGGCGGGCCCGGTAGGGACGCTCGTAG
>JBDGQN010000232.1:0-17748 GCA_042219055.1 Salinibacter sp. | reverse complement strand
AGCTGCTCCAGTTCGACAACTTGATCTCTCACTGAAAACTCGCACATCGCGTTATCTAAGATAAATAATCGACAAGTTCATAGATAATGACCCGGCTGCCGAAGAGGATGTGGATCTTGGATCGATCGTAACATGAAATTCTCCCTAATAGTTGCGACGAAGGATCGGTATGAACAGCTTGATCAATTACTAAAATCATTAATCGCCCAGAGGTATGGAGACTTCGAGCTGATAATTGTTGACCAAAATCAAGATGACCGCTTATTGCCGTTGGTACAGCAATATCAGCACGAGATTTGTATCATTCATACATACAGCGAAGTAGGTTTATCTCGAGCCCGGAATAAAGGAACTGAAGTATCGAAGGGCGATATCGTTGCATTTCCAGATGATGACTGCTTCTATCCCCCGGATATTCTGAGCCACGTTCATGAGTTCATGACGAGATATACACGCTGTGATGGCGTTCTGGGACGTCGTCTTTGGAATGAAAGGTATATTCAGGTCAATGCACCTACTGATCATCCTGTAACTGTCGATAAGTTTAATGCAACGACATCAGCAAACTGCAAGAAGCTCGTTAAGGCACTGTTCGCATCGCATAACCCTTCACCTGTCAATTCAAGTACAATGTTTCTGAGACGTGGATCACTCACGGCCGTTGACGGTTTTGACGAAACGCTTGGTCTGGGGGCCGGCACCCTTTGGGGTGGCGGAGAGGATGTTGACCTTATCGTACGAATGTTGAAGTGTAAGTTCACGGTCTATTTCGCAAACCATCTTGTTGTCTATCACCCAAAGCCGGATTTTACCGACTTCCAAAAAGGTTACCAATTCGGGACAGGTATGGGTAAGGTACTTGAAAAGAATGAGTATCCAGCATGGTTTAAACTTTACCATCTTTTACGTTCCCTGAGTATGGTCCCCTATGGCATCGTTCACGGGCGGTGGCGACAGGCCCGTTATTACTGGGCTGTCTTCCGAGGGAAGTGGGCAGGATGGCGTTCATAAGACGTTGGTCCGGCTTTGAGACTCATTTCCAATGGGGCCTTGTGGCCGTCCTCTGGCTGATGCCCTTCATCCGGATTGAACCTGCTCCGGTCGACTTCCTCATTTGGGGGCTCGGCGCCGCGTTGTTCCTCACACGGCCAAGCGCCTTCTGGCAGCCGTTTGCGCCGTTGGTCAGGGTCGCAATCGGCTTGCTTGCGCTCTCGCACGTCAGTCTCCTCTGGGCGCCCGAGCTCGGGCGTGCTGCCTTCTTTACGCTGGCGACCGCAGAGATGTTTGTTATTTCTGTAATCTTCATTAACTTTTCAGGTTATCCCGCTGTACGGCATCGACTTTACCTTGCCTTTATCGGGGGTAGTCTAGTTGCCTCGGTTATCGGAATACTCGCCTATTTCGATCTCTTCCCTCAGTCTGAGGTCTTCATGTTTTTTGATTTTCGAGCCATGTCCGTCTTTCAAGGACCTAACGTTTTCGGCGGTTATCTTGTGACCGCCGTTGTACTGGCCTGGTTCCGTTTACCGGTTGTGCGGGACCGATTGACGTTTTGGTTAGCATCTGCGCAATTAGGAAGCGGGTTCTTGCTCACGTTCGCCATCATCTTGTCAGGATCCAGAATGGCAGGAGGTGGACTGGCTATCAGCCTTGCCTTAGCGTTTCTATGGAGGGTCAGTCGGGATCGGTCGTGGCTGAGTGCCTTTCGCCAATGGATTCGAGGTTGGCCGATTGCCGTCGGCATGGTTTTGGCGGTGGCCATGGTCCTCCATCCGGGCGTCTGGTCGATGCTGGAAGATCGGCTGACCCTATACAAAAGTTACGACCATGAACGATTCGAATTCCAAGAGAAAGCCATCGAGCGCTCTACGGGGGGGGACGAGCAAGCGAATGAAAATGTGCTAGCGTTTACGTTTGGCCTCGGCCCAGGGCAAAGTGAGCCGGTCTTGAGTTATGCGACACATAACCTTTACTTGCGGGTCTGGTACGAACTTGGCTTGATCGGTCTTGTTGGGTTAGCTTGTCTCCTTGTAGGCGTCGGGCGAGCCTTGCGGCAACGCCCATCCACGGATCGCTCGGATACGGAGATGCTGGCAATCGTTCTGATCGGCATCCTGGTGATGAGTTTGGTCATCGACACCCTCCATTGGCGTCACTTCTTCGTGTTCATGGGCCTTGCTCTGGCTCAACCGGAGGCCGACGATCATCGAGACGGGACTGCGATCTCATGACAGCGGCTAAACCGAAGGTCCTGTTGCTGGTGACGTTGTCGGAGCGCGGTGGCGCCCAGCACGTCGTCTACCAGATGGCCTCTCATCTCAGCGAGCGCTACGACGTGACCGTCGGTTGTGGCCCGGGCGACGCGCTCGTCGAGGATCTGCAATCCGAGGGCATTCGAGCCATCGAATTCCCCACGATAACTCGGTATGTCCACCCCATCCGAGACCCATGGGCGTTCGTCAAAATCTACCGCTGGCTCCGCCGCGAGCGGTTCGACATCGTGCACTGCCACAGCACGAAGGCTGGGCTGTTGGGGCGCATCGCTGCCTGGATGGCCAAGGTGCCGATTATCGTGTTCACAGCGCATGGCTGGGCTTTTGCGGAAGGGCGCGCTCTGTGGAAGCGGTGGGTTATTGCGCTGGCAGAGCGGATGGTAGCTCGGATCAGCACGAGGATCATCTGCGTATCCCGATATGACAAGCAGCTCGCCTTGCAGTTCCGTGTGGCTCGAGAGGATCAGATGACGGTCATTCATAACGGCATTGACCCGACTCCATTTATGAATGCCAGCGACGTTCGGGTCCGCGAGGAGCTGGAACTGGCGTCGGGACCGACGCTGACGTTTGTGGGTCGCTTGGTCCATCAGAAAAACCCATTCGCCCTGCTACAGGCCATGCGGACCGTGGACCATGGGAGACTGCTGGTCGTGGGGAGCGGTCCCTACGGGGCTCGGATGCATACGTACGTTCAGCACCACGGTTTGGAAGGGCGCGTGGTTATGACAGGCCAGCGCGAGGACATTCCCGAGTTGCTCAGTGCCTCGGATCTGTTCGTGTTGCCCTCTCGATGGGAAGGGTTGCCGCTTACCATCATTGAAGCCATGATGGCGGGGTTGCCCGTGATCACGACCGACGTGGGCGGCAACCCCGAGCTCGTTGAGCACGGCGTCAACGGCTTACTCGTGCCTCCCAATGATGTCGAGGCTTTGGCATCAGCCATTCGTCGGTTGAGCCACGACGAAAGCCTGTGCAAGCAGATGGGCGAGGCCGGCCAAGCGAAGGCAATGGAGATGTTCGGGCACACGCGCATGCTCACCGCGGTCGAGACGCTGTATGGCGATCTCTGTCACGAGGCCGACGCCGATGTCAATACGGCGCACACCTAAGCAACCTGGTTCCTCGCCCTGGATGGGACCACGCCATACTCCTCCTACATATGCAGGATCGTGTCAGTCTGCTCGAATTCCGGCTGACCTTAGAGTGGGGTCACGTGGACGCGGCTCTGATCGACCCTTTTGGTGTAATGCGGGGTGAGATGGAGACGCCAAGCCTAAGATTCGACCACCAAGTTGCGGCCGGTCAGCCTGTGGCGACCGATTCAGGGCGTCGTCCCGCTCGACGCAGCTCGTCCTCGATCCAGCGATAGGTCTCAGCGATGCCTTCCTCGAGCGAGACCTGCGGCTCCCAATGTAGGACTTCTCGCAGGCGCGTGTTGTCGCTGTTGCGCCCACGCACGCCCTGGGGCTTGCTCGTGTCGTGGCGCTTGTGGATTGTCTTGTCCGCCGCGTCGGCAATGATGTCGATTAGCTCGTTGATCGTCACCATTCGGTCATTGCCCAGGTTCAAGGGCTCAGGATGGTCGGATTGCATCAGCCGATAGATCCCTTCGACGCAGTCGGCCACGTGCATGAAGGAGCGCGTCTGCTTGCCGTCGCCCCAGACCTCGATGGTGTCGCCGTCCCGGGTCAGTGCCACCTTGCGACACAGCGCCGCCGGAGCCTTTTCGCGACCCCCGTCGTAGGCACCGAGTGGCCCGTAGATGTTGTGGAATCGCGCCACACGTGTCTCGAAATCGAAATCTTCTTGATAGTATTGGCACAGTTTTTCGGTATAGAGCTTCTCCCATCCGTAGCCTTCCTCGGGCTCCGCGGGATAGGCGTCTTCCTCCTTGAGGGCTGTGACATCAGCGTCCGTCTGCTTGTACATGGGGTAGATGCACGCCGACGATGAGTAGAAGAAACGATCAGCTCCATTGAGGCGCGAGGCTTCCAGCATGTGAGCGTTGATGAGAACGTTGTTGCGCGCGACGTTGGCGTGATCCGCGGTGATGTAGCCAATGCCGCCCATGTCGGCCGCCAGGTTGTAGACCTCCGCGATGTCTCGTGTCGCAACGAGGCAGTTGTCCCAGCGCCGCAGATCTAAGAGCTCGAACTCGTGCGCCGCGGTCTCCTCATATTCGGGGGTCTTGATGTCCACGCCGCGGACCGAATAGCCCTTGTTGGCCAGGAACTTAACCAAATGGTTGCCGATGAAGCCGCCTGCGCCGGTCACGAGCGCTCGAGTGGTCATGAAACCATCCTCCTCGCATTCCATATTTGAAAGTCACGTTCGCTGCCGAGATGATACTCAACATCTCAGCTCAGCGGCAATGATTGCACAATGACAAATGACGATCTCGATTTGCTCTGTGCGGCCTGTTTGGCACAGCTGAACGCTCGATCCGCGATCCAGCGGAGGCCCAAGTTCGCACTGAACCAGCATACCCTGGGACTGAACACCTAGGCTGGTGACCGGAAAGCACGGAGAAGAGTTCTCCAAGACAGGCGTGGAACGCCGAATGCCACTAAACCTGACCAGAAGCCGATTCCCCAACTTAGGTGCACAACCATGAATAAGAAAGGCAGAACAACAATATAGCGAAAGCCCTGGCTTTTGGCTGTATATGTGGAAGCAACGAGCGATATCAGCACGTAGCTGGCCGGCAGGACTAAGGCAATGTTCGGAATAATTGCCAACAGAATCAGCGAGACGGCCAATGCCAGTGTCAATACTGGAGGAATCAACTGTCGCCAACGCAGTGATTCGGGATAGGCAACGAGTGTTTTTACCCTCCACTGGCCGTATCTAAAATACTGCCGTGCCAGTGATCCAATATTTGACCGCACATAGTACCTACTTCTGATATGGGGGGTTAACAATATCTGCCCGATTCTTTCTCGCAATCGATGGTTCAGCTCATAATCTTCGTTGATGGCCCAGTCTTCATTGAATCCGCCGATAACCTCCAGGTCTCGTTTCTTCCATGCACCTAAATACACGGTGTCTACCCATTCCTCTTGGTTTGAGTATCGAAATCGGGCATCACCGATCCCAAATGGCGACGTTGTTGTGATTGCAATGGCTTCGGTTATGAAGTCAGTCCCCACAGCTCGTTGCGCGCCACCGACGTTAACGGCTTCAGTATTTTCGAGATAGTACACACATTGCCGAATATAGTCGCTATCATAGACCGTATGTGCATCCATTCGAATGATAATATCTCCTTCAGCATTGAGAAGTCCTATGTTCATTGCAGAAGCTTGAATTATCTTAGGATTGTCAAACAGTTTTATATACGGGTATCTTTTCATATAGCTTTCTACAATCGCACGAGAGCCATCGGTACTCATCCCATCGACAACCAATATCTCCATGTATTCGTGTGGATAGTCATTTCTTAAAATCGAATTGAGGCATTGAGGTAGGTATTCTTCCTCATTCCGTATCGGAATGACGACAGATACCCTGGGCCGATCCTCTCCATTTTTGAGCAATTGGCTGTCATTTGTAATTGTCATGCATCACACCAATAAAGACGCATGCGCCGCTTCAAGCTAAGAGCAATGCCAGACAACGGCTCGGGATAATATCGCCATTGGACGTGTTCCAAGTTAGCAATCATGGACGATTACGCCTCCGCATCTCCGTTTACAACGCCTTCCCAATCAAAGATTGGCGTACGATACCAGGCTACCGAAGGAATCCCATTTCAAGGGGAGTTCTCCTTCCGAAGCCATCCGGCCTATGGAAACGCACGATCTATACCTTATCCTTTATGATCTTCATATCCCAACTCAGCCGCAATCTCCGCGCACTGTGCGTGAATGACATCGAGTTCTTCATCAGAAGCCTGCTCTTTATATTTCAAGGCACGATCTGGGTCCAATGGATACCATCGATCGCGGAACCGCGACCCGAACGGCACCCGATCGTTGGGGGCCGGCAACAGGTCATCACGATAGTCAATCTCGACGTGCTCACAGATCCGTCCGATCGAGCGACTCGGATCCGTGAGAATATCCTCGAACTTGACGATCATGAGGTCGTCGTCGCGATCCTCGAGAGCACATTGCATTGAGTTCTTCCAATGCTGGGCGCAAATATCCAAGCGCTCCAGGAACGATAATCGATGGCGCAGCCGATACATGTCTTGTGCCTTGCCCAACGCGGCGCGATAGCAACTCGCAAAGGGGTTGACTGGTACAAGGACAAACTTTGGATAGTTTTCCCGAAGCAGCTCGCGAACAAGGCTGATTCGGACGGTATAGACTTGGCTTTTGTCGATGAATTGCGCTTGATCCGGATCTTCGGCATGTTGAGCGACGGACATGCGAATCACGCGCTGGAGCCGTTCACGCAGTTCCGGCGTGGCGTCCTGGGACGTCTTGCGGTAATAGGGCAACAGCTCGTCGCTTGCGTAAGCCCAACTTCGGGGTGGGTCGAACAGCGGGTGGTCGGGCCAAGGGACTTTGTAGCGCGTGCCGGTCAACTCTGGCGGCAATAGCGGGCCGAACACAGTGTGGATCTCGTCGGCACCGGCCCAGTAACGGTGGTTGCCGCTGACTGATACGATGCGAGGGTGCCGTCGCAGCATCCGGGAGACAAGCGTCAGTCCCCCGCCTTGCACGCCCAGGAGAAAGACCGGACGCTGAATCGGCACTTCCGGGAATGACGAGATATATGAGCGAGGGTTGAGCATCCAGCGGTTACGCCGCCACAGATACCAAGCTCTGTTGAATACCTCATTCACTGCCGACATGCTGGCGACGCTCCTCCACAAGGTGCTCCAAATGCTGAGCGGTTTCTCTCACAATCTGGCGCCAACTGTATCTCGCCTCGACAAGTTCCCGCCCGGCGCGTGCCAGCCGAGCGCGGGCGTCGGGATCCTGGACAAGCTCAGTGACTCGCTCGGCAAACGGCTCGTCCGATTCCTCCACGTAGAGATGTCGACCCGGTTCCACGTCGATGCCTTGGCAACCGACCGGGGTGGCCACTACGGGCACGCCCATCGCCATGGCTTCCAATACCTTGAGCTTTGTGCCCGCGCCGTAACGGAACGGAACCACTAGGACCGTGGCCCGTTCATAGTACGGCCGGACATCCGCCACGTCTCCCGTGACTTGGATGCCTTCCCGTTCGTCAAGCTCTTGCACAGCCCGTGTTGGACGGCGACCCACGATCCAGAACATCGCCTCTGGATGATGCGCCTGGACCGTCGGGAATATCCTATTGGCGAATCGGACCGCGGCGTCAACGTTCATCGTCACGTCCATCGAGCCGCAAAACAGAATGACGGGCTCCCGCAAAACGTCGGCATGGGCCGGGCCCGGATGGAAGCCGTCGACGTCGACCCCGTTGGGCATCGTCCAGACCTCACAGGAAGTGGGCACACGGGAGCGCATGAACGCAGCCTCATCATCGGAGACGGACAGGACGACGTCGACGTAATCGAGCATCCGCCGTTGGAACCGACGCAGCTTCCAGAGGTTCTGCTGGGCAAATGCTCGATTGACGATGGACCCCTCGTGCGCGTAGCTTGCCCACACGCGCTCGTCGGCGTTGTGCTGATCGAGCACGATAACGTTCCTTGACAGCACGTCGTCGGATAGATGCGTGAGCATGTTCAGGAACTGGACCCAAATGAGGTCATAGGATTCTGCGGCGAGATGGTTCAAGAGCCATCGCTTGAGGTCCTCTCTGTGGAACTTGACCACGCGATACGGATCTGCTGATGCAATGGTTCGCCAAGACGCTCGCCAACGAGGCTGAGGAGGCACGCGCGTGACGTGGACCGCTTCTGCGAGCTCGGTCAGATAATCAACGCCCTCCGAGGCGGCAGGTTCTTGAGCGGCACAGGCAATCGAGACCTGGTGCTCCGCTGATAGCTGTTTGAAGGTGTGCCAGATTCGGATCTTGCCCCCCAGGTCAAGCGGCCAGGGAACGGTTGGCGAAAGCATCAATATCCGCATCGCTTAAGCCTCCCTCGCAAGCGGGCCAAAGTGGCATAACTCGGACGCCGGAAAGGGATCGTCCGCCCGATACCCCGTGATGCCGAACGCGTCGAGCACGCGCTGGATGGCCTCAACGTCGGCTTCATCGATATCCTCATGCCAGCGCGTGATCAAGGCCCTTGGTCCTCGGGACTGAATAACCTGTTTCGAATCGGCCAGTGTCGTTCGCGACGGGGCCTCGACATTTTGGCTTATGGCTTCGACATCGGGTAACCCCAAGTCCTCGCCGAGCAATCGACTGACCGCATCAGGGCGGGCAATCGCCTCCTCGTAGGTCAGGGTCAACCACTCTCGATCCATGCTAACGCGATGTGCGGGTTTTGCAAAGCAGAGGAGATCGGAGTCAAACTCGCTTCACAAGCAGAGTTTCCCTCCCCCTTGACGGGGGAGGGCCAGGGTGGGGGTGAGGGGACGGACCCCCGTCGCTTTGCTCTCGAATCCCCCTCATCCCGACCTTCTCCCGCCAGGGGAGAAGGAGTTTCGGCAACCCCGGCTGAGATCGCTACCTGTGAAACTCGCACACCGGGTATGCTAAGCTTTAAGGGAACGACATTCTCCAGGCACCACTCTAGCACGTAGCGCTGGAGTTCACTCCCCCGATCCATGACTTCGCGCGCAAACGTTCGCGTCGCCTCGCTCCCGAGTTGTGCCCAGATGGCATCGTTGGCGAGATAGGCGCCGACATCATTCCCCCAGTTGCGCTTGATTGCGCTTTGCGCCACCGGAATGGGATGGCGAACCAAGTAGAGAATAGGGGCATCGAAGCGTTGATCGAACTCATCGATCAGATTATTTGCTCCCAATACCTTTACCACCAGACGGTGGACGGTCCGGCTGAAATCCGGTTCCCAAAACCGCCAGTGGTTGAACGTCTTGATCTTCCCACTCAGCAGATCCTCGAAGAAGCCCCAAAGCAACCGTTCATCGTCGGAATCCAGGCCAACAAATCGACTCCTCGGTGG
This sequence comes from Salinibacter sp., assembly GCA_042219055.1. Lineage (GTDB taxonomy): Bacteria > Bacteroidota > Rhodothermia > Rhodothermales > Salinibacteraceae > Salinibacter. Next base: position 8,457 of record JBDGQN010000232.1, on the reverse strand, counting down.
GTGTGGCAGCCTTGCGAAATGTGGGTTGAACAGCCATAAGTTTAGCGGCTCGTTGGAAAAGTCGGTATGTGGCTGCGTAGCGAGCGCACGCATCAAGAGTGTTGAGCCCCCACGACGCGTGCCGAAAAGCAGGATGGGCCTCTCGCAGAGACGATATCGATGAAGCTGACCCAAAATCGATTTGCCGATGAACTTGGCTCGCTTGGTGATCGGTATGTCCTCAGCGATCGTTCCCCACCCACTCCAGGGACGTTTCATCGGACCTGACTTCCTTCCAAAGCGAGTATTGGATCGTATGGGCACAGCCCATCCGTCTCTCGGTTCGATGGCGTCATGCTCTAGCTTGCTTGCGCTTCCCGCACGCGCCGACGATGCTGACCAATGGCCCAGTGTAGCGCCAGAATGGCCAGTGCCAGCGTGAACCAGAACGATTCAAACGCCCAACCTCGCGCAATAAGGATGTCGATGGCGAACGCCCAGAGGGAATAATAAAAGCTGATCAACACAGCCCACTCATACGGCCTCATGTTCGCGAGCTGGACCCCACGCCTCAATTGCGCGAAAGCTGCCATGAAGAGGGCGCCAAGGCCCAGCGCGCCGATCACCCCCATTTCGGCTAAGGCTTGCACAAGCCCAGTATGCAATCGGGGGGCGACGTCGTCCGGATAGTAATGGGCAAAGTTGTTCAGACCGACACCCGTGAGCGGCTGCTCTGCCCAGACCGTCAAACCGGCCCGGGCCCGCTGAAAGCGCTTTTTGAGGGACCCGGTCCGGGCATACGGGGATTCGATGTCAGCCCCCTCGGTCGGGTTATCAAGGCTGGAGACGAGGGCAGCACCGCGGACGACCGCGACTCTCGTGAAGTTGGTCCCGACCATAAGCTCGGTCGCCCATCCGATCAAGGCAAGCCCGAGGATCAGAAGTATGCCGTAAGTCACGAGTTTTGGGAGCAGTCTTCCATTCAAAAGCATGATCAAGATCGCTCCGCCGACGGCCGCGTAGGCGCCCATCGAAAACGTGAACAGGAACGCCAAGGCGATCGTCACAAAAACGAGCCAGCTGGCCAACCGATGCGGAAAGAGGAACCCGCCAACGCGTTCGCGATAGAGCCAGAACATGGCCGTCAGAAACAACGGTGAAATCAGGTAACTGCCGAAGAAGCTAGGCTCTGCAAAGACGGATGACGGTCGGACAAACGGCCCAAAGGCAGCTCCTCCCCTTGTGATGGGTCCGCCGCCCATTGATGGGTTCAAGATCGGAAGATAGGCGAGGGGCAAATCGAGCGGCCGAGCCGCCACTTGGTAGAGCGCATACAGCGAGAGGACGAACGCGAGCCCGATCCAGACTTGGAGCACGCGTCGGAACTGAGCTTCGGAGAGATCCAAGCTCGTCACCGTGAAGAACAGCAGCGTGACAAAGGCCAGCTGCACCCAGAGGGATCCGAAGTCAACCAGGTGCGACGGCGAGGTGTTGACCAGATTGGCAAGCGAGAGAAGCGCGATAACGTTGAAGATCAGAAGCGCCGTTCCCGTAGCTGACACCTTGAGTTTGAGACGGCCCGAGCAGAGATTGACGAAGACGGCGGCGATGAAAAGCGCGCCCACTGCCCAGATCGGCTTGATGCCCCGATCGGCGACCGTGACAAGGGCCCAGATGTCGAACGGCAAGGAGAGGATGGCGAGGTGCAGCAGGAGCAGTTTGGCATCCGGGAATCGCAGCCTTACGGATCGCGCGCTCATTGTCAGTGCGGATAGCGCTAATGGGCCAGGTCCCGGTTACGCATCAACAGCTGCCGGTAGGTTGTGGCCGCAAGGCCGTCCGTCCAAACGTTGCAGGCAAAGTCGTTCTGGCGGCGCAACGCCAGGTACTCAAACAGCCCCTTGACGCGACAGCCTCCCGATACCACTTTGTCCCGAAGTCGACCGAACTTGTGGGCTGCACCGAATGACTGACCGTAAAGCCGCTGCATCTCAACACTTTCTGCCTTCATAGCCGCTCGCTCGGCAATGATCTTGCGGTCCGGATGGTTCCGATCGCCCGAGAGAACGCGCGGCAGATGCCGAAACGGGTACTCTCGAGCGAGCCGCAGCCAGTACTCGTAGTCCATGGCGTAGTTCAGGTCGACGTCAAGCTGATGCCGGGCAATGATCTCCCGCGGGAAGAATACCGACGGCTGATCGATGAAACAGTCTCGAAGCAGATGGCCGTAGCTGAACCTCGGCTTGGCCTCGATGCGCAGGATGTAGCCCACCTTACTGAGGATGGCGCTGTCGCCATAGATCACCGAGGACGTGACGGTGCGTCGGAAGGCGTCCACGACTGTGCCGACGACGTCTTGGGTGAGATAGATGTCGTCAGAGTTGAGCCAACCGACAATGTCACCCTTCGTCATCGCGAATCCCTTGTTGATCGCGTCCGTCTGGCCTTGGTCAGGTTCCGAGACCCAGCGGAGATTGTAACTCGCTTCATATCGCTGCAGAATCTCCAGGGTATCATCCGTCGACTCGCCGTCAACGACGATATGCTCAATATGCGGGTACCATTGATGCTTGACCGAACGGAGCGTCTCCTCGATGAAGCGTCCTTGATTGTACGATGGGGTTACAATAGAGACGATGGGCTTCTTGTTGGAAGGCCGGTTAGTTGGTTGTCCCATATCCCACATCGATCAAGTCAAGGCGCCTTGAAATCTGGCAAAGTTTTTTGGCTGTATAGACCTCATTAGGTTAAGGGCTTCACAATTGCAAAGCAAGGAGCATGCAACCGAGGGTCCGCTTGGACTAACGGGGTCGAGTGGAGTAGCCTGGTTGGGTGATACCAATGGCTCGCATTCCGATTCCCTCAAGGTTCAACACACCCTGCACGCGGAAAGCCTATGACCGCCTGCGGGAGCGCCTGCAACGGTTGACGACCCCGGTCGTTGAACGTTCCGAGTGCGAGGCAGTGTATCACTGTTGCACGCACAAAGCGGCCAGCACTTGGTTCAAGAACGTCTTATCGGATCCGCGAGTCTTCAAATACTCTGGCCTCACGTGCTATACGTATCAACGGTATTTGCCCGATCGGGTCGATCGCCGCCCGGTTTACGAACGGGATTTCTACAACGTTCGATTTCCTCGTGGAATCATCGCGACCCCCCTCTACGCCGACTATCCCCACTTTCACACGATCGGAAAGCCAAACACTTGGCGCGCGTTTTTCGTGCTTCGCGACCCTCGGGATCTGGTTGTCTCATGGTATTTCTCCATGCGGGATACGCATCCGGAAATGAGTGAACAGATTACCGAACGGCGCGAGCGACTGCGTCGTTTGGACAAACAGGACGGCTTATCCCTTGCCATTGAGGAAATGGCTGATCAGGGAATCTTCGAATCGCAACGAAGTTGGGCCAACGTTGACGATGCGGACAATCGCTATGTCAAAGTAGTTCGATTCGAGGAACTTTTCGGCGATCAGCAGTTCGAGCTCATGCGAGGCTTAATGGATCATCTAAGGATTCCCATTCCGAATAATGCCCTGGGAGAATTGCTTTCGGCCTATTCTTTCCAGAAGCTGCAAGATCGGAATCAACACTATCGGCGTGGCAAGTCAGGCAACTGGGCACGGCACCTCACTGAGCAACATTTAGAACTTTTGGAAAACCAAACCGACGACATTGTGCGAACCCTCGGTTATCCGAACTAGACCAATCCACTTCCATACCACTGCGAAAATTCAGCGTTCATAGCGTGGCGTTAACTTGGTGGAAGCCGATGCCTTACGAATACACACTTGAGTATACTTCACTTAAGGCTTGGTAAACCTCATCCGAACATCGTTCGATGGAAAACTGTCGCTGAGCCCATTCTTTGCCGTTCTTCCCCATCTTAGAAATTTCGAACTTCCCGTCCATGAGGTCTGCGATCTGTCGAGCGAGATCGTGGTGGTCTCCCGGTTCGTAAAGCAGTCCGTTGAACCCGTCTTTGACCAACTCAGCTGTCGCACCAGACCGAGCCCCGATGACAGGCCTCGCGAGCAAGTTGGCCTCTATTGTTACGCGACCCAGGGCTTCCGAACGTGAGCACACCAAAATGACATCATTTTTCATCATATTCATGTATGGATTGTCTATATATCCAGTGAATATCACTCTGTCGTTGAGCTCATATAAGTCGACAGCCTCCTTGAGCTGAGATAGATAAGCCCTTTGGCCATCGCCGACGACGTCGAGGGTGACGTCGCGACCCTGACGAACAAGTTCCGCAACCGCCAAAATGGCATCCATTTGGCCTTTGCCGGGATGAATGAGGCCCACAATGGCCATCTTTAAAGAGCCCTCGCCACGCTTCCCTATCGGAGCACTCTGGGTCGAAATGTGCCCGGGCAGATGGACCGCGTCATAGATGACCCGAAACTTTGACGAAGGCACCAGTCGGCGATACTTGGTTGCTAGCGCGTGCGAAATCAAAACGATCCGATTCGACAACCTATGCACCGTGAGCCGAGTTCGTCTTGCTCCCCAATCGAACGACAGTCCGTAATCCTCTTCACCAAATTCACGAATATGCCAGATGTGCGGTTTGTGCGCCAGAAGGGCGGCAAATGCTCCCGAGGGGACGACACTGCTGTTGGTGTAGACGATATCGATGCCCCAGACTCGTATACATCGCTTCAGGCGAAAAGCGGCAAAGATATTGAGTGCGTTTCGCCCAAGCCACTTGATGACGCTGCGTCGTCGGGATGCCCAACTCCTCATCGGGATAATCCGATATGGGATGGTATGCCGTTCGAGCTCGGCTTCGATCGGGCCAGACCCAGGCAATACCACATAGGGCGTTACATTCTTAGCTTTCAAGCCAACTAACAGATCGAGCAATGACCGGGCAGCACCCAGCTTATTGCTGACGTGCGAGACGAAAAGGACGTTCATTGGGAAGCAGCCCCAAACTCCCCAATCCTAATGCAGTCCTGGTAACACTTATACCATTGCCGCAGACGGGACCGGAGGCCGTTTTGGTCAAGCAGCTCGAGAAGGTAATCAAGATCTTCGTCGTCAAAATACTCCAACCATTGATCAATTTCGCCCCGACGGGCAAACCGGAAACCGTCCTCAAGCTCGCTTCTCGACAAGTGATCAAGTCCTTGATGTTCTTCAATTTGTCTTACGGAGGAAAAGTCTGCGCGATTGATGGCTTCGTCCAGGACATCATCGAGGATATCTGTAATCTCGAGTTGGGCCAGTGTGTCCTTCATCATGGCAAAGGGCTCGCGTTTCAAGTGCTCATACGTCAACACACAGGTTGCCTGATCTAGCCATTGCGCAACATGGGAGCACCACGCTTCCAGTCCATGGTTTGGCTCCCGGATGAACGATTTAAAGTCACCTGTCATTTGCTTGAGATGACGATGATGCAACCTGTATTCATAGAAAGACACCATGACATCTCCCGGATTGCGAATGATGTAAAGTGATCGGTTCTTCCCGAATCGCCTACGGCTATACGGCATGTGTGTCTTAACCAACCTAGGGAGAGAGTTATACCTGAAGGATCCATAATTGTGAATATCATACTCTGCTGCAAACTCGCCATTAAGGAAATCATAGTCGACTGTGCGACCATTCAACTCCAAAAGACTGACTATATTGGCCCAGATGAACCTTATCCAAGTATTTCCAGACTTTGGATATGAGGCCAAAATAATATCGCTTCCTTGCAAACCTAAACGTGGGTAGACCTTTTTAAGCCCGCTTATCGCTCCTTTACCAAGGTACGTCGTCATAGCCATCCGCTTTCCATAAACGCTAATCAGGTTCCTTCATGACCATTACCGCAACCAATGAGACAGATCACGACCAATAAGCTTCTGGAGTTCGGTGATGTCTTCTCGGAAATACTCGCGAAGCTCAGTTCGGATCGCTTCATCCATTTCAGGTTTCTGTATCGGCTTGATAGAGTGTTTTTTAAGGTCTCGGATTTTTTCTCCAGCCTTTTCCCAAAGCCGTTCCGGTAAGGCATTCTTGAGAAAATCTTGCTTTGCGAAGAAATTGACAGTATCCCATATGTATCTGTATTTCATGACTCCAGCACCTGCGTTATATTGGTATGTTTCTTCCGGAATGTAACTCGGGTCGACATCCAGAAAATCGCAGACTTTTTTAAGCACCGCCTGTGGCTCTTCCTTCAGATCATCGTATAGTAAGACCAATACTTGCTTTTTGTCAAATACATCATAGTACCTACTGAGTTGGTCGGCATATAGACCGTACTTCTTCAAATGGATGAAAAATGCGTCCATAGGCTCATCTGAAGACGCATCTTCAAGCTCTAGGGCCTCCGAAAACGTCTGACAGTCTACAGAGTCGTCACGACGATGCAGAAGATAATGCGAATAGGCCCTTTCGATCGGGTTACGCAGGATAGTGATTAGTTTAACATGCGGAATATAACTGTATATCCTGCGCGGAGCCTCCGGAAAATAGAGATAGTGCGGCGACGCCTCTCCACGTAGGGGTTCAGTTGCTCCTTCAAATAGTTCGCGATAGCCGTCCCAGGATTTGGAGTATCGAGGAGCGTCAATCACACCTGTTGCCATAGATATTTTATCCATACCCTCAAACGCAAAGAACGCGGGCTCCTTAATCGGAGCCATGTAAATGTCTGGATGTTGTTTTAGGTAATAGTACAGAGAAGTAGTTCCGGAGCGTGCAGCTCCAATTATGAGAAAATTGGGAGGTTTCATATTATAAGCATGCACTCCATTGTTCCGACTAAATGATTATGTTAAAGAAGTCACAATCACGTCTGACTGCTGCTAACGGGTTTCCTAACCCCGCTTACGACTGTTGGATTGATTCTTAGTTGTCTGAAGATCTGTGAAACCAAAACTGTATTCCAACAAACCAAACTGATTCCGGTTGCTACGGCAGCTCCTTCAGTATGCCACATGGGTACCAAGATTGCATTTAAGATGACGTTAACAATGGCTCCTACACCTATGCCCATTGCTGTGACTCGCTCAAACCCTGTCATACTCAGAATTAATCCTACAGATCCCATTCCGGCATTAATCAGCTGAGCTGTACTCAATATGCAAAGCGAGGTCCAACCGATCGTAAAATCCTCGCCGAACAAAAGCAAGATCCACGGACCGAGCGCCACCAAAACCGACGCGATTGGCAACGATCCTAGGAAGACAAGTCGGGCGCTGCGAGTCACCAATCGCTGCAAGCGGGCATATTCGCCGAGGGAGTGCAACTGGGCAATCGTCGGACCGAGCGTTCGGTTCGCCGCAAACAACACAAATGTGACCAGCTCAGCTCCGCGCGTGGCGACTTTGTAAACGCCGGCGCTCTCCTGGCCTACGAGTGCGCCCAACATGACGATATCAGTGTTCTTGATAATCATCTGCATGCCGCCGATCAAGAGGAACGGCAGCGCGCTGCGCGTCCAAGCCCTCGTGTCGTATTGCGGCTCAGCCACCCGGACGTTCGTCGACATGCGCCTTAAGAGCAACACGATACCCACGGTCAGCGCGATCCCGACGGCTGCAACCTGCATTCCCAATGCCCAAGGCGCACTGAAGTGCGGCCCTAGCGCTACGTACGCAATCCCAACAAGTATTAAGAACGAAAGCGGCTTGATCAGGAACTCGGGGATCTGGCCCGTGATGACGTGACCAAGACCGCGCATTGTAGCGGATCTCAGCATGTTGAGGGCATTCAGAGGAAGAAGCAGAAAGGCGACTCCGAAGGCCGTCAGCATGATTGGATCGACGCGATCCGGAAACAGCCACAAACCCCCGATTCCGACGATAACCAAGCCAAGTGACACGGAAAGCATGGCTTGGTGAGCTCGTGTCAGCAGCCCGCGCAACGGGCCCCAGTCGGCGCGTGCGGCATACGAGGCGACGTTTCGCATGACGAGCTGAGGTAGACCCAAGTTGGCCGGGACCCCCAACAGCCCCACCACGCCCATGACGAACGCGTAGAGGCCGAAGCCTTCAGCGCCAAGGATCCGCGCCAGGACGATGCTGGTGATGAACATCAGAGCCTGGTTGGTCACCTTGAGCACGAAGGACCAGGACGCCCCTTGGATCAAGTGGACGCGCAACCCGCTCTGCCCACTGCGACCCAGGAGGATGCCGAGGAAGTCGCGAAGCCGATGACGAATCTCGAGCTTGGGACGAGCCATGGTCAGCCTTGAGGATAGCGTATGAGCCGTTGGACGTCCCGCTGCTGAGCTGCTGCCAAATCCCGAAGTGGATCGACGGTTCGTGGCAACTCTTGCAACTCCTATCTCTGGAGATGCCGATCGGCAAAGCTCCCATCAACGAGGACATCCGGATCAGTCGCTCGGCGGACCGGGCATCATAGGCACGGGCTCCGCCAGATTTCGACGCTTCGAACGGCTCTAGCCGGAACGCACAGTGAGCCCAATTCAGGGGACGTCTGGCGTTAAGATGCGGACTGACGGTCGC
>JBDGQN010000231.1:0-4799 GCA_042219055.1 Salinibacter sp. | reverse complement strand
GAGCTGGCGCGCCGGGCATTTGCGAGTGCGACGGTGGGTTGATTACCAACAGAAAGCAGGGCGCTTGGGATTGGAGGACTGCGATGACAGATAGAAATCGAGTGATCTTCGACATCGAGACGATCGGCCACCCCTTTGAGGAGCTCGGCAGCGACGTCCAAGAGTTCCTGCTACGCTATGCCGACACCGACGAGAAGAAGCAACAGGCCCGCGACGGCACGGCGCTCTCGGCGATCACCGGCGAAATCGTCGCCATCGCCTTGCTCGATCCCGATACCGACAAGGGCGGCGTCTACTTCCAGGCCCCTGATTCTCAGCTCGAGGAATGGCTCGAAGACGGCGTCCGCCACGTGCCGGAGACGGAGGCGGGGCTGCTGGACAGGTTCTGGCAGACGGTGGCCAACTACGGGCAGATCGTCACCTTCAACGGCCGCGGCTTCGATGCGCCATTCATCTACCTGCGCTCCATGGTCCACGAGATCAAGGCGACGACCAACCTCATGCCCAACCGCTATTACCCGGATCGGCACCTGGACCTGCAGGACCAGCTCAAGTTCTACGGCGCCAACCGCATGCGCTTCGACTTCCACGTCCTCTGCCGGATGCTCGGGATCGAAAGCCCCAAGGACGCCGGCGTGGCGGGCGGCGACGTGCCGGAACTGTTCAGCCAGGGCGAGTACGAGACGATCGCCCGTTACTGCCTGCGCGACGTCCAGGCGACCCAAGCCGTGCTCGCCAAGTGGGATCGCGTCTTCGGCGCCGAGTGAAAGCCGAAAGGTTGTTGATTCACAGACCCGCCACCATCTCCAGTGCGTCGGTGTAGACGTGTCCTGGCGTCTCCGCTACCATCGCGCTCATGAAGGTTCTTCACGTGGCTGATACCCATGTCGGCAACCGCCAATATGGCCTGGAGACTCGCCAGCGAGACTTCCTCCACGCCTTCGATCAGGCCATCGACATCGCCGTCCACGCCCGCGTGGACGCCGTGGTGCACGCGGGGGACCTCTTTGATCATCCCCGACCGTCGCTGACGGACCTGCGCGGGGTGATCTCCGCCCTGTCTCGGCTACGAGACGCCCGCATTCCGTTCCTGGGTGTCGTGGGCAACCACGAGATGCGCCGCGACGGCGACTGGCTGGATTTGCTCGAGGAGATCAACCTGGCTACCCACTTGGGGCCCGAGCCTGTGGATGTGAACGGCTGGCGCTTCGTTGGGGTGGACTTTCAGGGTCGCCGCCACGTGGCCCTGCCGGAAGCCGAGTCCCACGCGGTGGTGGCCCATCAGCTCGTTGACGCCCTGCAGACCAAATCTGAACTGGGATTGGCCGACTGTTACCGCTCCGGTTATGACTGGGTGTTGCTCGGCGATTGGCACGAGCCCGAGCTCTGGACCGAGGGCGGAGTGACCGTCACCTACCCCGGCAGCACCGAACGCTGCTCCAGCATCGAGCGTCAGACGCGCGGGGTCAACCTCATCGACCTGGACAGCGGCGACGTGCGCCATCAGTCCATGGATACGCGGCCGTTCTACTTCGTCGAGGCAGCTGACGAGTGGGAGGACCTCGTGGCGGCTGAATCACTGGAGGGCTCGATCGTCTGCCTGCGCCCGTTCGAGGGCATGCCCGACTGGCACGCCGTGGAGGGCGAGCTCACCCAGCGAGGCGTGCTCCACCTGCAGCCGCTTGACCCCCATGATGACGGCGAGGAGGCCCCGCGCGACGAGATGCCGTTCCAGATGGAGGCGCCAGAGGTACAGACGCTCGTCGAAGGGCGGCTGCACGCGGAGCTCTCCGATACCGGCGTCGCAATCGAGCAAGTGATCCGCGATCCCGAGGTGGCGGACAGCCGGGTAGATCCCACGGTAAAGGCGTTGATCCAACCCGATGAGTGAAGCCGCGCTGCACCTGACCCGCATCGAGATTCGCAACCTCTTCAACCATGACCACACCGAGATCGAGTTGGATCAAGGGCTGAACGTCATCGCCGGACCCAACGGCAGCGGGAAGTCGAGCCTGATGGAGGCGATCTACTTTGCCCTGTACGGCTCCAAGGCGGCCGGCGTGATGGGCCTCACCCTGGATGAGATTTTGCGCGACGAGGCCGACGACGGCCACGTGACCGTCGAGTTCCGCCACCGCGGCATCGACTACCGCGCCACGATGGGGCTGCGGCGCCGGAATGGGAAGACGGGCAGCCACAACTGCTCGCTCGTCTCGGACGAGGGCGAGTGGAGCGGCGCCTCCGCCATGACCGACGCCATGGCCGAGATCGTCGGGATGTCGGCTGAGGACGTCGCCAACGCCGTCTACATCCGCCAAGGCGACGTGGATCGGATCATCCACGCCCGCCCCGAGGAACGGCGAAGCCTCATGGACCGGCTGCTGCAGCTGGCCGAGCTCGACACCTACGGCGAGCGGGCCAAGAAGGCCCGAAGCGCGGTCAACCGCCGGCACAAGGAGACCCAAGGCCAACTGAGCGAGATCGACGACGACATCCAGGAACTGGAGGATGATGAGGTCGAGCGCCGCTGCGAGGAAACCCGCTTGGCGGTGGAAGATAAGCAAAGCGTCCGATATCGAACCTTCCAAGGCCTTCAGACGGCCAAGGACGAGCTGAGCCAACTCCAGGCCCTGCAGAAACGCCAATCCGAGATCGATCAGACGCGGAGAACTATCGAGGAAAAGCGCGGGGAGCTCGGACCACTGAATCAGGAGATCAATGACCTCCGAGGGCAGCTGCCCGATATCCAGGCGGACAACCCAAAAGGTCGCATGAGCGAGATCGAGACACGGCGCAACGAAGGAATCCCCCACGAGATCCAGTCCGCCCGCGACGAGGCCAAGCGGCAAATCGAGGAATTGGCCATCTCCGAGGCTCAAACCACGGCAACCCGGTTAGAGGCCGATCTGGGAAACCTCGACAAGCAGATCCGGCATCGCCAAAACCTGATCGATCAGGGCAAATGCCCCGAGTGCGGCCAGTCCGTCGACGAGGTCACCTTCGACATCAGCGAGGACAGGTCTCGCCGGGACGACCTCCAATGCCAACTCAACCAAGCCCAAGAAGAGGTTAATAACCTAAAAACTCGCCAAGCCGAGATCGAACAGGAGCGGGACGAGGCCATCCAGAAGCTGACCAACGAGGAATCTCGCCTGCGCGTGGAACACGACCGACTGAGCACCTACGTCAACCTGAGCAGCGAGATCAACGATAAGCAGCGCCAATACAGGAAAACGCAAGAGCACATCGGCGAACTGGAAAGGCAACTCCCCAGCGAAGACGAGCTGGATCCGCAGGAGTTGGAACGGATCAACGACCAAGTGCAACGGCTGACCAACGTCTTCAACAGGATCGACAGCGAGACCAAACAGCTCGAAAACGACCACAACAAGCTGGCCCTCCGGGTGAACGACCTCAAGAGCAAGCGAGAAAATCGCAACCAAGCCCAGGCCCGCAAGGACCAATTGGAGGCCTGGCTGGCCGAGGTTGACCAGTGCGGCCAGTTCTACGGCCAGATCAAACAGGAGCTGCGCGAGCAGAAGGTGGCGGCGATCGAGCGAGAGGCCAACCGCCTGTTCCGCCTCATGGATGACGGTCACGCCTACACGGGCCTGGAGATCTCCACCGACTACGACATTGCCGTCGAGTTGCGGGATGGGCGCCGTGTCACGCCCTCACACCTGTCCGGCGGCGAGCGCGGGCTGGTCAACATGGCCCTGCGGGGCGCGATCCATCAGGTGCTGTCGCGGGCGCAAGCCGAGCTGCCGCTGCTGCTGGATGAGCCGACCACCCACCTCGACGACACCCACGTCCAACGGCTCCGTCACCTGCTGGAGGACCTGAGCGGGCAGGTGCTGCTGGTGACGCACGAGGAGGGGCTCATGGACGTGGCCGACCGGGAGTTCCGCGCCGAGAAGCTCGCGGACAACACGAGCCGTGTCAACCGAGTGCGCTGACACGCATCCATAACCTGCTCAAACGCCTCCCGACATCTCGTCCCGTCATCCGCCCGAGCCTACGGTTGGCTCAGTACTTTGGGTGACTTACCCGCCTCCGATGCGGTTGACCAAATCCCGGAAGCCGAGAAGCGTATCGGCAACACGAGCGCGATCAGCCAGTGCTCGACGCTGCATGCCAGCTACTTGAACCGCAAGGGACCGCAGTGTTCCTTCATGCGGTGCGCGAGAAGCCGGACTGGACGGTGGCGAGTATTGCGTTGCATCGGGGGATGGAGTGATCTCAAAGACCCCACGTCGTCTTTGCTTCGAGATCATCGATAAACTGGCCAACGAGCTGTACGAACGCGTCCGATTGATCAACGAGAGCATCGACCGGATGTCCCTTCGTCCCGTCCCCCTCCGGCGTCCGTTCTGCGCCCGTCATCTCGACGACCGCGTCACGATAACGATCCACAGGTTCATGGCCGTGCTTCTCTGCAACACGATCAAGCCAGCCCAAGAAGAACGTCCCGGCCTTCTGCAGGACGACGATCGTGATCAGGTCCCCAGATTCATCCGGATCCGGCAAACGCATCGATACCGAACTCGCCCGCCAAACCGGCGTCACGCCCAGCTCCTCTAGCTTGGCGCACAGCCCACGCACGGCGTCGGCCGTCGACGATGAGGTGTTCTCCGCCAGCTCCTCGTAGAACTCCTCCTCGCTCAGCGTGCGCCGCGCACGCCGTTTGGAAGACTCGTCCTCCGCCGGCAAGGTCACATCCACGTCGACGTCCTCGGGCGCTCTCACGGTCACAATCGCCCGCTCAATCTCGACCGTGCGAGCAATGGTCCGCGGTTGGA
>JBDGQN010000230.1:0-6755 GCA_042219055.1 Salinibacter sp. | reverse complement strand
ACCCGGACGCCCGGTACAGCGACCCGGACCTGACCCCGGTCGACCATCCCGGCGAACTCCACGACACGGCCCGCGAGAAGGTGCGCGGGCTGCTACGCGAGCTCGTCCGTAACGATGACGCGATCGATCGGTGGTTCGGACAATTTCTGACCACCCCCGACCGGAACCGCGAGGCCGTCCCGCCCGAAACACCGCTGTCGAACGCCGAACTCAAGGAGGCTCTGCGTACGGGCCGGGGCCTCCGGCAAGGCCCTGTGGCGCGCCTGGCCTTCGTTGACCACAACAATGGCTCGGCGACGCTCTTCGCCAACGGCGATGCGATTGACCTTGCCCCCGACCTCGCCTACGCGGCCCGGCTCGTAACGGGCCGCCAGCAGATCCCGGCCGACGCCCTCACCCCGCACCTCGACGACGACGCCTTCGTGGACCTACTCCTCACTCTCTGCAACGACGGCCTGCTGGAGTTGAACGCTGCGTAGCCCTTCCACGCTTCTCTACCGCTGTCCCCCCATGCACCCCCAACTCGACGCCTACCAGTCCGGCTTCATCGACCTGAAAGATGAGGCGACGGCCCTGGTCGACGACGTCCCCCCAGACGCGTTACAGACCCGCCCGGATTCGGATCGGTGGTCCGTCGCTCAATGCTTCGATCACCTGAACACGGCCGGGTGGCTACTGCTGCGGTCGATGGAGGAGTCCATCCAGCACGGACAGGACGAGGGGCCGTACGGCGATCCGCCCTTCGAGTATGGCTTCGTGAGCCGCTGGTTTGTCCGCACCATGAAGCCCTCCTCGGGATGGACGTTCACCGCTCCCTCCGTCTTCGAGCCCGATTCTCCGTCCATGCTCTACCCCAACGAGGCTGTAGACGAGTTTCTGGAGCTGCAGGATCAGTTTGCCGACCGCGTTGGGGCCGCCGTGGGACTCGACCTACGCCGCCTCCGAATTCCGTCGCCCGCCGTGCCCCTGCTCCGCATTAGTCTGGGGGCCTGGTTCGAAGCCACCCTGGCCCACGAACAACGCCACCTGAACCAGGCACGGCGCGTGCTCAGTACTGTTCGGTCGGACGGGAACTGACACAGCCCTTTTGTGCCGTCCTTCTCATGCCCACGCCCTTTCCCGACGCACTTGTGCCCTTATGCCGTCCATCTGCGTCTACTGCTCATCGAGCGACGACATTGCCGACACGTACCCGCCCGTGGCTGCGGCCCTCGGCCGCGAAATAGCCCGCCGCAACCACACGCTCGTCTACGGGGGCGGTGCCGTGGGCCTGATGGGCGTGATGGCCGAAGCCGCCCACGAGGCCGACGGAACGGTCCGGGGCGTCATCCCCTCGAAGCTGCAGGCCCGCGAAGGCATCGCCTACGACGCCGACGAGTTGATCGTCACCGACACCATGCGCGAGCGCAAGCGCATCATGTTCCGTAAGGCCGACGCCTTTGTCGTGCTGCCGGGCGGCTATGGCACCCTCGAAGAGTTCATGGAGGTCCTCACCCTCAAGCAGCTTGACTACCACGATCGCCCGATCGTTCTTCTCAACGTGGACGACTTTTTCGGCACCCTCCTCTCCTTCTTCGAGGAACTGCGGGAAGGGCGATTCGCCCGCGCCCCCGTCACTGACATCGTCAGTGTCGTCACCTCCGCCGGGGCGGCCCTCGACCGCATCGAACACCTTGCTGCTGCGGACGGCCTCCCCTCTTGAGCGCCCCCCCAAGCCACTACCCATGCCCCTCCGCCCCCCGCCATGTCGGATGCCCCCGACCTCCACACCCTCCAAGTGTCCCGCACCGCTCGTGTGGCCACCCTCGGCTCCCTCGACACGGCCGCCTCGTGGTGGGTGGTGCTGCACGGCTACGGCCAGCTCGCTGCCGACTTCATCGACGCGTTCCGTCCGCTCGTGACGGCGGACCGCGGCGTCGTGGCGCCGGAGGGGCTCTCGCGGTTCTACGTGGACGGCCTGACCGAGCACGACGAGGTGGGGGCCTCCTGGATGACGCGGGAGGCCCGAGACGCGGAGATTGCCGACTACGTGGAGGCGCTCGACGCCACCATTCGCCATCTCGCCGGGGCCGGTCCGCCGCGGCTGTGCGTGCTCGGTTTCTCGCAAGGAGCCGCGACGGCCAGCCGGTGGGTGTTGCACGGCAATACGAGCGTCGACCGGCTGGTCCTTTGGGGCGGAGCCCCGGCACACGACCTCGACCTTGCCGACCATGCCGCTTCGCTTCGCACCCTGGATCTGACCCTTGTTGTGGGAACGAATGATCCACACGTCGGGCCTGCCCGACGGCGGGCCACCAAGGAACGGATTCGCCAACACGACATTCCAGTGACTGTTCGGACTTTTGATGGGGGCCATCGGCTCGATGAATCCGTCCTCGCCGCACTCACGGAGGAAGTTTAGAAAGCCGATCCCCTCCCTATCGACCCTCGCTCGTCCGCCCCAGTACCGACCACACTCGATCCCATCATGACCTCAATTGCTCGTACCGTCCTTACTCTCCTTGGCCTGGGCCTCGTTGTTCTGGCCACGCCGGAGACCGTCCTCGCCTACGGAGGCCCGGGAAGCGTGATTTCGGGCATCGGGGCCCTGCTCGCCGCCGTGGCCGCTCTTCTCGCCTCCCTCTTCGGATTCGTCTGGTTCCCGCTCAAACGGCTCTACCAGAAGATGACGAGCGACGACCCGGAGTCGGCTGCGACCTCGGCTGAAACCGCCGACGATGGCTCCTCGAGCGGATGAATGTCGTTCTCGCTGTGTTCGTCGTGATCGGCTTCGCCGTCACAATCGAACGTCTTCACCTTCCCACCCGAGCCCGCGAGGTGAGCCGGCACAGCACCGAGTGCCTCGACGTGTTGCAGGACGACTCGATGGACGACGCCGCCAAGGAAGACGCCCTGCAAGAGCGCGCCCGGCGCCTCTTCGTCCTTCTCGGGATTCTCGGTGGAGGCAGTATCTTGGCGCTGGGCCTCCCCTTGCTCCTCGTCTGGCTTCTCGGGTTCCTGGGCGTCGGCTCCTACCAGGGCACTCTCGCCATGCTCCAGCGACTCGACTTCCTCGCCGTCACGACGGTCGTGGGCTTGCTCGCCTACTTCCTGATCCAACAGGTCCGCGCCTCATGACCTTCGACGACCGCTACGGATGGCTCGATCGCCTCCTCCACCGTACGGCCTTCCGGGCCGGCACCGCCCAGCATGCCATGGCTGACGTGGAGGAAATGCTGTTTGAGGAGACCCTGGCGGACGTCTCCGTCGACCGTCCCGTCTTTATCACGGCCCTGCCCCGATCCGGCACCACCATCCTCCTTCGTCTGCTGTGGGACACCGGCCACTTTGCGAGCCACACGTACCAGGACATGCCGTTTGTCCTGTGCCCGCTGCTTTGGAACCAGTACACCGGTCAGTTTGCCGGCGAAGCAACCACTCGCGAGCGCGCCCACGGCGACGGGCTTGAGGTCTCAGAGACCAGCCCGGAGGCGTTCGAGGAAATGATCTGGAAGCACTTCTGGTCGGGCCACTACAAGCCGGACCGCATCCATCCCTGGACGGAGGACGACCGGGACGCGGCGTTCAATGCATTCTTCAACACCCACCTGCGGAAGATCGTCGCCGTCCGCCAGGAGACCGCCCCGGGGCGGCAGCGCTACCTCTCGAAAAACAACCTCAACATCGCCCGCCTCGCGGCCCCGCCCGCCCCGATGCGCGACGGGACGTTTCTCATCCCGTTCCGAAAGCCGGTGCAGCAGGCCGCCTCCATGCTGCGACAGCACGAACGGTTTCTAGAGATCCACGAGGACGACGACTTTGTCCGGGAATACATGGAGGCCATCGGGCACCACGAGTTCGGAAAGGGACTCAAGCCCGTCAACTTTGACGACTGGCTGGCCGACGCCCCGTCGCCGGATGGACTCGACTTCTGGGTCCGGTACTGGATCGCTGCGTACCGGCACGTCCTGCGCCACGCTGGGGACAACACCCACCTCGTCTCGTACGCCCAGCTGACCGAAGATCCCGAGCCTGCCCTCGCTCGTCTGGCCCAGGTCGTTGACGCCCCCGAAGCCGACCTCCTAAACCAGACCGACCGCCTGGAGCCGCCTCGCACACACTCAGTCGACGAGTCTAAGCTATCCAACTCGCTCCGTCGGACGGCCGATGAGCTTCACGACCGTCTCCGTCAACGCGCAGGAGTGGCCTCCCTCCCCTCCTGATCCCGAATGCAATGTGTCACTGTACTCCCCCTTTCTTCCGACAACTGTATCCAATGGGAAACTCGGGAAGCAGGATCGATCTGGGGCCGCGGGAAACGCTGCGAGATGGGCCGAAGCCCCCGATGCAACAGCACGACCCGACCTCATGAAAGCGGAAAATCATCGGGCCCGACAACGCCGAGGACTCTGTAGTTCACGAGTCAATGCTGGGCGGCTCCTGCGGGTCCGTTCTACGCAGAACTCCGCGGCAAGCGGCCGTGCAGCCCACGCGCCACGACCGCGTGCTGGAGGAACGCCGCCGTCCCAATCCATCGCTTGGACCAGCGGCTTCTGCCTCGCAATAACGGCACCCAAAAGGCGCACTCAATGCGTCGACATTGGGCCTTCGGATCGCTATGTTAGGCCTGAGCGTGCTTGATTCATCGGTTTTCTCTAACATGTCCCGTTTCTTCTCTCTCCTCCTCGTCCTTCCCACTCTTCTCCTGGGCCCACTGTGTGCCGCAGCGCAGCCCGCCAAGCGGACCTCACCCCTCTCGGTCCAGAAAATCATGCAGGATCCCAAAACCTGGATCGGCGACTGGCCGAGCAACGTCCGCTGGCACGAGAACGGCGAGACCCTCTATTTCGACTGGAACCCGAAAGGAAAATTCCCAAGCGACTCGCTCTACAAGGTGTCCCGAAGCGGCGGCGAGCCGCAGAAGGTACCGCCCGCGGAACGGCGCGCCCACCCGCCCACCTTCGACGGCTGGCATCACGGAGAGCACGTCTACACCGAAAACCACCGCCGCAAGGTGTACGTCGCGGATGGAGACCTGTACCTCTACAACCGACGTACCGATCGGCAGACGCGCCTCACCGATACCCGCACCCGCGAGTCCAATCCCCGGTTCGACCTGAACGGCAAGCGCGTCATCTTCCAGCGGGACGACAACCTGTTTGCCCTCACGCTTTCGTCCGGGCTCGTCCGGCAACTCACGGATCTGCGGCCGGGCGCTGAGCCCCGAGCGGAAGATCCGACCCCTCAGGAAAAATTCCTGAAGGAACAGCAGACGGCGCTCCTTGAGACGCTGAAGAAAGAGAAGGAGATGCAAGAAAAGAAAGGGGCAGCCCAGAAGCGCGAACGGCGAGCCGACAATCCACCGCCCACGTACCACTACGGAGACGGGCAGCTTCAACAACTCCAACTCAGTCCCTCGGAGCGGTTCGTGACCTTCTCCGTGGAAAAGGAGCCGCCCCAGGCCGAGCAGACGGTCGTGGCCGACTACGTGACGCTCTCCGGCTTCACGAAAACGCTGGAGGCACGGCCGAAGGTGGGCATTCCGCCGGAGACATTTGCGCTCCACGTGCAGGACCTCAAGCGCGACACGACCTACGAGGTTGACCTGCACCAGTTGCCAGGGGCGTATGACGTGCCCCAGTACCTGAAGGAGAAAGGCGTGGAGCAGGACTCCAGCGAGGCGAAGCGCGCCCTCTACAGCTACGGCCCCTACTGGAGCCCGGACGGGGAGCACGCGGTGCTCGTGGTGCGGGCCGACGACAACAAAGACCGCTGGATCGTGCGCCTCGACCCCGAGACCGGCGACCTCACGGTGCTCGACCGCCAGCACGACGACGCCTGGATCGGGGGGCCGGGCATCGGATCCTACGGCGGGCCCGGCACGGTTGGCTGGATGCCCGATGGAAACCGCTTTTACTTCCAGAGCGAAGCGACGGGCTGGAGCCACCTCTATACCGTGAACGTGGAGACGGGCGAGACGACGCAGCTCACGAGCGGCACGTTCGAGGTGTCCGACCCGCACCTCTCCCGCGACGGCGCCACGTGGACGTTCACCAGCACCGAGCAGTCCGCCCACGAGCGGCACGTCTACCGGATGCCGGCCGACGGCGGCGGACGCACGCGACTGACAGGCGAGGCGGGCATGTACAACGCTGCGGTGAGCCCCGACGGCGAACGCCTGGGGATGCTGTACGAGTTCACCAACCAGCCGCCGGAGGTCTACCTGCAGGACGCCGCCCGGCAGGCCCGAAAAACCCGAATCACCCACTCCACAACCAACGAATGGGAATCCTACGACTGGCGCGACCCGGAAATCGTCCGGTTTGAGGCCTCCGACGGGGTCCAGGTGCCGATGCAGATCTTCCGCCCCGACAATCCGAACGGGGCCGCGGTGCTCTTCGTCCATGGCGCGGGCTACCTCCAGAACGTCGTGAAGGGCTGGACCCATTACTTCCGCGAGTACATGTTTCACAACATGCTGACGGACCTCGGCTACACCGTGGTGAACGTCGACTACCGCGGCTCGGCGGGCTACGGGCGCGACTGGCGGACGGCCATCTACCGCCACATGGGCGGGCGCGACCTGCAGGACTACGTCGACGTGTCCGGCTACCTCGCCGACGAGTACGGCATCGATCCGGAGCGGCAGTTCCTGTACGGCGGCTCCTACGGCGGCTTCATGACCCTGATGGGCCTCTTCACGGCCCCCGACGCCTTTGGCGGCGGGGCGGCCCTCCGCTCGGTGACCGACTGGGCCCACTACAACGAAGTCTACA
>JBDGQN010000023.1:0-5205 GCA_042219055.1 Salinibacter sp. | reverse complement strand
CACCCCTGCCGTCAGCGCCGCTCAGGCGGGGGAGGGAGAAGACCGAGAGGTTGCTGCAAAAAGGCTGGTTTTTGAGACAAAGTGGAAGTCGTGAATGATCGCACTTTGTGGCGTCCAAAGCTTCATTCTTGCGAAGTGAAGAAGCGTCAGTCATAGCGGGGCAACTTCAACTCACTGTTCTTGGGGATTTCCCTTTTCCACAGACCACGAGCCGCTCCCAGCGTAGACTAAAACTACTGATCCGAGCAGCATCGCCCAGTCGGTCCTCATCGCGTGGGCCATGCTCCAGAAGCCGTACTGGCTTAACTCGCGTACCTCGAACGGCCCAAAGCCGGTGCCCATCCAGATCGGAATCTTCGTCGTGACGATGGCCACTATCATGATTGTGGCCGTGCCCGCTGCGGCGAGCCGCGTGTAGAGGCCCAGCAGGATTAGCGTGCCGCAGACGATTTCCGCCGCGCCCACGACATTTGCAAGCACCTCCGGCACCGGCCAGCCCATCTCCTCGAAGCGACCGGGGCCGCGCATCGCGGGATACAAGAATTTCTGGATACCCTCGGACAAGAAGACGGCCCCCACCATAAGGCGAATGAGGGGCAGCGTCCTCCACGCGGCTTTCGACGACGTATGGGAGAGCGAATTCGACATGGCGTAGGCTGGAGGTTGAAACAAAGACAGACCGTGCGAATGGTGCCGGGGTACCCAGATCATCCGTCCGAGTCGGGCGGACCAGGAAGCCCGTCTGGCCCTTTTCCCTCCAGTACTTCGCCAACCAGTTCTCGGAGCTTGGGCCGGATGTCGCTAAGGGCCGCCCGGCCGTCGGTGGTCGCCGCGTAGTACTTGCGCATCTTCCCGTCGACGACCCGCTCCTCGCGGTCGAGCAGCCCCTTCTCGTCCAGGCGGTGAAGCATTGGGTAGAAGGTGCCGGGGCTAATGTCGTAGCCGTGCCGCCGTAGCTCCTCCATCATGGCCGCGCCGTAGAAAGGCTCCTGCACGGCGTGGTACAGTACGTGTACTCGCATGAACGCCAGCGAAACGTCACGAAGCACAATTGGGCCGGATCTATCCCAGACGTTATCGTGTATCGATATCGGTATCATATATAGCGCTCCGCCCGGCGAATCGCAAAGCCTGACTTCCTTCTACTACCTGCACTTCTCCGCCCGCATGTCTGACACTGGCTCCTCCCGCCACCTCTCTCGTGAGCTGGGCCTTCTGGGGGCCGTGATGATGGGGCTCGGGTCCATCGTCGGCACGGGCGTATTCGTGAGCCTGGGCGTGGCCGCTGGGATTGCCGGACCCGCCGTAATCATCGCCGTTGCCATCGGGGCGGGCGTGGCCACGTGCAACGGCCTCTCCAGCGCGCAGCTCGCGGCGAGCCACGCCGTGTCCGGCGGCACCTACGAGTACGGGTACAAGTACCTCTCGCCGTCCCTCGGCTTCACGGCGGGGTGGATGTTTCTGGTGGCCAAAAGCATGTCCGCCGCCACCGCCGCCCTCGGCTTTTCGGGATACCTGTTGGGGGCGTTCGGCGTTGAGGCAGAGGGCCTGCTCGTGCCGGTGGCGCTCGGGGCCGTTTGGGTTCTCACCGGCGTCGTGCTGTCGGGCATGCGCCGGTCGAACGCCGCGAACATCACAATCGTGAGCATTACGCTCGGGGCGCTCCTCTTCTTCGTCGGGGCGGGCTCGCCGACGGCCCTGTCCAACGGCACGGCCAACTTCGCCTTGTTCTTCGACGCACCGGCGGGCGAGGGCGGATGGAACGCGCTCCTCTACGCAACTGCCCTCATGTTCGTGGCCTACACCGGCTACGGCCGCATCGCGACGCTGGGAGAGGAAGTGAAGGCCCCGCGCACGACGATCCCCCGAGCCATCATTGTGACCCTGGTGGTGACGATGACGCTCTACGTAGCCGTGGCGGCCGTGGGCATCGGGAGCGTGGGGGCACCTGCGCTCAGCGCGGCGGCGGACCAAGATGCGGCGCCCTTGGTCGTGGCCGCCCGGTCCTTCGGCGTGCCCGGTGCGTCGCAGATCCTGTCGTTTGGGGCCGTGACGGCCATGCTGGGCGTGCTGCTGAACCTCATCCTCGGCCTCTCGCGTGTGCTTTTGGCGATGGGCCGCCGGGCAGACGTGCCAACGGTATTCGGACGTGTCAACGAGGCCGGAACGACGCCCGTCCCCGCCGTCCTGGCCGTGGGGGTCGGGATCGCCGCGCTCACCCTGATCGGCGACGTGAAGACGACCTGGTCATTTAGCGCCTTCACCGTCCTCGTCTACTACACCCTTACGAACCTGTCGGCCCTCTATCTTCCACCCGAGAATCAACTCTACCCTTCCTGGATCGCGCAGGCGGGTCTCGCGGCATGCGGTGGGCTGGCCTTCTTCGTGACGCCGTGGATCTGGCTCAGCGGCCTGGGCCTCATCGGCGCGGGCCTCGCGTGGCACGGCGTGGCCCGGTCTTGGCGAGACGGAGAGGCCAGTTCGTAACATCCAGGTCGCAACATCCGGAGAGATTGGCGACACCGCCGGTTTTCTGCTTCCCTCCTCCACCGAAACGGGCGGCCTCAATGTACGGACTCCTCATCTCAATTCCGGTTCTCGCGCTCCTGTGCTTCGGCATCACGGTGGCCTACGCGTCCGTGGGACTGGGTGGGGAAACCGCCTACACGGCGCTGCTGGCGATCCTCGGGGCCAGCTACCAGATGATCCCGACGATCTCGCTCATGCTCAACGTCGTGGTGACGACAATCGGGAGCCTGATCTTCCTGCGGGCCCGGCACGGACGCGTTTCCCTCATCGTCCCCTTCGTGAGCACGTCGGTCCCGGCCGCCTACGTGGGGGGCCTCCTCTCGGTGTCCCCGGATTTCTTCTACGGACTGCTGTGGGGCACACTCGTCCTCGTGGCGGTGCGCATCTTCGTCTGGGACGACGCGGCCCTCGACCTCTCCCTGACGCGCCTCGCCGAGATTCTCCTCTCACTCGCCCTCGGCACGGGCCGCGGCCGCCGGGGCCGTCTTCACGTGGATCAACTCGGTGGCCGGGCTCGCGGCACGGGTCCAGCGCCTCGCGGTCGACTGGGTGGATCTCGTCCCGCTCGCGGGGGCGGTGGCCGTCGGGGCCGTGCTCGGCGCGTGGATGGGCGCCTCCTGGCTCTCGCGGCGCACGATGCAGCGGGTGCTCGGGGGCATTGTGCTCCTCGCCATTGTGCTCCTGCTCGACGACGTGTTTTTGGGATGACACTACTCACCAACAATCTACGGGCCCGCAACGGGGATGGGCTTGCTCAGCCACACGGACGCGCACACCACGCCCAGCGCAACCAGAGCGAGGCCGAGCACATTGCTGAGAAGGATGTTGCCCATCCCTACCCAAATCCGTCCCTCCCGCAACAGCATAAGACTCTCGAGCCCGTAGGTCGAAAATGTCGTCAGCGATCCGATCGCCCCGGTAAAGACAAACACCCGCGCCTCCTGCGAGAACGAATACTCGGTGGCAAGGACCCATAGTCCCCCGATGAGAAAGCAACCCAGGAGATTCGCCACGAGGGTGCCCCACGGAAAATCCGGCGGCAGAAGACGTTGCGCGAGGACAGAGAGGCCGTGCCGACACATCGCCCCGAGGCTCCCACCGAGGGCGATCCAGAAAAGTTTGAGCATCCGTGGTTGGGGATCGAGACTCCTACGTGAAGACGCGAATCGGTAGGAGTCATCAGCCCTCCGCAGCGGCCCTGGACGTTGCCCGAGGGGGGCTGCGCAAAAGCGGTTGTCGGCGGACCCCATCGCCATCGATTGACGGTCCGAAAAAAAGTCCTCCCGCCCGGCAAGTTCCGACGGGGACGAGAGAACGTCTCCGTCGTATCTCTCAGCTCAGCTGCGCCCCGCGAGGGAAACGAGCTGCGAGCCTACAGTCCCCCCGATTGAACGGCGACGGAATCTCTTTTCCAAGTATCGCCCAAAACGCAGAGGACCCCACGACTCGCGTCGCAGAGCCCTCTACATCTTCATTGGAAGACGCTTCAAGGGGGACTACGCGGGCGTACAGCAGACCGTCTCGTCGTCGGAGTACGAGTCGGCCTCTCCGCTCGTGTAGAACGCCTCCCACGAGACGCCCTGCTGGTCCACGACCCACGTCTTGTCCGAGTTCGCATAGCAGCAGGTGGTTTCCCCCTCGTTATTGACGGTGCCCCCCGCACGGTCGATCCGCGTGCGCAGCTCCGTCAGTTCCTCAGAAGTCTCGGCCTCAATGCCGAGGTGTTCGATCCCGAAGTTCTCGTCCTTCTCGGCGATGGAAAAATTGACGCGAGGGTCTTCGAGCATCCACTTGGCGTAGTCGGATTTTCGCTTGGTGGGTTCGGCGTCGAAGAGCGACGAGTAGAAGCGCGTGGCCTCGTCGAGGCCCTTCACGCGCAGCATGACGTGCATTCGTTTCATGGCGATTGGGCTATTGACTGAAAGGGTGTGTCGAGCACGAGGCGGTTCCTCCTCGTGCACCCCGGTAGTCGAGCGAACGCCGAAGATGGCGCACTCCTTTACCCATTCTTCACGACTTGCACTTCTCGGCCTCTTTGTAGCAAACGAACAGGAATGAGCGTTAAGGGACTGGAAACACCCTCAGCGCGCCTAAAGGTGGGTTCAGATGGGGCGGGATGATCCAGGATTTCCCTTTGACAGGATTTCCTCTCTATGCCTTCTCCATGTTCGAGAGACGGCGTCTCGCGGCTGCATTGACGGGCGGGCTTTTTGAGGAGCGCCGCGATAGGGCTTAGCGCCCATTTTCGTTCGGATACTACAAGAAGACCGAGGAACGTGGTGGCGCTCGGGGACCAGAGGACCACGATGACCAGCAGCGCGAATCCCCAGAGCATCCGGACTAGCGCCTTCGAGGCCTTATACTGGCGTTCCTGATCGCCGAAGGTATGCAGGGCGAGCCTGCACCCAATCTCCGTGAGCAGGAGTGGGGCCGGAAGCGGAAGTCACTTGCCGGTAGTGGATTAAAACGTACTGGATTGGCCGTGAACAATCCGTCGAATACAATCACGTCTGACCGGCCAAGACACCAGAATGAGGGCAACGGCATTCGGGTTTATTTATTCGGAGCCAGAACAGGCCGCAGGCGCTCCCGATAGGCCGTGTGGCAACTCGTGCAGCCACGCTTGAGGCGCTCATGAACGTCGAGGACTCTTGACCAGTCACGGGCCTGGGCTGC
>JBDGQN010000229.1:0-8443 GCA_042219055.1 Salinibacter sp. | reverse complement strand
ACCGTGCGTTGCGTCGGACGGGCGCCGCCACCGATCGCTGAGAGAGGCGTCGGGGATCGGAGACGAAATGGACTTGGGGGAGCCCGCGTTTTTCCCTATACTATCCTCGTGCCCAAGCGGACCTCGTCCCTTCTGTTGCTCTGTTTCCAGGTTCTCCACGCGCTATGTTTCGTCGTTTCCTGTTCGGTCTCCTCAGTTCGGTGCTCCTTCTCGGGCTCATGAGCTGCGGCCCTTCGTCCGACTCTGCGTCCGAATCGACCACCGCCATCGACGGGATGGGGGAGCCCGCCTGGGTCCAGGACGCGACCGTCTACGAAGTCTTCATCCCCGACGCCTCAAAGGAGGGCACGTTTCGGGGCCTCATCGGACGCCTCGACGAGATTCAACAGATGGGCATCAACACGCTATGGCTCATGCCCATCCACCCCATCGGCAAGAAGCGCCGGAAAGACGACATCGGCGCCCTCGGCTCGCCGTACTCGATCCGCGACTACTACGCTGTGAACCCGAACTACGGCACGAAAAAAGACTTTCAGGCCCTCGTCGACTCGGTCCACGCCCGGGGCATGCACATCATCATCGACCTCGTGGCCAACCACACGGCCTGGGACCACCCGTGGCTGGAAAAGCACCCCGACATGTACACCGACGGCCCGATCAATGGCTTTACGGTCCCGATCCTGAATGGGGACACGACCAACTGGACGGACGTGGTGGATCTCAACTACGACAATCCGAAGACCCGGCAGAAAATGATCGACGTCATGCAGTACTGGGTCCGCGAGTTTAACATCGACGGGTACCGGGCCGACGTGGCCCACGCCGTGCCCCCCGAGTTTTGGAAAAACGCCATCGACTCGGTGGAGATTTACAAGGAGGTGCTGATGCTGGCCGAGTCGGCCGAGCCGAAGATGCACGAGGTGGGCTTCGATCAGACCTACGCCTGGCCCTTCTACGGTGCCCTGAAGCGGGTGTGGGAGGACGATGCCCCGGTGCGCACCCTCGCCACGCAGGTCGACACCACGCTCGACAACCTTCCGGAGGCCGCCGCCCGGCTCCGCTTTATCACCAACCACGACGAAACGATGTGGGACGCCCCGCCGCCGCAACTCTTCGACGGTCTGGAGGGGTCGAAGGCGGCGTTCGTGCTGGCGGCGAGCATGCCCGGGGCCCCGCTCGTCTACAATGGCCAGGAACTGGGGGTGTCCGACACGGTCTCGTTCTTCGCCCGCACGCCGTACGACTGGAGCCGACAGCCTGAGATCCGAAGCTTCTACCGGGACTACCTGAATCTGTACCGTGACAGCCCCGCGCTGCAGGAGGGGGCGCTCACGATCCACACCCCGAAGGCGGAAGATGTTCTGGTCTACGAGCGGGCAACAAAGGGGGAGACCCTGCTCATTGCGGTCAACGTTCGCGACACGTCCCAGACCGTGCCCGTCCCGGAGGACTACGCCGGTGCCTCCCTCACGAATGCCCTAACCGGTACGACCATGGACGGGGAAACAATGTCGCTGGACCCCTATGGCTACCGGCTGCTTCGGGTGGGGGAGTGAGAGGACATAGGAGCGCGGAAGAAGGGAGGTGATTTTGGGGACGCGTTCCTGTGTTCGATTGCGATGTTGTATTTCCTCTTCCTCCGCAGCGCGCATGGCCTCTCCCGACGACGATGAGGTGTCTCCGGACCGGGCAGCCGCGTCGTCGGAAGAGTCGTTGCTCGCCGATCTCGATCTGTGGTTGCTTTTCGCCGTCACGCTGGTGGGAGTCGGCAACGTCTCCAGCGTGTCGCCCGCCTTTCCGCAGGTAGTGGAGGTCTTCGACATCTCGCGGGTGCAGGTAGGGTGGGTGGTCACGGCCTATTCGCTGCCGGGCATCCTGAGCGCGCCGCTTGTGGGGATGGGGGCCGACCGGCTCGGACGGAAACGAGTGCTGGTGCCCACGCTGTTCGTGTTCGGAATCGCCGGGGGAACGTGTGCCCTCGCCCGGTCTTTTCCTGTGCTGCTGGGCCTGCGGGCCGTGCAGGGCCTCGCCGCGGCGCCCCTCGTGGGCCTCGCGGTCACCATCATCGGCGACCGGTACGAGGGGACGACCCGCGCGGCGGCCGTCGGCTACAACGCGACGGCCCTCAACGTAGGTACGGCGGCGTATCCGGCCGTGGGGGGACTGCTGGCGGCCCTCGCGTGGTACGTGCCGTTTGCCCTGCCGCTGCTGGCCCTGCCGGTGGGGGCGGCGGTGGCGTGGATTCTGGAAACTCCGGCGGTCGGTGGCGCGGAGCAGGATCAGGGATTCCGGTCGTATCTCAAGATGGTGACGGAGCGCCTCCGAGACCGACGGGTCTTCGGCCTGCTGGCGGTTAACTTCGGTGTCTTCATTCTCATCTTTGGCGCCTTTCTTACGTACGTGCCGGAGCTCCTGGCGGCCCGGTTCGGAGCCTCGTCCGTGGCGGCGGGCGTCGTGCTGGCCGCGGCGTCGGTCTCGAGTGCCCTCGTCGCCACCCAACTGGGGCGTCTCACGACGTGGATTGCGCCACGCCGGCTCATTCAGGGCTCGCTCGTGATCGACGGGGTGGCCCTCGCGCTCATGCCGCTGGCACCGGGCGTTTGGGGCGTGGGAGCCGCGTCGCTGCTCTACGGCGTGGCGCAGGGCCTCAATCAACCGGCACTGCAGACCCGCCTCACGGAGCTGTCGTCGGACGCCTCCCGCGGCGTTCTCTTGTCGCTCAACGGCATGATTCTCCGCCTCGGACAGGCTGTGGGGCCGCTCCTCCTCGGATCAGCCCTCGTCGTTGGCACTGTCGGGACGGTCTTCTACGCGGCGGCGGGCGTGGCTCTTCTGGTCGGGGGCGGGGCGCTGGGGCTTCTTGCCGCGGAGTAGTCGGTGGCCATCGCGAGGCCTTACGCCGAAAGAAACGGCAGAGTCCAGCTTGGGGAAAGCCCCGTAGGAGCCGATGTAAGCTGCGGAGCGCGTCTAAGGGTGATCTGGGTCCGCATCATCCGCACTGAGGCGTGCGACGAACGTGTAAGGGAATGCCCCCGCTGTAACGATGGCGTCGATGTGCCTCTGCATCCGGACATTATTCAGGTCCGCGAGGTTCTCTTATCACATTCCATTCCGCATTACACACAACCAGCTGATGAAAGATTTTCTCTCGCGCATTTCCCTAGTCGTTGCCGGTCTCGCCTTGCTCGTCGGTCCGGTGTTCGGTCAGCAGAGCGACATGGCCGAGAAATCGCCCGACCTCGTCGACACCGCTGTGCAGTCCGATAACCTTAACACCCTCGTGAAGGCCCTCAAAGCCGCGGACCTCGCCGGCGCCCTGAAGGGAGAGGGGCCGTTCACCGTCTTTGCCCCCACAGACGCAGCCTTCGAAGCACTGCCCGACGGGCAGCTCAAGGCCCTCCTCAAGCCTGAAAATAAGGCGCAGCTCCAGTCCATTCTGAAGTACCACGTTGTGAGGGGCACGGCCATGGCCTCGGACGTTGTTAAGATGAAGGGCGCGGAGAGCCTGGAGGGACGATCCGTCCAGTTTCAGGTGAAGGACGGCACCGTCCGGCTGATGGGCCAGAATACGGCCACTGTCGTGCAGGCCGACGTCGAAGCCGCCAACGGGGTCATCCACGTTATCGATACGGTACTGCTCCCCCCGGAGCCGAAAATGGATGAGACGAGTTCTGAGTCTGGATACCGCTAACAGGAATCGTCCGGACCCCCACCGCTCTCAAGGGGCGTGGCCTCCCGCCACGCCCTTTTTTTGTTGTGGCACCAGTTCAGGGAAACGCCTTCGGTCGATTCTGCTCTCGTTCTTGATACAGCCGCTCGACGACCACCATGTGCGGGAGGGTCATGATGGCAATCACGATAAAGAGGAGGGCGATCATTTCATTTTCCAGGCCAACCGACTGCGTCGCGGCATAAAGCACACCCAGTCCCACGAATGGGAGGAGTGTGAAGAGGGCCGCCTCCCGGTAGAAGTCCACCAGCGACATTTCCTCGCCGCGGTGCCGGAAGAACCGAAGCAACTCAAGAATGTGGCCCAGCGAGTGCCACCCGCCGAAGTAGACCGAAAATGCGACGAGGGGATGCACGAGTCCGAAAAGGGCCGCGAGCACCGTCACGTTGAGCCCCTCGCGCCCCGCGTCGCGGAGGTCAACCTGTGCCCCGAGAGCAGTGACGCTGAGGGCGAGTACGTGCTGGCCCGCGAGGCCCGCGAACAGGAGGGTTGGGGTCGTCGACACGAGCGGCCAGTCGAGCAGATGGACCCCGCCGATGGCCTCGAAGATGGGGGCAACGACGCCTGGAAAGGCCGCGATGGGGCCGCCGATGAGGAAGAGGCCGCGCGAGAGGTAGAGGAGGCGGGCCGGGACGGGCGAAAGCTCCCAGTACGCCAGGTCCGCCTGTCCAAAGTGGTACATGGTCATGACCAGAAACAGAGCGAGGCTCCAGGCGGGAGCGACGATCCAGAGCGCCCCATAGAGTGCCATGAGTATCAGGTATCCGCCGTAGAACTTCATCTGGTCGGTCCACGTCTGATCGAGCCCCCAGAGCCGGGCGGCCACCAGGTGATCGATGGCGCCGTGCGGCATACCAGTGAGCACAACGGCGACAAACAGCACGCCGAAGGCCCAGGGCCCAAGTGACGTGCCCGCCCAGGCGCCGACCGCGACGGTGAGGAGGGTCAGGGCGAGTACGCTGGCATAGATTCGGGGAGAGCGAAGGGAAACCGAATCAACAGTCTGCACAGAGAGGAGCGGGAATTTGAAAGAGTGCGCAATCTACCGGATTGTCGGACAGTGTTGAACGTCGCCCCGAAAAATAATCTCCGGGCCGCCGGGGTTTTTTGGATGAGTGAGGACCAGTATACTTCTGCGGGTCCACTTCGTTGTCTAAACCGTTTTCCCCGACTCCATGGCATCGACTGACGCCAATGCTCCTCCGGACTGGGCCCGGTGGTGGAACCGGACCCGATACCGGCTCTACGCACCGGTCTACGACTGGCTCGCCCGGCCCATGGAACGCGGGCGCCGGCGGGCCATCGAGCACCTCGCCCCCGCTTCCTCCGAGCGCCTCTTGCTCGTCGGGTGCGGGACCGGGGCCGATCTGCCGTATCTGCCCGCCGAGGCGCAGATCATCGCTCTCGACGCGGTGCCGGCGATGGTCCGCCGGACACAGCAGCGGGCGCAGGCACTCGGGCGGGACATCGACACCCGGGTTGGGGAGGCCGGAGCCCTTCCCTTTGAAGACAATGCGTTCGACGTGGTGCTGCTCCACCTCTTTCTCTCGGTCGTACCGGATCCAGAGGCCGCCGCGTCGGAGGCAGCCCGCGTGCTCACCCCCAACGGCCGTGTGTCGATCTACGACAAATTTGTGCCGTCCGGTGAGCCTCCTCCCCTGTGGCGACGGGCGGTCAACCCGGTAACGCGAATTCTCTTTTCTGAATTTACCCGCCGGCTGGAGCCCATTCTCTCCGGGACCGGACTCCGAGTCACCGCGCACCGGGAGGTCGGCCTCGGGGGACTCTACTCCTCCACCCTCGCTCGCCCGACGGCGGAGAAGGACCGTCGGGCAACCGATTCAGGCCAGGCACCCTGCGCGACGGCAAGGCCCCGAACACGGACCTCCGATCGGGAGGAGACAGCCGCAGGGACAGAGCACTCGTAGGATACTGGAAACCCCACTGTCGGGGGGACGAATCGGTTTTGTGAAACGTCGGTTACACGAGTACCGTCGATCTGCTCCCATCTGGTCCCCCCATTGCTTCCCCAATGAATGACCAACGATCCTCGGCATGGCCCAGTCGGCTTGAGTGGGGACTCATTGTCGCCTTCTGGGGGCTCGTCGCGCTCCTTTCCGTGGGACAAGGGATTCTCGGAGATCCCTCGGGGAAGATGCACTGGGGACGGACCGCCGGCGAACTGGCCGAATACGGCCTATGGGCCTTGCTTACCCCCTTGGTGTTTTGGTTTGCCGGGTCGCTGCCGGTGGTAGAGCCGACCGACACAGGACGCATGACGGTGGCTCGAAACGGAGGACTGCACGCCACCGTCGCGCTAACGGCGGCCCTGGGAATTGATCTGACTGAGGACTTGGTTACGGCGGCCCTGGGAGGGCGTTCGATGGAGCCCGTCCGGTCCATCACCGAGTTCTGGTTTACCGACGAACTCGTCGTCTATCTGGTGGTCCTCATGGCGGGGTTCGCCCGAAACTACTATTTCCAGCAGAAGGCACGGCAGGAAGAGGCCGAGCGCCTCGAGGCGCGGGCGGAATCCCTGGAGACCCAGCTCACCGAGGCCCGCCTGGAGGCTCTTCGCATGCAACTCAACCCGCACTTTCTGTTCAACACGCTCCACGCCGTGAGCACGCTCGTGGATCGGGACCCGGCCGGTGTGCGCCGCATGATTGCGCGCCTCAGTGAACTGTTGCGCCATGTGCTCGATGAAAAAGCGCCCCAGGAGGTCCCTCTCTCCGAAGAGCTGACCTTTCTCGACGGCTATTTCGAGATCCAGTCCGTTCGATTTCAGGGGCGGCTCGACACCGAGGTCGACGTGCCCTCCTCGCTCTATGACGCCCAGGTGCCGAACCTCATCCTGCAGCCGATCGTCGAAAACGCCATCAAGCACGGGGCAAGCCAGGTGCGCGGGGTGGGGCGCCTTGCGGTTCGGGCCCGTCGGGAGGAGGAGGCCCTCGTACTGACGGTGGAGGACAATGGGCCGGGTGTTTCCGAGGCTCAGGAGGATGGATTGGGCCTGCGGAACGTGCGGGCCCGCCTGCAGGAGCTCTACGGCGACGACCAGTCGCTTCGGCTCGTTACGGCGGACGACGGAGGCACGCAGGCCGTTCTCCGGCTTCCCTACCATACCAGCGAGTCACTGTACACAGCCTCGAGTGCGGTCCTCCCGGCCGCTCCTGCGTCGGACGGGACTACCGATTAATTTCGTTCTCGCCGTTTTCTCTCTGGTTTATGGCTTCCAATGACTCCTCTCCCCTTCGCGCCCTCGTCGTGGACGATGAGCCGCTGGCTCGCGAGCGGCTGCACGAATTGCTAAGAGAAGTGCCGGACGTCTCCGTCGTCGGGGAGGCAAAAGACGGCCCCGAGGCGGTCGAGGCGATCCGGGACACGGATCCCGATCTCGTTTTCCTCGACGTGCAGATGCCCGGAATGAACGGCATTGACGTGATCGAGGAGATCGGGACGGACGCGATGCCCGAGACCATCTTCGTCACGGCCTACGACCAGTACGCCATTAAGGCCTTCGACCTCGCCGCCGTGGACTACCTCCTGAAGCCGTTCGACGACGAGCGCTTCGAGCGGGCGCTGGCCCGGGCCCGCGAGCAGATCGAGAGCCGGGAGGGCGACGCCCTTTCGGACCGGCTCCTGCGGCTTCTGCGCGAGCGGGACCCTTCTTTGCTCGAAGAGGAGGAGGCCGACCCCCGCGAGGAGTCCTATCTGGAGCGCATTGCCGTGCAGGGGCAGGGCAAGGCCCGGATCGTGTCGGTTGAGGAACTTACCCACATCACCGCGGACGGGTCCTACGCTGAGATTCACACCCGTGACGACACCTACGTCATTCGGGAGCGCATGAAAACCCTTGCCGCCCGTCTCGCTCCCGACGAGTTCGTGCGGGTGCACCGGTCGGCCATTGTCCGTCTCGATGAAATTGAGCTGATCCTGCGGGGCGGCGGCGGAGACTATGCGGTTCGACTCAAGGACGGCACGCGGGTCAGTGTGAGCCGCGGTCGTGTCGACGAACTGCAGGATCGCCTCGGGGTCGACGTGCTGCAGCGCAAGGATTCGGAATCCTGAGGCGGCCCCCCGAAGGAGTCAGGATCTGCGTCGGCTGCCGTGCCGCTTCAGAATGGCCTCGGCCTGCTCCTGGACCTCAGGCCGCTCGCGGAGCGCGTGGATGGCGTCCTGAGCGTGATGGTACGCCTCGTTGTGATCTACGATACGCTCTGGGTAATCCTGCCCCACCACGACACCGGTGGCCTGTTGCTCGATGGGTGGCATGCGCCAGGGCTCGTGGACGTACGCGGTCGTCTCAAGGGGGGCAAGCTCCGGCACCCAGCGGCGAATGAAGGTGCCGTCGGGATCCTGCTCCTTGCCCTGTTTGATGGGATTGTAGATCCGGACGCGATTGATGCCGGTGGTCCCGGACTGCATTTGCACCTGCGGGTAGTGAATGCCCGGCACGTAGTCGGCCATAAGGCCCCCGTAGGTCGGCGCGAAGCGGCGCCAGTCGAGCCAGCAGTCGTAGGCTGCGAAGGAGCAGAGCATGGCCCGCATGCGAAAATTAAGCCAGCCGGTGGTCCGCAGACAGCGCATGCATGCGTCGACCATCGGGAAGCCGGTGCGTCCGTGCAGCCACGCCTCGTAGAGTGTCGGGTCCCACGTGTCGGCTCGCAGGTCGTCGAACGCCGGGATGTAGCTTTCCTTCTCGATGCGGGG
>JBDGQN010000228.1:1237-10539 GCA_042219055.1 Salinibacter sp. | reverse complement strand
TGCGGTTCTGCGACAGCAGAATCACGATAACCCCCTTTTTGACCGGGCTCCTAGACCGACCCCTGCGAAAAGTGACAAACTCACTGCTCGGGGTACATCTTCGTCCGGCCGTGTTCCCCACGTAGCCCCCCATTAGCTGGGAGAACACAGATCCGAAAGACTTCAGCTTTGCATTTTTCTGCACAAAAGGGGAAGGAAACGGGACAAAAGACTACAGGCTCACCTTGTCTCTCGATACAATCTTTTTGATCTCTTTGCTCCCAATCCAAGCCTTCGTGTTTTTTGTGATGTTGATCAGCTCCAAATTAACGACGTAAAACATAGACATCTTGTCCCCTTCGAGGTTTTCCTGCACTTCCGAGCTGATCGTTCCAATCAGCATGAAGTCCGCCCCGATCTCCTGAGCCATCCGGGACGCGGTCTCCATGGTTGCGTGCTTCTGCTGATCCTTTCGCTCTTCGCGAATGGCTTTTCGCTCGTCTTCGGCCGCTACGAACTGAACCTTTCCGGAGTTGACGAGCTCCCGCTCCAGGTCTTTGATGAAAATCTCCTCGTCGATGTGTTGCATGGTCTTGTTGCGGATCGGACCCACGATGACGGTCGGTCGGTCATCATGCTTTTTCTTATACCGCGGAAGCCAGGCGGCACTCAACACGTCCTTCACCATGTCGTTGGCCACCTTTTTGGCGTCGGTGTCGTTCCATCGGCCGGAGAGGTCGGTCTGCTTGTCAGAAGACACACGCTTAACCGACGAAGAGGGCCCGCATCCTCCAAGAAGTACAAATACGAGGACCGAGCCGAGAATCCAAGAGAGCGTCCGAAAGATAGGGCGATGCGTGGTCATGACGGGTTGATTCGGAGAAGCGTTTGCTTGAGAAAGTTTGAGAATTCGTCCTCAATGGTGGTTCGGGCGCCGTTGCGGGCCCGGCGCTTCGCCCCCGCTTTCGAGGGCGCTCCGGCCCGCTGTTCCGCCGTGAAGGTTTCGAGGGTTTGATTGCGTGCCGTGTCGGTCAGTTTGATGGCGAGGGTCCATCGGAAAAAGTGGGCGTCGTCCCGTCCCGTCAGGGTCGGATGCTCCTTGTACTTTACCGTTGCCTTCAGGATTGCGTTTTCCGGTTGGTCGACCGTTCGGAATCCGTTTGTTTCCAGGGTGGCGCCCACCTGACTTCGAAGGGACGAGGGCACGTCTCCCTGCACGGCGACGGGGCACTTGGACTGTGCCTTCCGCACTGCCTTTTCGAGTTCGGGGCGCAGAGAGGAAGTGGCCGACCCCGATCCCCCCGCCACGATGGCGCGCTGCCTTTGCAGTCGTTCGTTTGCCTCGGCTAAGACCAATGCCTTCTGGAGGGCTGCGAGTCGTATAATCGGGCGCTCGGTGTTCCTGGCCGTGGCGCGGTAGTCTTTGATCTTCTCTTGGTTGCCCTTGATCCGCTGGGCATAGATCCGGAGGGTTTCTTGTCGCTCCATGCCCACAAGGGCGTAGTACTTACTTCCGGCCTTAGCCTGTTCGAGGACCTCCGCGTTCAGTAGCGTTTGGTCGGACTGGACATCCGACTTGGTGATCATTACAGTTTTCTGCTGAGCACTCGTCACCTCTCCATCCTTCTTAACCTCCCGGTACTCGTCGAGAAGCTCCTTGCTGGCCTGAATTTCGGCAGAGAACCTCCGGGCGAGATTCCCGAAGGCACGGTTCTGGGCCGCCTGGGCCGAGGGGCCTGATGCCGTCGCCAGGAGGTATTGTGCCTCGTCGTAGGCCTGGTTGGGGTTGACAAACCAGTCGGGAGGAGAGCCGCTCTGAGCCACGGCCCCTCCCGAGCATCCCCCAACCAGAAGGAGGCTCCCCAATAGAAGAACGCGGAGCGGGCTCAGCTTTACACGTTGTTGCACAGACGTGGGCATCGCTGCAGGCATTTGGGTCACTCTAGACAATCGGCCACTGCAATCAGTTACTCCAAATAGATTGATTCGGCCAGGGCCAGGTCCTGCGGTCCATTTACTTCGACTCGGCGAGTCCGTTTTTTCAACAGTTGTCCCTCGGCCGACAAAAACTCGAAGGTGATGGTGTGGGTCCCCGCGGGGAGTTTCACCACCGTTGCGCGCGCCAGTCCCGGCATCGTCTGCCAGGCCCGAGTGTCGGCCTGGGCCGCAGCGCTGCTCAGCAGTTCCCCAATCTCGCCGGCGAGCCATCCTGCGTTCTCCCCGTATTCGTCCGAGACGGCCTTTTCTCCAGCTTCGGTCGCTCCGGCCTTCAGAAACGAGCGAATGACGGCTCGCGTGTAGATGATTGGTTTTTTCTCCTTAAACATGGCCTTTGCAGTCTCCTGCATGTTCTCAACGACGGGAACCTCCAGGAATTCTCCCGCGACGCGAGCCCGCACGCGAGCGACCTCCGTTTCGGGAAGCTTAAGCACGGGCACTGCAAAGCTGAGCTCCACTTCCTCCTCATCAATTACGAGGTCGAACTGAAATCTCCGCTCTTGCTTTCGGGGGGCATCCCCATTGAAGGCAACGAGCAGTGTGTTGTAGGCGTCCGGCTCCGTCAGTTGGCTACGAGCTGGAACGACCACGTCGGCGGATGTGGCTTCGGGGACATTCTTTGGGAACGAGGAGAGGAATCCGGTCCGGCCCTGATCCTCGAGGGCTGTCCGCAGTTTCCTGAATTCAATCCGTGCGTCGTCGGGGGATTTGTTCTTCGCATACAACACGGTCGTTAGAAATCGTCCCATCGCGCTGTGCTGCTGAATTTCCAGCGGCTTGTCCTTGTCCTCTTTGTTCAAAAGATCCACGTCCTCCAGTTTCTTGTCGACCTGCTTTAAAGCCGACTGGGCGGTATCCCGGGACACCGATTCGGCCAGGCCCTTGTACCGGTCGCTCAACTTCTCCAGCTCGTGGGTAACCCGACGAGCCTCGACCATGGCTCCTTCTTGGTTTCCCATATGAAGGTAGTTGAAGGACTTGAACACGTTGAGGTAAATGTCTTCGTAGGCCTCTCCCTCATAGGCGAGTTGGAGGTCGTTGACGAGCATCGACTGCAGGTTCCGGTTGATGCTCTCGGTATAGAACTTGTCGATGGCCCGTTCGGACTTCTTGAAGTGTTCAGCACTCTGTTTCCAGTTGCCCTGGTAGTGGTGGAGCATCCCATATTCCAGATGATACAGAACTTTATCCTCTTGTTTTTTGCGGTACTTGTTGAGGTTCTTAGAGAACGTGCTCATCTCAGCATCTCGATAGTCCGGGATTTTCCGGAGTTGGGTCTGCGTCTTCGTGATGTTCTTCGAGGCCGAGCACGCGCCGAGGAGAAAGAACAGTCCAAGAAGGGTCGCAAGGCGGGAGAATCGAGCGGTTCGCATGTCAAGGAGAACGTTGATCTTGGGAGACTTTGCTCTGCTGGGGGTTGGCTGCCAAATCCGAATTGCGGGGTTCGGTCGCTTCGCGCCAACGACAGGAACGCCCGGTCCTTGAACGGAGATGGGACCGACGGCGGAGCGTTGAAGGGCACATTCTACCGAGTACGTCCCCTGCATTCCGCGGAACACTGGTTTTCTGCAGTGTGCCGGCCACCCCGTTGAGAACAACTGCCAGGGCGGTGTTCAACAGTTCGGACCCGTCTCCAAGGCGTGAAGGCGTTGGAAGAGAGCGCAGACAAAAGAGATGTTTCCTGATAACGGGGTTGAACCGTATTTGAAGTCTAGGTTTAAGAGTATTGAATGTGAAGGCGGGATTGAGGGGAACCGCTGGGGGCGTTCTCGTCGCACTCCCAAATCTCGCTCCGTCGTCCCCGCCGTAGAGGCAAG
Organism: Salinibacter sp.; assembly: GCA_042219055.1. Lineage (GTDB taxonomy): Bacteria > Bacteroidota > Rhodothermia > Rhodothermales > Salinibacteraceae > Salinibacter. Next base: position 6,745 of record JBDGQN010000228.1, on the reverse strand, counting down.
GCCCTTCTCCATGTCCCACACTCAATTCTCGGCGCTCAGTGCCGCCGGGCCGAGAAGGGAACGGAGGGGCCTCTGATGCGAAGAGGGGGTTGTCTCTCGTGTTACTTTTGCAACCGAGCGCTGTGCGAGACGAAATGCGTCAGCAGGAGGCGAAGGGACGATGTCGACTGGCCGGAATCGGCTGATTGGAGAAGCTGGTCCGCAATCCGTGTCCGGACTCGAAATCGACCGTATTTTCAGAAATGCCAGTTAATGTCTCTGTACCGGCACGAAATCGGACTCGGTTGACAGACGAAAACAATTCCGTTATCGTAAAGTTAAAGGGTTCTACACAGTTTCTCCATACAAAAAGGGGTCTGTCGCCATGCACACGGTACATCGTCTTTTGGGGCTTGTCATTGCAGTGGTTCTCCTCGGCACTACGGGCGCTCGAGCCCAGCTTCCGGCCAACGAGTTGGAGGGTACGTGGCGGATGAAGTCGCAGAAGCTCATCTATCCGGATTCGGTTGTGAACCGGAGCGGCAACTGGAGCGCCAACTTTAAAATTCTGAATTCGACGCACTTTGCCTGGGGACGAGAGACGAAGGACGGGCAGACTGTAATCGCAGGAGGTGGGCGCTACGAGTACTATCCAGAGCGCAACCTCTACATCGAGCACATCCAGTACCACTCTGAGCCCGACCTGAGTGGAACCACCCTTCGCTTCACGGCGCGTGTGGAGGGCGATACGTGGTATCACATCGGCAAAGTGGGCAACTACAAACTCCGTGAGGTCTGGAAGCGGGTGGATCCGAAAAAAGTGCGGGCCAAAATGCGAGACGACACGCTGTCGGCCGAGCGGACGGAAGCGGAGTCCAGTGGGCAGTAGTTGCCTCGCCGTTGTGCCTCTGTGTGCGTGCTGTGGCGGGACGAGAGGGGCGGCCGAGAGATTGGCGACTTCTGAGACAGCCCTCAGGGGAAAGAACGATGCCGGTCAGCGGTACTCCGGGGGCACTTCTGGCCCCCGGCCCGGAAGAGGGATGTCTCCCGATGGGCTGTGCCTACTCCCCCCGGGTAGGAGCGTGGTCTTTGATGAGTGAGACGGCCGCCTCCACGTCGTCGGTGGCCGCAAGGCGGTCTTCGTACGCCGTGCCCTCCGCCAGCGTCTCGAGGAGGGGGTACACCGGCTTCGTCTCGGTCCAGTAGGCCCGATCGAGAAACACCATCGGACTGGCCGGTCCGAACGTCTCGTAGTGGTTTTGGGCCGCGTCCATGAACACCTCCTGGATGGTGCCTGCGCTGCCCGGGGCGTAAACGACCCCGTACGTGGCGATGGCGAGGAGCCCGTCTTCGCGGATGCTGTTGGCAAAGTACTTGGCCACGTGGGTAGAAAAGAGATTGGAGGGCTCGTGGCCGTAGAACCAGGTGGGAACGGCGAGGCTTTCGGCCCGATCGGGATAGCGCTCGCGGACGTCGAAGGCGCGATCGAGGTAGGTATCGTCGGTGTATTGTGGGGCAGCGGCGAGGGTGTCGACGGCGTCGTCGACCGCACCGGATTCGTGCGAGGCCAGCGCGGCGCCAAGGTTGGCCGCCTCCATGGCGCCGGGGCCGCCGCCCGTCGCCACGAAGAATCCCGCACGGGTCAGCCGCCAGGCCAGATGCGCCACCCGACGGTAAAGAGCCGTGTCGCGTTCGAGCTGATGGCCGCCCATGATGCCGACCACCTGCCGGTCGGGGCCGTCCTCGGGGGAGAGAAGGTCCCGCAGGGCATTGTCGATCGCGTGGTCGTGGATGCGAAAGGCGAGGGCGTCCATGACGGGCACATCGCGGCCGTCGCGCTTCCGATCCTTGAAGTACCGGTAGATTCGGGCGTCGGCCGTCTGATCCCGGGTGTCCGGCTGGCCACGCTCGTAGCCCTCCATGAGCTCGTCGGGGCTGTAGAGGGAGGCCCGGTACGGCCGAAACGGAACGCCCACGAAGCCCGGGAAGATCGTTCCGCCGGTCTCGCGGACGTGCTGCTCCGCGGCGTCGGAGAGCTGGCAGCCGAGGAAACAGGCGTCCTCGGCCGGGACCGCGGTGAGGGCCGCTTCCACGTCTGAACTTGCAAGGTCGATTCCCTGGACGACGACGTTCCGGAGGGAGTCCTCCCGGTCGAGGTGCCGGCGCAGGGCCTCAGTGGACTCGATCTCGATGACTTCGTGGGGGCAGCACTCGTACATGGACGTGGGGGCAGAAGGGAAGAAGATGACCGAGACGGGGACTCCGTCGTTTGACGGAGGGGGGCGTTACGGAGGCGCCTCCCCCAGGGCCGAGCGCCGCCCGAAGAAGACGCGCCGTGCACGATCCCGGCCACGAGCGGCGGCGTCGGAATGTCTCACGGGACGAGACGACTTTGGGTTTTCTCGACGCGCGCCGTATCCTGTATCCGGCCGCATTGCGAACGCGGAATCGGACTCGATACTGCGTCGCTGCGGGGACTCTGACCTGCGTAGATCCCCTTCCTTCTTGACTGTCCTTCTTGACTGTCGTCATGCCCCCTCGCCTCCCAGCCACGCTCGTAATGGTTGCCACTGCTGTGCTTGCGCTCTCCGTAACTGCCTGCTCCCCCGACGGTCCCATGAACGCAACCTCCCCCGACGGCTCGATCACCATCGACTTTGACCTGATCGGCGGTCAGCCCCACTACAGCGTCGTGGCCGACGGAGACACAATTGTGGCCCCCTCCGCGCTGGGCTTCACGCTCGAAAGTGGACCGCCCCTGCACGACGGGTTCGAGGTGCTGGGTACGTCCCGGCGCACGGTGGATACCACGTGGACCCCCGTGTGGGGCACGCAGGACTCGGTGCGGAACCACTTCGTCGAGCGCATCGTGCGGCTGCAAGAGACGAGCAGCCCCGAGCGTCGGCTCACCCTCGTGCTGCGGGCCTACAATGACGGCGTGGCCTTCCGCTACCGCTGGCCCGAACAGCCGAATCTCGACTCCCTCCGCATCGCGTCGGAGGACACCCACTTCCGCCTCACGACGGACCACACGGCCTGGTGGATTCCCGACGACTACGACAACTACGAGTGGGTCTACCGCCAGACGCCCCTGAGCGCGATCCGCGACAGCGCCGCCGAGATCAGTTACAATTCGTACCTTGAGGAGGTGGACGGGGGCGCCCCCGACACGAGCGTGAAGGAGGCCGCCCCCGGCACCGTGAACCCGCCCCTTACGCTGCGCAGCCCGGACGAAGAGCGCTACCTCGCGATCCACGAGGCGGCCCTCACCGACTATTCGAGCATGACGCTGCGGGCCGATTCAAACAGGCCCACCACGCTCTACACCAATCTCGTGCCCTGGCCCGACGGCGTGAAGGTGAAGGCTGACGTGCCCCACGAGACGCCCTGGCGCGTGATTCAGATTGCCGACCGCCCCGGCGGGCTCATCGAGTCGCACATCTTGCAGAACCTCAACGAGCCCTCGAAGATCGAGGACCCGTCCTGGATCGAGCCGATGACGTACATTGGCATCTGGTGGGGCATGCACATTGGCAAATACACCTGGGACCGGAGCGGCACACACGGGGCCACTACCGAGCGCACGAAGCGCTACATGGACTTTGCGGCGAAGCACGACATCGACGGCGTGCTGGTGGAGGGCTGGAATAAGGGGTGGTCCACCTGGCTGTCCGGCGACAGCTTCTCCTTCACCGAGTCGTACCCGGACTTCGACCTCCAGGAGGTCGTGGAGTACGGCCAGAAGAAGGGGGTGGCGCTCATCGGCCACCACGAGACCGGCGGTGACATTCCGGCTTACGAGCGGCAACTGGACGAGGCCTTCGCACTGTACGACTCGGTGGGCGTGCCCGCCGTTAAGACTGGCTACGCAGGACCGATCCGTCCGAAAGGCGTGCACCACCATGGCCAGCAGATGGTGAACCACTACCGTAAGGTCGTAAAGGAGGCTGCCGAGCACGAGATCGTGCTCGACGTGCACGAACCGGTCATGGCCACCGGCATCCGCCGCACCTGGCCCAACATGATGACGCGGGAGGGCGTCCGCGGCATGGAGTACAACGCATGGGCCGACCCCAATCCGCCGTCCCACACCGTCACGCTCCCCTTCACGCGCATGCTGGCCGGCCCGCTCGACTACACGCCCGGCATCTTCAATCTGACGCCGAAGGAGACGATGCCGGACCATCGGGTCCTCACGACCCTGTCGAAGCAGTTGGCCAATATGGTCGTGCTATACAGTCCGGTCCAGATGGCCGCCGACCTCATCGAGAATTACGAGGGGGAGGAGGCGCTTGAGTTTATCGAACGCGTGCCCGCCGACTGGTCGGAGAGCCACGTGCTGCAGGCCCGGATCGGCGAGTATACGACCATCGCCCGCCGCAAGGCCGACAGTGAAGAGTGGTACGTAGGCACCACCACGAACGCCGAGGCCCGCACCCTGACGGTGCCGCTCGACTTCCTCGACGACGGGCGGACCTACGTCGCACACGTGTTCGAGGACACGCCGAACACCGACTACGAGGACAATCCACATGCCTATCGCATCCGCCGTGGTCTCGTGACGGCGGGGGACACAATTGAGGCAGATCTGGCGCGGAGTGGGGGGCAGGCGGTGATTCTTGAGCCCGCGACGGAAACGGATGAAGAGCAGTACGAGGCGCTGGAGTAGGGCGGATTTCGTGGTGCGTATATTTCCACCGCGCTACGCATCACAATGGTCTGCTACCTCATCGCTCCAATATCCGGAATCGGCTAAGTAGATAACGCGAGCAGTCCGGAAGGCCGTCGGCCCTTCCTCCGGGGGTGTGCCTTTTCGTCTGCTTTGATCTGACCAACTTTTTCTCGGAGGGCACGGCCGCTGGTCTGGAAAGTGGCGGGCCCGATGGCTACTCTCTTCGTTGATCCCGGCCATCGTGCAAGTGTGCGAATGAACATCCAGACCAATGTAGACTGTTAAAGCTTGTAGAAGCTGTTTGGCGGACTGTCTGAGGCCACCCCGGGGAGTACTCGGTCGCTGCCTCCCAGTGCTGCGACTGCGTGGATCTCGCGCAAAATGGCTTCTGCACTCGCCCGGTAGTCGGTAAAGCAGCCGGCCGCCTTCTCGAAGAAAGCCATTTTCTCGGCAACCTCCCGAACCAGGAGGCCTCCGGTGTCGGTCGCGGGTGCGCTCGGCGCTGAGTTGAGCCTCGGCGCGGCGCTTGCCGAGGCCTTTAAAAGAACATTTCTGTGTCGTAGACTATGTTTGCATAGGATGAGCTGACCAGATTTGTTGTAAGTGTTTCTCTCACATCACATTATAACAATCAGTCTCGCCCTACGCCAATTTTGTCGTGAGAGATGCGGGCTAAGTCGGCTCTTTTTCTGCCGACATTTTCTGCTGAAATCCGTGCGACCTGGGACCGCTTCTCTCCCCCAAGAACTCTCATGAGAGAGGGGTTCCCGGTTCCTGAACCCGGTCCGGAAGGGGGCACTTTTGGGCTCGGGGGCAGCGATCGGTGCATCCTCGCAGCCCCACGAAGCGTTGTCTTG
>JBDGQN010000228.1:0-1126 GCA_042219055.1 Salinibacter sp. | reverse complement strand
CTGCCGGTCAACTCGGTCAACGACATTGTCCAGGGCCCGGACGGCTACCTGTGGTTGGCCACCTTCGACGGGCTCGTGCGGTTTGACGGGAGGAATTTTAAGGTGTACCGATCGGGGCAATATGAAGGGCTTCCCAGCAGCCGGATTCTGAAGATCCTGGTGCGGCCGGATGGCATCTGGATGCACACCGAGTCCTGGCAGGTCGTTCGGTTTCGGGACGGGACGTTTGCGACAGTGGCGGAGGAGGTAGACCTGTTGTATGAAGGCACTGACGGGCGACTTTGGGCAGGGACCGACGACGGGATTCTGGTCTACCGAAACGACACCTTTCGGCCGGTGGCCCCGACCGAGATCCAGGGGGACGTTAAGACCGTTCTGACGGAGGAAGATGGGACGCTTTGGATAGGAACCACCGATCGGGGGCTCTACCGCCGCACGCCGGACGGAAGCGTGCAGCAGCTGACCCAAAAAGACGGCCTCGGCGGACAGCATGTGTGGACCCTTGCCAAAGACGAGGAGGGCCGGGTCTGGATCGGGGTAGCGGGGGGACTGCACCGCTGGCAGGACGGAGAGCTCGCGGGCATTCCGGTTGCCGGAGAGGAGCCGGAGTCGATAAGCGTACTCCACGTAGAGCCCGATGTGGGGAAAAGCTGTCTGGTCGCCGCGATGGAGGGTATTTTCCGGTGTGAAAGGGGCCGTCTCGACCGGATCATTCAGAAGCCCTCCGCCTTTTCTGCGCCGACGTTTGCCGATGGACTCGCACAGGTGGGCCCCAATGGGGCGGTGTGGATCAATGCAGAAACGGAGGTATACCGGAACGGGGCGCCGATTTTTAAAACGGAGCGAGGAATACGAAGTCTGTTTTTTGATCGGGAGGGCAACGGCTGGATTGGAACGGCCGGGGACGGGCTGTTTCGCCTCCGTCCCTCCCCCTTTGTGATCTATGGCGAACCGGAAGGGCTGGCCAGCAGCAACGTTTACCCCATCGAGCAGCGGCAGAGCGGAAGCGTGTGGCTGGGCACGCTCGGAGGGGGATTGGCCCGCGTGGGGCCCTCCGAGGTGAAGACCTATCGCCCCTCCAAGAATGGAGCTGTGTTTGACAACGTATGGTCCTTGCATGAGGACC
>JBDGQN010000227.1:2595-4123 GCA_042219055.1 Salinibacter sp. | reverse complement strand
TCGGGCCATGACGCAACTGCTAGAGATTCCTGCCGCGGAGGGCGAGGTGTTCAAAGTGGGACGCTCCGAGGAAATCTCAATTCGCGGGCTGGCCGAGCGTGTCGCTTCGCTCGTGTCGCCTGACGTCGAGATCACCCACGTCCCGCACGAGGAGGTCTACGGCGAGGGCTTCGAAGACATGCAGCGACGGGTCCCCGACTTATCGAAGCTGGAGTCGACCATCGGGTTCGAGGCCCAGTTTACGATGGATGAGATCCTTCATGACGTCATTGACGACGTGAAGGGGCGTTCGCCGACCGTGTCCGTCTCCGCCGAGCGGACGAACGGCCAACTCTCCGAACATTGACGAAGCATCCACTCTCTGAAGGGGCTGAAGCGCCTCCTCTGCACTCGTGCCTCTACGGGCATACAGTGCAGGGTTCTTTCGTTGCTCTTGCGATTCAAGGTCCCGTTCTCCGCCATGCCTCTGACCTTCTTGATGCTTCAGACCAGTATTGTCTTCGACGCCTCGGCACCGACCGGCACGGGGCTGGAATGGCTCACGGTCGCCTCCATTGCAGTTCCTGCCGTTCTGCTCGTCGTGCTCGTGTACCTGGGAGCGGAAGAGACTGTGTAGAGCAGACGGGACCGGCTTGCGGAGGGAAAGGAGCAGTGACAGGAAATTGAGTTCCGTCGGGGGTGCTCATACAAAAAGCCCGTGCCGGGTAAGCCCCAGCACGGGCTTTTCGCGTTCAGGACCGCTTGGTTTCGACCGCCTGTGGGGCGGAATGATACGGCGTCGGCGTTTATACGTCGTCGCACTCGTTTTTCAGGTAATGGTTCGCACGCGCCTCGTAGTCACCATACGCAGCGTTCTTAAATGTCTGGCAGGCTGAGGTCTTGTTGCCAGTTTCCCACTGGGACTCCGCGATCACGTAGTGAAACTTCGCGGCGTCGCTGCGGCTTCCTTGATGCATTTCAAGGCCCTCCCGGGCGGTCTGGATGGCCTGTTGATGCTGCCCGTCCTCAAAGAGGGCCGTGGCGCGGTAGAACATGGACTTTGCGTTCGGGTCCACGTATTCACGCATCTGATCGAGGGCATTCAGGGCCTCGTCAATCTTCTGCTGTGAGGGATTGTCGCCCTGCAGGGCCTTGGAGGCCTTGGCCAAAAACTCCCCACGGATCCGCTCGGTAGCAAGGCCCGCCACTCGGGTATTGCCTGTCTTGTTTCCGATTTCGATGGCCTTCTTCAGGGACTGGAGGCCGGCGTCGGTGCTGTCCATGTTGATGAGGGCGAGTCCCTGGTTGTAATGGACGCTCGGGTCCTGATCCGTGTACTGCATCAGTTTTTCATAATGCTCGAGGGCGGTCGGGTAATTTTTCTTCTTCAAGGCCGCGCTGCCGGCCCCCTTGAGGCTTTCAACGAGATTGCCCTCGATCTTGCTCGCCAAGTCGGGGAGGCCGAGCTTCTCGGCCAGCTTGATAGATTCCTCAAACCGGGCGGCAGCCTTTGTGAAGTTTTTTGCGTTCCCGGCCTTGGCACCCTCCT
>JBDGQN010000227.1:1283-2575 GCA_042219055.1 Salinibacter sp. | reverse complement strand
GTTCGGGCGACAGAGAACTGCCGTCCTGAGCAAAGATAGGGGCTGCACTGATCTGGACCCCGAAGAGCCCGATGAGGGCCACGAGAATCCAGCGGTGTGCGAGGACACGAGAAGGCCGGTGCATATTCATGGCTGCTGAGTTGCTGTCAGAAAAAGTAGAACATTCGGTGACGAAGACCCTCCTTACGTAGGGCACTCACAATTCTATTGTTTCCGAAGCGCCCGTCTGTGCTACCCGATGGAGGCCCCCTGCGGTAAGCATCGGGGGCTCTCGGGGCGTGGGCATTCGTCTCTGTTTCTTTGAGGTGCAACGTTTGTGCCGGAATCGGAGGCGCACCGGGAGCGGGAGGCCCGAGGCAGGCCCAAACCGCCCCTGTGGCGGGGACACTTGGGCAAAATTTAGAGTTGATCGCGATCGTTGGGATGAATTTTGGCCCAGGGGTGGGCACGAAGGGGCATTCAAAGGGCCGGCTCTCATCGTGGGGCCGGAGAAATGTCCCGAAGCCGTGGCGGAGAGTGCGCAACATTGTCTAAAATCCGATACATTCCGGCACAGTGCCGGGCGGTGACCGGGGACGCCCCCCCCGACGGTCCACTGGCATTCGCCGCTCGATCTCGTTATTGTTACGGGGGCCGTTGCGGACAGGCCTCTTCGCACAGTCGGTCCGTCCGGCCCTCTCTACAGTACTTCTTCTCCACACAACGCATAGAACATCATCATGAAACTCATTGTCCCCATGGCGGGGCGGGGCACCCGCGTCCGCCCGCATTCCCACGTGACCCCCAAACCGCTGCTCAAGGTGCGAGGGCGGAGCATCGTCGAACGCTGCGACGAGCGAGGCATCACGCCGCACTTTCCGGTACAGGAGGAGGCGCTGGGCACGGCCCATGCCGTCGGCTGTGCGGAGGGGCATCTCCACGGGGAGGGCGTCGTCGTTTTCGCCGACACGCTGTTCGACCTGGAGCGCGAGGTGACGCTCGGGGACGCCGACGTGGTGGCCTTCGTGCGGGAGGTGGACGACCCGCGCCGGTTCGGCATCGCGGTGCGGGACGGCGAGCGGGTGACAGAGCTGGTGGAGAAGCCCGATGATCCGGTCTCCAACGAGGCGCTCGTCGGCATCTACTACATCCGGGAGTTGGCCAAGATTGAGGAGGGCATTGACTATCTCATCGAGAACGACCTGAAGGGGGCCGGCGGCGAATACCAGCTCACCGACGCCCTGGATTATCGCCTGCAGCAGGGAGATCTCTTTACGACCGCGAACGTCGACGCGTGGATGGACTGCGGCACC
>JBDGQN010000227.1:0-1273 GCA_042219055.1 Salinibacter sp. | reverse complement strand
CACCATTCCGGCGCTCCTGGAGACGACGGGGCGCGTCCTGGAGCGCGAGTCGGACGGCTCACACCAGGGCACCGTGACGGACAGCGTCATTCGCGATCCGGTCTACATCGGACCGGACGCCACGGTGGAGAACGCGGTGGTGGGGCCGCACGTCTCGATCGAGGAGGGGGCGACGGTCTCCAACTCGGTGGTGCGGGACAGCATCGTCTTCGCCGAAGGGACCGTCGAGAACGCGGTGCTCGAAGACTCGGTCGTGGGCCGGCACGCCGCGGTCGATCAGGAGGTCCAGAGCATCAACGTAGGCGATCACTCCCAGATCAACGTAGAGTTGCGCAGTTAGCGGGCCTGCGTGTGGGCGTGTGTGCGTATGGGCGTGTGTGCGTATAGGCGTCTGGGGGGGGGCGTGGTAGTAGGTGCTGCGAACGATGGGCGTTCGGGTGGACGGCGTGGGCCCCTGTGTGTGGATTTTGGGTGGACCTCGGGTGCGGGTACGGCTGAGCAGGGTTTTGACGCTCTGCGTTGGAGCAGCCGGACCGGTTGTTTGTTTAGAAAGTTATCTATGCTCTGCGGGGTAGTCCACCGTATCGGCAGAGCGAGCCTTCGTGGCCCGGTTCGTGATCCGTGAGAAGTGAAACGTGAGAGGGAACACCCTTCGTTTTCCGATTCACGGATCACGGCCTCCTCCGAATGCCACCTACCGATTGCTTCATTCCGCACACCTCCATGGAGACGTATCCTGATTCGCTGGAAGAAAAGCTCGGGTTCGACGTCGTGCGCGACCGGCTGTCGGCCTATGTGCAGAGTCCGCTGGGCCAGGAGCGCCTCGACGCGATGGCCCCGGCGCGAACGATGGGCTTTCTGCGCGCCGAGCTGGAGCGCGTGGAGGAGTTGCAGGGGGCGTTCCAGTACGGCGACTCGGTGCCCCTGAGTCCCATGTACGACCTGCGCGACGCCCTGCGCCGGGCCGCCCCCGAGGATGCGTACGTGGACCCGGAGGACCTGAAGGCCATTCGGCAAACCCACATTACGCTCCGGCGTCTCAAAAAGCACTTTCGGTCGCGGAAGGACGACTATCTGCGGCTCGCCGACGCCGTGAAGCGGATTACGCCCCTTCCGGAGCTTGAAGAGCACGTCGCCTCGATTCTCGACGAGGATGCTTCGATTCGGGACGACGCGTCGCCGGAGCTGCGGCGGATCCGGCAACAGATCCGCACGAAGGAGGAGGAGCTTCGCAAGACGCTCGACAAGGCCCTGCGTCGCGCCGTGCGGGAGG
>JBDGQN010000226.1:0-14258 GCA_042219055.1 Salinibacter sp. | reverse complement strand
ACTCGCCGTGTCCCGTAAAGGTCTGGGGCTGGGCGGGAATCAGGTCGTAGAGGGACCCGGCCTTGCGGTTTCCGTTCTCGCCCCGGTTCGCGTCGGGGTGGTTGGCGTTGTCGAGCACCTGCATCTCCGGGGCCGACCAGTAGATGGGCTGTCCGTCCTGCTCGATGGCGCGGTAGAAAATCCCGCTGTTGCCCCCCTTCGAGATTTTCCACTCCAGCTTCAGGATGAAGTCGTCGTAGGTCTCGGTCGTCACAATGTCTCCGCCCGAACCGCTCACGGTTCCACCGGCACCCTTGATGAGGAGCGTCCCATTCTGCACCGTCCACCCCTTGTCCGGAAACGAGTCTTTGTTATACCCGCGCCATCCGTCGGTCGTCTCCCCATCGAAGAGCAGCTCCCAGCCGTTTTCTTTTTCCTGCTGGGTGAGCGCGTTGTGCTCCGATCCGTCCTGCGCCCGTGCAGACAACGGAAGAAAAAGAACTGCGCTGAAGAAAAGGAAAACGACCGAACCGGCGATGCTTCTCATGGGAGTTCAGGGGTGATGAGAACTCAGGATGGACCAGTGGAAAAGCGGAGGAACGTGGTGTTGCTTAGCGTCCCGGCGGCGTGTAGGCGGCATCGACCCAGGCCTGGACGTGGCTGCTTTCAAGGGCGGTCTCGATAAAGTGCACGCCAATGGCTCCGTCCTGTACCGTCGGGACGTCGCGGGCCCACGGCTCGGGCTCCGTCCCCGCCTCGCGGGCGGCGATGGCGTGGGCCGCACAGCGGTAAATGTTGGCGAAGGCCGCAATGAAGCCCTCGGGGTGGCCCTGCGGCGTGCGAATGAAGGGTTGGACCGCGTCGGCGAGCGAGGCGCGCCCGTGGCTGTAGACCTGCTGTGGGGTGTCGCCGTTGATGTCGGTAAGGAGCGTGAGGCGATGGGGGTCCTCCTGAGACCAGTCGAGCCCCGCCTCGGTGCCGTAGACGCGGAGGCGGAGGTTGTTTTCTTCCCCCGCCGAAATCTGCGAGCAGTGAATGAGGCCGCGCACGCCGCCCTCGTACCGGGCCAGAATGCTAACGTCGTCGTCTACGGGCCGCCCCTCGACCACCGTTCCCACGTCGGCACACATCCGTTCGAGGCCGAGGCCCGTCACGTAGCGGGCCAGGTGCTCGGCGTGGGTCCCAATATCGCCGAGCGCCCCGGCCCCGGCCTTTGCTGGATCGGTGCGCCAGGCGGCCTGCTTGTTGCCCTTGTCTTCGAGCCGGCGGTTGAGCCAGCCCTGCGAGTACTCCACCACAATCTTGCGGAGGTCGCCGAGCCGACCCTGATCCACGAGCGCCCGTGCCTGCTTCACCAGCGGGTAGCCGGCGTAGTTGTGCGTGAGGACAAACACCGCCTCTTGAGCGGCGACCTGGCGGCACAGGGCCTCCGCGTCCTCTAGCGTCGTCGTCATGGGCTTGTCGCAAATGACGTGAAAGCCCTCCTCGAGAACGGTGGACGCGACGTCGTAGTGCAGAAAGTTGGGCGTGACAATGGACACGGCGTCAATGCCGTCGGGCCGCTCGGCTTCGCGCCTCGCCATCTCCTCGTAGGTGTCGTAGACGCGATCGGGATCGAGACGCAGGGCCTCGCCCTGGCGGCGTGACTTGTCGGGGTCAGAGGAAAAGGCCCCAGCAACCAGCTCCATTTCCCCATCCAGGGCAGCGGCGGCCCGATGAATCTCGCCAATAAACGCCCCGGGCCCGCCCCCCACCATGCCGTAGCGAATTGTCCGATCGAGTGCCATAAACGTACGGTTCGAGAATCAATCCAGCAAATCAACGCAGTTGAAGGACCAGCTTCCCTCCCGGGACCACAGTTCGGTCAGGCCCGCACGCCTACGTGTTTGAGGACGTTCTCCGGACAACCCGTCCACCGGCCCACGGCCTTGTTGCCCCGGTACTGCAGGTCCTTCACGCCCATCTTCGACGTGAAAAAGCCCGTGGACGCAAGGTCGCGGAGACTGTTGAAAAACTCGACGCCGGGTTTCATCGACGGATCGGCCTGCTCCGGCCACGCAATCGCGTCGAGCAGGGTCTGCTGTTGCTTCTCCGTGCAGTCGACGAACGGGGCCCCAAACCGATCGATGCATTCGTATTCGATCCAGGCCAGTCCCCCTCGGAAGGCGCGCTGCGCCTGGTCGCGGTTTGGGCGCTTGTCGTCGGTGAGGGTGAAGTCGATAAACGCGGGAACGCCCGCATCCGTGGCGCTGCCGGATCGCTCGTCCGCCGGGATGATCCAGTCGACGAGCACGGAAACGGTCTCGAATTCGTGGTCCGACAAAAACGTGTGCTCGTAGCTCTCGGGATCGGGGGCGGTGGACGCCGACTCGGTGCCCTCCGCGCCCGTCCGTTTCGGGGTCGAGCAGGCCACGCTAAAGGTAGGAGCAGCCGCCATGACCCCGAGCAGCTTGAGTGCAGTGCGGCGATCGATGTCGCTCATGAAACCAGACCGGTCCATCGAAACGAACGACGAAGAGACTAAAGATTGCCCTTGTTGCGCTGGTCCACGATGTACTCGGCCGTGCGCATAGAGAGGGCCAGGATCGTCCAGGTCGGGTTCTTGTGGGGCTGGGAGACGAAGGGGCCTCCATCGGCCACGAAGAGGTTGTCCACGTCGTGGGCCTGGCAGTACGGGTTGAGGACCGAGGTGTCCGGATCGGTGCCCATCCGCGTGACGCCCGTCTCGTGGATGATCTCTCCCGGATTGGTGATGCCGTAGCCCTCCTCCCGATCCGGCATCGATCCCAACGGCGTGCCCCCGGCCGCCTCAATGATCTCGCGCCCCTTCTGCTGCATGTGCTTCACCTGAAGGTACTCCTCCTCGCCCCACGAATGGTTGAAGCGCAAGACCGGGATGCCGTACTCATCGGTGGTATCGGGGTCGATCTCGCAATAATTGTCGCGCCGCGCGATCGACTCCCCCCGCCCCGAAACGCCCACGACCGCCCCATAGAGCCGCCGGTAGTCCTCCTTGAGCTGCCGGCCGTAGCCGCCGCCCCCCTTCCGCTCGGCGTTCGGCAGCTTGTCGTTGAGCTCCTCGATGCCGTCCCCAAAGCCGTACCCCGGCATGTTGCGTCCGCCCCAGGTTTCGAAGTGGTAGCCCCGTGGAAAGTCGAGATTCTGATCGTAGCCCCACCAGGGAATATAGATGTGCATGCCGCCGACCCCGTCGCAGTTGTGCGCCGGTTGATTCATAAGCTGCGGCATGAGGCCGGCCACCGTGGTGCCCGTCGAATCCATGAGGTAGCGGCCCACGGCATCGCTGGAGTTGGCCAGCCCGTTCGGATGCTGCGGAGAGGAAGAATTGAGCAGCAAGCGGGCAGACTCGCAGGAGCTTGCCGCCAGGACCACCACGTCGGACTTGACCTTGTACTCACGCCGGCTCTCCGTGTCGACGTACGAGACGCCCGTGGCCCGCCCCTCCCGGTTCGTCGTCACCTCCCGGGCCATCGCGTTGGTCACGATGGTGAGGTTGCCCGTCTCGAGGGCCGGGTCCAAAAGCACCGGCGGCGCCGAAAAGTTGGAATGGGTCGTGCAGCCCCGATTGCACTGCGCGCAGTAGTGGCACGCCGCCCGTCCGTTGTGGGCCTCAGTGAGGATCGACAGGCGGGACGGCAGGACGGGAATGCCAATGTCCTCGGCCCCCTGCTTGAGAAGCTTCTCGTAACAGCGCGGCTCCGGCGGGTCCATAAAGATGCCGTCCGGCTCGTTGTAGAAGCCGTCCCGGGAGCCGAAGATGCCGACGAGGCGATCGACCTTGTCGTAGTAAGGCTTGAGGTCCGCGTAGTCGATGGGCCAGTCGGCGCCGTGCCCGTCTACGCTGCGGCCATTGAAGTCGTCCGGCCCGAACCGGAGCGAGATGCGCCCCCAATGGTGCGTGCGTCCCCCCAGCATACGCCCTCGAAACCAGTTCCAGTCGGTGCCCTCCGTCGTCGTGTACGGCTCCCCGTCGATCTCCCACCCGCCCAAGCAGGCGTCGAACTCGCCGAAGGGTCGCTCCTTGGTGCCGCTTCCTCGTCGCGGGGACGAATAGTTCCAGTCAAACATGGCCCCGTCCTCCTCCACGCTCCACTCCGGTCCGGCTTCGAGCACCACAACATTCGCTCCGGCCTCCGCAAGCACCTTGGCCGCCATGCTCCCCCCTGCTCCGGATCCAACAATGCATGCGTCGTAGGACTCTTGGGACGACTGAATGTGCGGCATGCGCGAGAAGGGATCATTTCTGAGGCAATGACGCACCTAAGACTAAATCCCCGACCGCGGATACGCAACCCCCCCTCTCCTCGGTCCCGCGTACAACGCCCCTCTTCCCAAATTCCTCCACGAGTACGCACATCCTTCACTGATCGTCACCACAAAGGTTGCCCTAATCGTTTGCACCAACCATTAGAAAAACCCCCACTCAGCTCGCGCTGAGCGGGGGTGAAGCGGGCCCGGGAGGATTCGAACCCCCGACACTCGGCTCCGAAGGCCGATGCTCTATCCAGGCTGAGCTACAGGCCCGTTTGATGACTTCTCATATACACACGCCGGCACCGGTGGATCCAGAAGACGAGCAACCTCTCCCCCTCTTCAAACAACGACGGGTCCGAACGGCTCCGTCGGGACCAGGCAAAAAAACCAATGCATCCTCACGGACGAGTCCGGACAGACTTTCCGGTCCCTCGATCGAGGGTGGAGGCCCACCACGGCGTCTCTGTCTCGGTACCGTGCGCCAGGAGGGCTCGCAAGGGGGCCGGCTCCAGGGCCACGGTCCCGAGACGCGCTCCCGGGACCCAGGCAAACGACAGGTGTTCCTCTTGAGCTTGGGGGGTCGTATCGGCGGCAAGGGTGGGAATGGATACCGAAAAACAGTGATTGACTTCGTGCTGACGCTCGCCGTCCCGCTCCCAGGTGTGCTCTACGCCGCCCAAGTACCGCCCGACCTTCGCCTCCACGCCGAGTTCCTCAGCGAGCTCGCGGTGCAGACAGGCCTCCATTCCCTCCCCCGGCTCCCGATGCCCGCCCGGCAAAAAGGTGTGCGACTGCCCCTCCGCCTGCACGACGAGCACGCGATCGTTGGCCCGAATGACGGCACGAGCGAGAAGATGAACAGTCGGCATCGGGGCGGAGGTAGTATTGGTGAGGCGGATGCATTTCGAATCCGATGTACTCGCCGCCCGCCCCGAATCGTTCCTCTGGATGATGTTCCTTCGGCCGCTCTTCGACGGACCTGCACACTCCTCCGTGTGCAGCCCTTCACCTCCGGACGCGTCCTACCGAGACCGGAATCGGAGCCTCTCTCATTTCGTGGCCGTCCCCACGATGTGCGGCGAGACGGGCGGGACCCCGATCGAGAACCGGTCGAACTCAACCGACGAGAAGCCGGACTGCTGGAGGAGCGTCCCCGTCTCGCGGTCGGGATGGCAGCCGTCGGCCACGGCCTTCCAGAGCGGGCGAATGCCGTGCTGGCACCAGCAGAGGGGCGTGTGCCGCTCCGCTGCAACATGTTCGATGAAGAGGAGGCGGCCTCCGGGCCGCAAAATGCGCCGCAGCTCCGCCAGTGTCCCCGCCACGTCGGGGACGGAACAGAGGACGAGGGTGCTGATGACGACATCGACGCTTTCGGGGGGCAGGCCGGTGTCCTGAGCGGGATCGGTGCGGAGAGTGGCGTCGAGGGCGCGCTCATCCAGTCGGTCCTGGATGAAGCTGTGCATGTGCGGGTTCGGCTCCAGGCCAATCCATCGGAGCCCGTCGGGCAGATACGGCAGATTGACGCCCGTGCCCGGTCCAATCTCGACGACGGTCCCCGCCACATCCGCAAACAGGGTCCGCTTGCGATCGGCGTAGACCCGGTGCTGGGCATCGTCGCCCCAGGCAAGGGTGTGAGCGAAGAAGCGCTGGTAGAGGGACATGTTGCCGCGCGAGGATATGGGCGTAGTTGCGTGTGGGCGTTCGGACGCAGAAATCGGACGTAGACGGATCCTGCTCCCACTCCTCCTCCCTTCTCCCAATCTCCCATTCCTCCTTCTCTCAGACGGCCCCCCAGACCAAGCGGCCCGCCACGACCACGGCGAGCAGTGCGAAGCTCCATCGCAGCCACCGCGCGTCGAAACGGTGCGCGAGCGCCGCGCCGCCCTGCGCCCCCAGCACGGCAGGCCCGGCCAACAAGAGACCGGTGCCCACGTCCACATAGCCGAGGGCCAGTTCCGGGCGTCCGACCGTTCCGGTGCCGAGCAGCGCGTAGGCGAGCGTGCTGAGCGTCGAGATCAGGACGATGGTCGCACTGGAGGTGCCTACCGCCCGGTGCATGGGGAGCCGGAGCCAGCGGTGGTAGGCCGGGACCAGCACTACGCCGCCCCCCACGCCCACGGCGGACGCAACCGTGCCCGCAGCCGTGCCGGTGCCGAGCCAGGAAACCCATCGAGGCGACGCCCCCTCAGTGTCGCGGGACCGGTCGAGGGATGATTCCCGAACCATACGCCCCACCACGACGAGTAGCACCGCCGCAAAGAGCAGTTGGAAGAGCGCGGCATCGTACCACGAGCGCGTGACGACAAACCGGGAGACGAGCCCCACGGCCCCCGCACTCGCCAGCCCCACCCCGAGGACCATCCGCAGGTGAACCGCACCGCGCCGGGCGTGGTGGACCGTGCTCGCGCCCGCAGCCAGTCCGGTGCAGAAGAGTCCGGTTCCTACCGTCAGTGGCGTGCGGACCCCCGAGGGCACGTCCAGCCCCCCGTACACGAAAAACAGCACCGGCGTAAAGATCACCCCGCCGCCAATCCCCACGAGGCCCGCAAGAAATCCGGCCCCGAGCCCCGCCACGCCCAGCAAAATTGCCTGGAAGATCGTCATCAGTTCTCCATTCTGCCGCGCCGCAAGACGATAATTTTGGGCGTTGCCGGAGGAGGGTTGATCGAGAATCGCGCGGGGTGCGGGAAGCGTCCGTCACCGGATGCATAGTCCCTCCCTACCGCGGCACCCGCCCTTCTCAATCCCCCCCGTTCGCTCAGCCTCCGCTCCTCACTGCTCATCCTGCGGCGTCAGAATCCGCTCGTATCGGTCGGCATTGTGCAGTAGCTTCGTCGCCGCGGTCACCTGCACGTCCCCGGGCAGCAACGCCGCGACCTGACGATCGGCCCGAACGTACCGGGCCAGAATTTCCCGCTTCAGGTGACGCTTCAATTCCGAGGCGTGCCGATCGAAAGTCGTTTGTTTCACCTCTTTCAGGACGTTTGCTAGCGCCGCGACTTCGTTTCGTACTCCTTCGTAACCACTCGTCTCGATCTGAGCCCGAAGCGAGTCGAGCAACCGTTGGGCCTGGGTGGGGTAGCGGAGACCCTTCCGATCCAGCCACGTCCGGAAGGCCGACAGGTCCGCCCCGGTAACCGCAAAATCGCTCGCGAGCGTGTCGTGGGTTGCGGCGTAGTTATTGGCATAGCGGAAGAACGCGGCGCGCCGGGTCAGGGCCTTCTCCAGGGCGCTCGGAGACGGTGCTTGCACGCGCACATCGGGACGGATGCCATCCCCGTCCCGGACTGTGCGACCGTGTGTGGTCTCGTGCGGCTGCCCCCGTGTCGTGGCGCTGCCCGAATCTTGCGCTGTCGCGTTCAGGTTCTGAATTGTACGCCCGCTCGGGGTGTAGTATTGTGCAGTCGTAATTTTGAGGGCCGTGTTGTGCGGAAGCGAGCGGACCTTCTGCACCAGGCCCTTCCCGTAGGTGGTCGTCCCCATCACCACGCCCCGATCGTGATCCTGAATGGCCCCCGCAACGATCTCACTCGCCGAGGCGCTCTCCCCGTTCACGAGAATCACGAGCGGCACGTCGGGCAGCAACGGGGCACGCTCACTCCGGAACGTATCTCCGACGCTATCCCGTCGTCCGCGCGTCGAAACGACAACCGCCCCCTTCGGCACGAAGAGCGCCGTAATCCGCACGGCGGCGCGGAGGAGCCCGCCTGGATTGTCACGTAGGTCGAGCACGACGCCCTGAAGCCCTCCCGTGGCCTGAAACTTTTGGAGGGCCGACTCCACCTCTCCCGGCGCATCTCGGGTAAACCGTTCCAGCTTGACGTATCCGATTTTCTTTTCGTCCCCAATCCGGCCCCGGTACGTCACGTCCGGCAACTCTACCTGCTCGCGGGTGAGCGTAAAGGTGAGCGGTGCCGGTTCACCCACCCGTTTCACCGTGATGCGAACCGTCGAGCCGGGCTCGCCGCGCATCAGCGTCTTCACGTCGTCGAGCGACAGACGGGTCGTCGGCTGTCCCGCCACCTTCGTAATCACGTCCCCGGTCCGTACGCCCTCCTCGTACCCACTGGCCCCCGGCACAGGCGACACTACAGCAATTTTTCCAGCCCGACGGCCCACCTGCAGCCCCACGCCCCCGTACTGCCCTTCGGTAATGATGTCGATCCGCGCTTTCTGTGACTCGTCGATGAACGAGGTGTAGGGATCGAGTTCATTCAGCATGGCCTCAACCCCCACCCGCATGAGGTGACTCGGGTCCACCGGCTCCACGTAGCCCGTTACCACCTTCTCGTAGACGGCTCCAAAGATGCGGAGATTCTTCCGGAGCTCAAAGAGGTCGTCGTCCGGCATCGCAAATCCTACGAGGACGCCGATCCCCATCGACGCCGCGAGGGCGAGCCCTAGAAGCGACGTTTTTGCACGTGTGGTGAACATGACCGCTCCCGTCAGTGCTAGTCCAAAGGGTTGTATAAAACAGCGGCTGTGTCTAGCGCAACCTGCTCGCCAAAAGCTACTCGTCCGCCATGCCAAGCTCCTGCGCCCGACGCCGGGTCACCCACTTCGCCACGTAGATCGACAGTTCGTATAGGCCCAGCAGCGGCAGGGCCACGATGATTTGTGAGATTGGATCCGGGGGTGTCAAAAAGGCTGCCACGGCGAGCACTGCGATGAGGGCATACTTGCGATAGGCCCGCATGGTCTCGGGCGTCAAGATGCCCACCTTGGCCAGGAAATACACAATCACCGGCAACTCAAAGAGCAGTCCCGTCCCCAGCGTCCAGAACGTCACCATGCTAAAGTAGGTCATGATGTCGAACTGGTTGACGATCTGCTCCGAGAGGGTATACTGGGCAAAAAACTGGAGGGCCAGCGGAGTGAGGATGAGGTAGCCAAACCCTGCCCCGAGCAGGAAAAAGAAGGTGGCAAAGACGGCCGAAAACCGCATGCCCTGTTTCTCATGGGGGTAGAGGGCCGGCTCGATGAACTTCCACAGGTAGTACACCACAACGGGCGAGCCGGCGATGAGCCCCACCACGACGATCGTGCCAATGTCCGCAAAAAACTGGCCGGTGATGGTCCGATTGAGGAGGACTAGATCTTCCGCCTTCAGGCCGAGCACGCCGTACATGAAAAAGTCCGGCCGGGTGGGGCCGATCAGGATCTGGTCCACAATCCACTTGCTAAAGAACGCACACAGGGTGATGGTTACCAGGACCCCGGCTCCGGCCTTGATCAGGGTCCACCGAAGTTCTTCGAGGTGACCGAGAAAGGACATCACTCCTTTCTCGTCGGGCGGCGTCTCGTCACGGGGTGCCCCGTCGCCCTGCATCTCAGTAGGGGTTTCCGTCTGTGAAGGGGGAACCTCCGGCATACGACTGAAATCGTAATGTGGTGGAACCAGATTGACCGCCGCCTCTCCGCCCGTTCTTCCAACCCCCCTCAACGCTGAACCCCCAGAATCTGTTTGACGAGCAGATGCTCAGCCGATACGAGCGAAGCGACTGACAGGGCACAGCCGAACAACACAGTGGGCGACGCTGCAAAACGACGCCCAAACGAGCCCTGCACTCGAAAGCCTTCGGTGCCGGGTGAGGGCAGAACCCGTTGTGCGCTGAAAGCGAAGCGAGGGCCGAGAAAACGAGGTCATACTGCCCGCAGCACGAGTACTCTCCCGGGTGGCCCGCAAATGTTTCGCCAAACAGATTCTCAGGGCACTACACACTGTCCGAGCTACTGCTCCTCTCCTCCTGCAGGTTGAGGTCGAGCAGTGAGTCGACCCACACCCCTTCCGCCTCGATCCGGGCCTGACCGCTGCTCCACGTGAAGTTGAACAAGGTGAGGAGTCCCTCAACGGTGAATCCGGCCCCGCGGAGAAGGGTCAGGGCCTCGGAGGCACTCCGACCGCTGTTGATGATGTCGTCGACCAGCACGACCGGCTCGTCGGAATCAACCGGCCCTTCCACAAGGCGCCGGCGTCCGTGCTCCTTTCGCTCCTCCCGGACGAGTCCGCCCTTGAACCCGTCCCCGTCGTTCACCGACAATACGCTGCAGACGAGCGGATGCGCCCCGAACCCATACCCCACGATCTGCCGCGCGCCGCGCTCGCGGAGGCGGTGGGCGAGGACGGATCCGACCTCCGTAAACAAGTCCCCGTCCAGAGTCGGCACGCGCGTATCGAGAAGCCACCCGATGGGCTGTCCCCGCGGATCGGTAATCAACTCGTCCTCGCGACGCACGAGAGCTCGCTCATAAAGACGGCGGCCGATCTCGATGAGCTCGGCCCGGGAGGAAGCGCTGAATGTACCGCGATCCATGGACGGCATGGGCTCACACGCAAGTCAGGGATGAACGGAAAGACGAAGGGGGGCTGGGATGTATAACACTGAAATGTGAACCGTCGGATCCACAGGTGCGTTCCGCCCTACGCTACGACAAAGTCGTAAAGCGGAAACTGGTCGCAGAGGGCGTTCACCTCTCCCTCCACAGAGGCTTGCACCTGCTCGTCCTCCGGAGTCTGAAGCACCCGGTCGATCAGCTCCGCCACCCGCACGAACTCGTCCGTGCCGAAGCCGCGAGTGGTCATGGCCGGGGTGCCCAAGCGGAGTCCGCTCGTCACGAAGGGGCTTTTGTCGTCAAACGGCACCATGTTCTTGTTGGCGGTGATGCCCGCTGCTTCGAGGGCCTGCTCGGCGGCCTTGCCGGTGAGTCCTTTGTTGCGCAGGTCGATGAGAACGAGGTGGTTGTCGGTGCCGCCGGAGACGAGGTCGTACCCCCGCTCCCTGAGCGCACCCCCCATCGCCTTGGCGTTCTCGACGATTTGCTGCTGGTACTCGCGGAACTCGGACTGGAGGGCCTCCCTGAACGCGACGGCCTTTGCGGCAATCACGTGCATGAGCGGACCGCCCTGCGTACCGGGAAAGACCGCCGAATCGAAGAGCTCGCTCATCATCTTGGTGCGTCCACTCTTGCGCGCCGTCTTGCCGAAGGGATTTTCGTAGTCGTCGCCGACCAGAATCATGCCCCCGCGAGGACCGCGGAGCGTCTTGTGGGTCGTCGTGGTCACCACGTGGGTGTGGGGCATGGGATCGTTGAGCACGCCGCCCGCAATGAGGCCGGCCGTGTGGGCCATATCCATCCACAGAAAGGCATCCACCTCATCGGCCACGTCGCGGAACGCCTCGTAATCGAAGTCGCGGGGATAGGCGCTCGCCCCGATCGAAATCATTTCGGGTTCCACCTCTTTGGCCCGATCGCGCACCTTGTTCATGTCGATGCGCCCGGTATCCTTCTCCACGCCGTAGTACTCGGCGTTGTAAAGAATGCCGGAGAAGTTGACGGGCGAGCCATGGGTGAGGTGCCCGCCGTGCGACAGATCGAGTCCGAGGAACGTGTCGCCCGGATCCAGCAGCGTAAGATATACAG
Source organism: Salinibacter sp. (assembly GCA_042219055.1). GTDB lineage: Bacteria > Bacteroidota > Rhodothermia > Rhodothermales > Salinibacteraceae > Salinibacter. Next base: position 2,582 of record JBDGQN010000226.1, on the reverse strand, counting down.
CCGAGTTGGCCTGCGCCCCGGCGTGCGGCTGCACGTTCACCCAGTCACAATCGTAGAGCGCTTTCGCTCGGTCGCGGGCCAGCTCCTCAGCCTGGTCGACATATTCGCAACCGCCGTAGTACCGCTTGCCCGGGAGCCCCTCGGCGTACTTATTGGTGAGGGCCGTCCCCATCGCCTCCAGAACAGCGCGAGACGCAAAGTTTTCGGAAGCGATCAGCTCCAGGCCGTCGTTCTGGCGTTCGACCTCGCTTTGGATAACGTCGTAAATCTCGGGATCTTTGTTGCGGAGTGCGCTCATCGGGTGCGATTAGATTGTAGCAACAATGTGGAAAAGTGAACAGGCCTCTATCACGAGAGCCCAGTACTGGGACAACGTAAAGCGGGGAGGTTTGGAAGTATGGAGGTGCGGACGCAGAAACGCGTCTGTGTTTACGCATCCGCACTTCCACACCTCCACGCCTAGTGTGTCATGGCGTAGGTGAGCAAGTTGGTGCCCATCCGGAGTGCCGCCCGCCGTTTTTCGGGGGGATTGTTGTGGACCGACGCCGGCTCCCAGCCGTCTCCAAGGTCGCTCTCCACAGAGAAAAATACCATGAGCCGTCCCGAATCGTTGAAGATCCCGTACCCCTTCGGGGCCTCCTTGGGATCGTGCTCGTGAATGGCGGGCAGCCCATTCGGAAAGTCGTACCGGATGTGATAGATGGGATGGTCGAACGGCACCTCTACGAGCTTTTTCTCCGGAAAGACCTTGTCCAGTTCGGGCCGAATGTGCTTGGCGAGGCCGTAGTTGTCGTCAATGTGGAGGAACCCCCCCTGCAGCAGGTACCGGCGCAGTCGATCGGCCTCCGCGGCGGAAAACGTGACGTTGCCGTGTCCCGTGAGATAGAGGTAGGGATAGGTAAAGAGCTTGTTGGTCGTGAGTTCGACCACGTCCTCTTTTCGACCCAGATCTAGGAGGGTGTGCCGACGGGCAAACGCGAATAGCTCGATCAGCGACTTCTCGTCGCTGTACCAGTCGCCGCCCCCATCGTACTTAATCCGAGCGACGGGAACGGTCGGCGCCTGTGCATGCGCCTCGGGACCGCCGACACCGAAGGCCAGAAGAACGATCAGAATGAGGACCAGGGTGCGAGGCATGGTCGAAGGTCGTGTCGGGAGGTCGAACCGTTGAATCCGTACCTATGAACCTGCGTGCGCCGCTCAGGTTCGACGATCCGCGCGAACTCCCGCCGCTCCTCCCCGTTCCCATTTCGAAACGTTTCGTCCACTCGTCCTGCCGTGCCCTCCATGAGCGAGTTCACAAAGGCCCTCCTCCTCTCCGCCGCGGCCACCGGCGTCGCGGCCCTCCTCCTCCACCAACTGGACCTCGACGCAGCCCGGCTGGAGCCCGACCAGGGGTTCCCCGGCCCGAACCCGGACGACATCGCCGAGGAGGACGTGGAAATGCTGCTTAATGAACTGGCCTCTCAGCTGACGTAATCCCGTCTCATGTCATCCTATCGAGAGTGCCCGTCCTGCGCCCTCGAATTCGAAGATACCGGTGACGTCAAGGAGTGTCCCTACTGCGGCTACGAGTTTCCGCAGCGTGCCTCAAGCGTACAATGGGTGGCGTGGATCCTGGCTCTCCTGTTGCTCTGGCCCGCCATTAAGGGCCTGATGTACCTGTTCGGGGCGTGAGGCATGAAAGGTGATCCGTGAGAAGAGGGGGTTGACCCTCCGTACGCGCTACGCCTCGGAGGCCCCCTCATTGAAGCTCTCCCTCACAGCGAACCGACGGCCCTCTGCGCCCCTGTTGCTTCTCTGTGTAAAATTTCTCCTCCCATGCAGTCCACTGCACCGACCTCAGCCGTGCTGGGCGACCGCTCGCCCGCCGACTTCCTCGACACGTACTGGCAGACCCGGCCCCTTGTGGTCCGCGATGCGCTGCCGAACTTCCGCTCGCCCCTGTCGCCGGAGGAGCTGGCGGGACTGGCCTGCGAGGAAGACGTCGAAAGCCGAATTGTCCTCGAAGAAGGGGGCGAACATCCATGGGAACTGCGGCACGGCCCGTTCCTCTCGGAGGACTTTCTGGAGCTTCCCGAGACGCACTGGACCCTGCTCGTGCAGGAGGTGGACCGTCTGATTCCAGAGGTGGGGGCCCTGCTCGACCACTTCCGCTTCCTGCCGGACTGGCGGCTCGACGACGTGATGGTGAGCTACGCCCCCACCCACGGGACCGTCGGCCCCCACGTCGACAACTACGACGTCTTCCTCCTGCAGGGCGCGGGGCACCGCCGCTGGAAAATCGGCACGGCCCCCGTCGAGGATGACGAGATCGTGCCGGGCCTGGACGTGCGCATCCTCGCCGACTTCGAGGCCGACGAAGAGTTTGTACTCGGGCCCGGCGACCTCCTATACCTGCCGCCCCGCGTGGCCCACTACGGCGTTTCCACCGACGACGCGTGCATGACCTATTCGATCGGCTTCCGGGCGCCTCGGCACCAGGACCTGGTGGCCAACTTCCTGCAGCATGCAGTCGACACCATAGACCCGGACGCCCGGTACAGCGACCCGGACCTGACCCCGGTCGACCATCCCGGCGA
>JBDGQN010000225.1:0-6094 GCA_042219055.1 Salinibacter sp. | reverse complement strand
GGCCCGTGGAGAGGGTCGCAACAACCCCAGTATCCTGGCGGACGCGTTCGAGGCGCTCGTGGGGGCCGTGTATCGGGACCAGGGCTACGAGGCCACAGAAGCGTTCATTCAGGAACACGTAATCAATCCGTTCGACCTGACCGAAATGGCCACCCGGAACGAAAATTACAAAAGCCAACTCCTCGAATACATGCAGGCCCGGGGTCGGCCGCAGCCCACGTATCACGTGGTGCAGGAGGACGGTCCCAGCCACGACAAGACCTTCACGGTCGAGGTGCACGTCGGGGAGGCGGCCTATGAGCAGGGCACCGCTGGAAGCAAACAGGCAGCCGAGCAACAAGCCGCTCAACGAACCCTGGATCATCTCGCGGAAGCCCCCTCGACTTCGTAACGGCCCTTCCTCCAGCACTGCCCACACCGCCTCCTCGTGAGACGAGGGCTCCCTTCCTCTTTCCACACTCAACGTCTCGATGCCTACTCTTTCTTCTGAACTTGACCTTGCCCTCACCCTGGCCCAGAGCGCGGAAGACAAAATTCTTCCCCGGTTCCGCACCGTGAGCGTGACCCAGAAGCCGGACGGCACGGAGGTGACGGAAGCGGACCGGAAGGCCGAACGGTCTATGCGCGATCACCTCCGCGAGGCACGCCCCGCCCACGCTGTGCTCGGTGAAGAGTTTGGCCGGAGCGGACCGGAGGACGCGCAGTACCAGTGGGTGCTGGACCCTGTGGACGGCACGGCAGGCTTTACGATTGGGGTCCCCCTCTTCGGTACGCTTGTGGCACTGCTAAAAAACGGAGACCCGGTCGTTGGGGTCATCCACTTTCCGGCCCTCGGCGAAACCGTGTACGCGGCTCGGGGAGGGGGATGCTGGTTTCGAACCTCCGAGGAAGAGACGCAGGTGACGGTGAACCCGATCGACTCACTCGACGAGGCCACAGTCACCACCACGGCCCTCCATAGCTCCGACATCAGGGCCACCCCTGCTCAGACGCCGTACCGCCTTTCCGACCTCGTCCATCGGGCAGGCAAGTTCCGATTCGTAACCGATTGCCTCCAGCACGCCCTTGTGGCCCGGGGACGCACACACGCCGCCGTCGACACCCTCATGCGCCCATGGGACGTCGCGGCACTCGTCCCGTGCGTGCGGGAGGCGGGCGGCGTGGCCCAACCGCTCGACGCGGAGGAGGACGACGTGGTGTTCGGGGGAAGCCTGATTACGGCCGGGAGCGAGGCGCTCCTGTACGACATCCGAACGCTACTCCAGCCCGAGGGATAAAACGCAGCAGACGGTTCGACGTCTCCCTCTTCGAACCGGCTCCTCCAGTTCTCCTCTCCATCGGCCCAACAGCATGATCGACCGTCTCCAGACGCTCGACCTTCACTTCCAGGATCGCCCCGAGACCATTGCGGCCTACCTCCTGCCCCACGCCGACGGGACCGCGCTCATTGAGACGGGTCCTGGGTCCACGTTCCCGATGCTTCAGGCCCAGCTGGCGGACCACGGTCTCACCCCGGCCGACATTTCGGAGGTCCTACTCACCCACATCCACCTCGACCACGCCGGAGCCGCCGGCCACCTTGCCCACCACGGCGCCACCATCTACGCCCACCACGTCGGTGTGCCCCATCTGGCCGACCCCCAGAAACTCCTAGCGAGTGCCACGCGCATCTACGGGGACGACATGGACCGTCTCTGGGGAGAGATGACCCCCGTTCCGGACGATCAACTCGTCGCTCTGGAGCACGAGGACACCGTGTCCCTGGGCAACGAAGAGGCCCTCGCTCTCCATACCCCGGGCCACGCGTCGCACCACATGAGCTACGTCGTGGGCGATGTCTGTTTCACTGGGGACGTTGGGGGCGTGCGCCTTCCGGGCGAAACGTACGTCGAGCTTCCCCTGGCCCCGCCCGAGATCCGACTCGACCTCTGGCGAGAGAGCCTGACGCTTCTGCACCGCGCCGTGGACCGGTACGATCTTTCCCATCTCGCCCCTACACACTTCGGCGTGAACGACGACGCGCGAGCCCATCTCGATCGGCTTGGCGACGCGATCGAGGCGGCGGACGAGTGGGCCGCCGACACGCTCCCTGGGCTGGACGAGGAGGCGTTGCAGGAGGCGGTAACCGAGTGGATGCGGAGGCTGGCCTCGGCGAACGGCGTAGGCAAGGATTCCTGGGACCGGTACGAACTCGCCAATCCGAGCTGGATGGCAGCCCTGGGTCTTCGCCGATACTGGCAGGAGCACCGGTCGTGAGGCCGTCAGCCGGAGCTTTGCGGGGCCTGCCGCACTCGTGCTCGGCCGCCCAACCGCCGGGAGTCGGGCTCGGGTGAAGACGATGGGCCGCCTGTAGAGGCGTTCCGCCGGACCGGCCCTCCCGAAAGCCATCACCCCATGACGAACGGCCCGGCCAAGAAGAAGAGATACAACAGCAGAAGAAGCGCCCCACCCCACCGCGGCACCCGGTGGCGACTCATCAGCAAGGCGATGAGAAGGACGGCCCCAACACACACCGGAAGGTAGAAGTGCTGGGTGAAGGGATCGACGGGCACAGGCCGGACGAGCGCGATGACGCCCGCATTGAAGCCGAAGAAGGCCAGCGCCGAGCCGAGAACGTTTCCGTAGCTGATGTCGGGCCGCCCCTTCAGGGCCGCCGGCAGTTCGCGCGCTACCTCTTCCACGCTCACCAGGAGGGCAAGCAGGGTCATCCCGAAGACAGTCTCCGTCCATCCGAGAGCCGCAATGAGCGGGCGCGCGCCACGGAGAAGCAATTCGCTGCCCGCTACGATTCCGGCGAGCGAAGCTACGAACCACCCCGCCGATTGAAGAAGCTTCCCCTCGTCTTCGACCTCCGCCTCCACTGCCGCCGTTGGAGCCACGTGAATGCCCTGCTTCTCCCACTTCAACAGAAGGACCACCGCCCCGATGTAGCCGAGGAGAAGAAGAGCCCCGTCCCCCCGCGACAACAGGCCGTCCAACGCGAGACCCGCCAAAAATACAACCCCCCCCACGGGCAGCGCAAGGATGCGTCGAGGAGCCCGCTCAAACTCCAGGGGCACGAGGAGGGCCGTTACGCCGAAGGCCAGCGCGAGGGCCACCATGGCCGCCCCCACGATGGTGCCCAACGCGAGGCCCGCCGTGCCCTCTGCACTCGCCACCGCGCCCACCCCCAGGTTTTCGGCGTCGAACCCGATGAACACGACGCTGATGAGAAAGGCCGACAGGCCAAGGTGATGCGACACCCCCACCGTGCTATCCACGAGCCGTTCCGCGAAGAAGAGCACCAGGAGTAAACCGCCCGCAAACAGTCCAAGGCCGGAAAGCACAGACATGAGGACCTCTCCACTCAGACGGGAGTGCCGGTTCGCCGGAAACAAGGGGCGAGGCTCGCAGGACTGCTAATTCGTCACGGTAACGGTCCCGCGAGCAATAAAGGCAGTCTCGTAGGTTTTGCTCACGAACGCCAGGGCCTCCTCGGCCTCCTCCCGCTTCGCGAACGCCCCGATCCGGACGCGGTAGTACGGTTGGGAATACTTAATGACAATCGGGGGATCTTTGCCAAACACCGATTTGGGGGCTTCGTCTTTTCTTTTTCCCCACCACCGGCGCACTTTTGTACGGAACTCCTGGGCCGCTTGCTGGTCGCGTGCCGAGAAGACCTGGACGCGAAATCCCTCCACGGTCCGCCGAACGCCTTCATCGGCCCGTCCCCGTAGCAACCGCTCGGGGACCCGATGCACCACAGCCACCGCGCGCTCCGGCGGCCGTGCCTCATAAGCGGACGGGTCGAACGTCTCATACTCAGCCACCGAGGGTTTTTCCTCGGCCGGATCGGGCGCCGGGTCCGGCGAGGGGCCGGCCTGACCGGTCGTCTTCGACGAGCCGCTACAGGCGCAAAGCACCGCAGCCAGCGCGAGAAGGATAAGGGGCGAACGACGATGCATACGCAACAGAATAGTTGGCCTCAGAACCGAATGAATGAGGACTGACACACGAGCACATCTCTCAACACCAAACCCTCGACGCCCAAGGCTTAACGCCCAACGGGATGCCAGGTCGTCTTGAACTCGACGAACGGGGTGATCCAGTAGGGCGACTGGCTGTCGTCGGAGCGCCACTGGGCGGGGGTGCGATCGGGACGAAACTCCAGACGCGTCACACTCTCCGCCCCCTCCCGTTCCAGAATCGTCCGCTCTTCGGTGGAGGCGCCTACACTCAGAATCGCGTCCACGTCGCGGTGCCCGCCGACGTGCTCGCGCAACTCGGTGCGGTGGCCGGTGAGGATGTTCACGACGCCGCCCGGAAGATCACTCGTCTCAAGCACCTCCGCAAGATCGAGTGCAATCGTGGGAGCGTCGTTCTCCACGATCAAGATGGCGGCGTTGCCGGGCGTAAGAATTGGCGCCATGCAGGAGACGAGGCCGAGAAGAGGAGCATTTTCCGGACAGAACGCCGCCACAACGCCCGTCGGCTCCGGCACCGAGAAGTCGAAGTGCGAACTGGCCACCGGATTCACCGACCCAAAGACCTGCGCGAATTTGTCAGTCCACCCCGCATACCAAACGAGTCGGTCGATTGCCGCGTTCACTTCCGCCTCCGCCTCGTCTTGATCATATCCGGCGGTGTCCACCAGGGTGTCGACAAAGGCCTGCCGGCGGGACTCCAGCATCTCGCCCATCCGGTACAGGATCTGCCCCCGGTTGAAGGCGCTCCGCGAACTCCATCCCTCCTGGGCCTCGCGGGCCGCCACCACGGCGTCTCGAAAGTCTTTGCGCGACGCGCGGCAGATGTTGGCCACGAACTCGTCTCGAGGGTCGGTGGCAGTTATGTATCGTCCGCTTTCGGTTCGGGGGAATCCTCCGTCGATGTAGAGCTTGCGGGTCTTGTAGACGGGGAGCCGTTCGTAGGGGGACTTTGCGAGTGCCATGATTCGGAAGGAACGTCTAAGTACGGAAGCAGACCGTGGACACCGCCCTCGCGGCCGAAGCCGCTTTCTTTGTAGCCGCCGAAGGGGCTGGCGGGGTCGAATTTGTTGTAGGTGTTGCCCCAAATGACGCCGTTCTTGAGGGCCTGCGAGATCGAGAACAGTTTCGAGCCCTTGTCGCTCCAGATGCCGGAGGCCAGGCCGTACTCGGTGTTGTTGGCCCGCTCGACCGCCTCCTCGGGCGTCCGGAACGTGGTGACCGACAGGACCGGCCCAAAGATTTCCTCCTGCGCGATCCGGTGCGACTGGGTGACGTTGGTGAAGAAGGTGGGCGGAAACCAGAAGCCGTCGTCGGGCAGGTCGCACTCAGGCTGGAACTTGTCCGCCCCTTCCTCCTCCCCGACCTCCACGAGACGACGGATCTTCTCGAGCTGCTGCTTCGAGTTGATGGCCCCGATGTCGGTGTTCTTGTCGAGCGGATGCCCCACGCGCAGCGTCGCAATGCGGTGCCGGAGCTTCTCGATGACATCGTCGGCGACGCTCTCCTGCACGAGGAGGCGTGACCCGGCGCAGCAGACGTGTCCCTGGTTAAAGTAAATGCCGTCGACGATGCCCTTCACGGCCTGGTCGATGGGCGCATCCTCGAAGATGATGTTGGCGCCCTTCCCCCCCAGCTCCAGCGTGAGCCGCTTCCTGGAGCCCGCCAGTTGCCTCTGGATGTGCTTCCCCACCTCAGTGGAGCCGGTGAACGCAATTTTGTCGACGTCGGGATGCTCGACGAGGGCCGACCCTACGGTCCCGGCGCCCTGCACGATGTTGACGACGCCGGGCGGCAGGCCTGCCTCCTGGATCACCTCAGCCAGTTTCATCGCTGTGAGGGGCGTGGTCTCGGCGGGCTTCAGGACGACACAGTTGCCCGTGGCGAGCGCCGGCGCCAGCTTCCACGCCGCCATCAGGAGCGGGAAATTCCAGGGAATGATCTGGCCGCAGACGCCGAGGGATTGCGGATGGCCGGGTCCGGGAAGAGCGTATTCGAGCTTGTCGGCCCAGCCCGCGTAGTGGAAGAAGTGAGCCGCCACGAGCGGAATGTCCATGTCGCGCGACTCCCGGATCGGCTTGCCCCCGTCCATCGACTCCAGCACCGCAAACTCGCGGGACTTCTCCTTGATC
>JBDGQN010000224.1:18751-32577 GCA_042219055.1 Salinibacter sp. | reverse complement strand
GGGCGATGGAGATCATCGACAACCTGGAGCCGTCCCGCCGTGGGATCTACGCCGGAGCCGTCGGGTACGTCGACTTCTCCGGCACACTCGACACCTGCATCGCCATCCGCACCATGGTGGTGACCGATGAGACCGCGTACGTGCAGGCGGGGGCGGGCATCGTAGCGGACAGCAATCCGGCTCGCGAGTACGAAGAAACCCGTGACAAGGCCGCTGCGCTCCGCCAGGCCATGCGTGTGGCCGCGGAGGGCCTGCTCTGACGGAACGCGTGCGAATTGCTGGAGCAATCCTCTCGCATCCAGCAAACTTCAGTCCCGGTGGACGGTACCATCTTTCGAGTTTTTCCTCACCATCCCTCTTTCCCATGCCGAAGCCGAATGCATTCTGGGAGACGGTCCTGAACCGCGGCTGGGCCGGCAAGACCCTCAGCCGATCCGAGACGGTCGATCGTCTGAATCCCCTGATCCGACAGCACATCGAGCTCAATCACCACTACGGCGCCGCCATCCGGCATTGCGACGACGAGCGGGTGGTGGGCGTACTGGAGCGACTGCAGAAGACGGCCCGCGCCGACGTGGGCAAGCTGTCGGAAACGGTCCTGAGCTGCGGGGGATCGGCCTACAACGGCACCGACCTGGAGCCTGAGGACTTCACCCTCAAAGGCAGCCTGACTGATCTCTTCGAGGAGCTCCACAACCTCGAAACGGATTTCAACGAGTCCGTCGCCGAGGAGCTCGACCTTGAACATCAGATGCGCACCCGCGGCGTTCTTGAGGCGATCAAGAGCAACAGCCAGGACCGCCTCGAGGCCCTCGACGCCCTCCACCGCCGCTTCGAAGGCGCCGCGGCGTAGCCTTCCCCCCTTGCGTCTTACGCACTCGCCTTGCAATCCACCCCGACAATGGAAGCCCCTGAACCGACCTCTTCCCCGGAGACGGACACCGAGACCGAACCTGTGGTGGTCTCCGGCATTCAGCCGTCCGGCCGTCTGCACCTGGGAAACTACTTCGGCGCCATCCGCCAGCACATCGACCTGCACCGCGAGCACGAGGCGTACTACTTCATCGTGAACTACCACGCGATGACGACGGTGCAGGACGCGGAGCAGCTCCGCGAGCATACCTTCGACGTGGCCCTCGACTACCTCGCCCTCGGCTTCGACCCCGACCGGGCGGCCCTCTTCGTGCAGAGCGACGTGCCGGAGGTGACGGAACTGATGTGGATCTTCTTCAACCTGATCCCCACGAGCCACCTGGAGAAGGGCGTCGCCTACAAGGAGAAGGTGGAGGCCGGCCTCTCCCCCAACGCGGGCCTCTTCAACTACCCCGTCCTCCAGGCCGCCGACATCCTCGCATACGGCGGCTCGCTCGTGCCGGTGGGCGCCGATCAGAAGCAGAACTTGGAGATGGCGCGCGACCTGGCCCGCCGCTTCAACCACCGATTCTGTCCGGAGGACGAGCCGCTCTTCCCGATTCCCGAGCCCCACATTCTCGACCACGTGTCGGTCGTGCCCGGCACCGACGGGCGAAAGATGTCGAAGAGCTACGGCAACACGATCGGCATCTTCGACGAGGGCGAGGAACTCGAGGAGAAGGTGATGAGCATCGTGACCGACTCGACGCCCCTCGACGAGCCGAAAGACCCGGAGTCCTGCAATGTCTTCGCCCTCATCACGCTGTTTGCCGACGAGGAGAAACAGCGAGAGCTTGCCGAGCAGTACCGGGCCGGCGGCTACGGCTACGGCCACGCCAAGCAGGACCTTCTGGGCCTCATTGAGGACCATTTCGTGGAGGCGCGAGCCCGCCGAAAGGCGCTCGAACAGCGCCCTGACTACGTTCGGGATGTGCTGCGGGAGGGCGCCAAGCAGGCCCGAGCGACGGCGGAGCCGATCCTCGAGCAGGTTCGTGAATTGACCGGGCTGGTTCGTACGTGAGTGTGGGCGTTTTCGCGTTTGGGTGTATGGGGGTGTGGGGGTTGAGAAATCAAATAATTGCCTTTCGTCGAGTAGAAAATTAGAAATGGTTGAGTCATTTCGGGACCTGCGGGTCTACAAAAAGGCTTTTCAGGCCGCTCGCACGATCTTTCGGTGCACCGAATCTTGGCCGAAAGAGGAACGGTATGCCCTCACCGATCAAATTCGCCGGTCCTCTCGCTCCGTATTTGCGAACGTCGCGGAAGCCTGGCGCAAACGGAGATACCCGAAGCACTTCATTAGCAAGTTGAGCGACGCCGACGCAGAGGCAGCAGAAACCCGTGCTTGGCTTGATGCCGCGTTCGATCATGAGTACATCAGTCAGTCGACGTACGAGGATCTAGATGCGAAATATGATACAATTTCGGGGAGTCTGGTAAAAATGATGAGCAACTCAGACCGATGGTGTGGCCCTGCTGCTGAGGTTCAGGAAGAAACCATCCCTTTCAATACAGACGAACAACCCCCCAAACTCCCACACCCCCAGACGCCCAAACGCAACCATGATCCTGATCATCGACAACTACGACTCCTTCACCTACAACCTCGTCCACCTCGTGGGGGAGCACACCGATGACCTGGAGGTGATTCGGAACGACGACAAGACGATCGAGGAGGTGACGGCGATGGCTCCGGACGGGATTCTAATCTCGCCGGGCCCCGGCCACCCCTCCGACGCCGGGCTCACGGAGCCGGTCATTGAGGAACTGGGGGCGTCGACGCCGATTCTGGGCGTATGCCTCGGGCACCAGGCCATCGGGGAGGTCTTTGGGGGCACCATCACCCAGGCCGAGGAGCTCATGCACGGCAAGACGAGCCCGGTCCACCATGAAGGAACGACGCTGTTTGAGGACATCGCTCCCTCATTCGATGCCACGCGCTACCACTCCCTCGTCATCGATCCGGCCACCTTTCCCCATGAGGCCCTGGAGGTCACGGCGACCACCGAAGAGTACGACACAATCATGGGCCTCCGCCACCGCACACAGCCGCTCTACGGCATCCAATTTCATCCGGAGAGCGTCATGACGCGGGCCGGCCCCCAAATTATCGAAAACTGGCTCGGAGTCGTGGCCGAACACGGCGCAATGGCGTCTGCGTAGTACGTTCTCACTGGATTCTCTCAATAGCGCATTTGGACTGTGGACGGACACCTTCAAACCATTGCCGACGGCGATCCGCTGTCCCGCCCCGAGGCGGAAGCAGTCATGGCCGACATGATGAACGGCTCAGCACGCGACGAACACATCGCGGCTCTGCTCATGGGCCTCCGCACGCGCGGGGAGACGCTCGACGAGTTGGTCGGTTTCACGAAAACCATGCGAGAGTTTGACGTCCCGGTAGACGCCGACGATCCTCACGCCGTCGATCTGTGCGGCACCGGCGGCGACGGGGCGAGCACTTTCAACATCTCCACCACCGCCTCCCTCGTAGCCGCGGGCGCGGGAGTCACCGTGGCGAAGCACGGCAACCGATCGGTCTCCTCCAAGTCCGGCTCCGCGGACGTACTGGAGACCCTCGGCGTGCAGATCGACCTCGAAAAAGAAGGAGTTGAGCACTGCCTGCAAGAGGCGGGCATCGCTTTCCTCTTCGCGCCGTTTTTCCACCCCGCCATGCGGCACGTTATGCCCGTGCGCAAGTCGTTGGGCGTGCGCACCTTCTTCAACATCCTGGGCCCCCTCTGCAACCCCGCCGGCGTGTCCCGCCAGATCGTGGGCGCTTTCAACACCCAAACGGCCCAGACCATGGTCCGCATCCTGTCGCAGCTCGACGCCGACCACGTCATTACCCTCCACTCGGAGGACGGCATGGACGAGGTCAGCGTCTCGGCCGCCACAACCCTCTTCGAGTACGACGCCTCCGACGACAACCCCGTGCCCCGAAGCCGCGAGGTCAGTCCCGAACAGCACGACGTGGACCGGTCGCCGGCCTCGACCTTGGAAGGCGGTACCGCCAAGGAGAACGCAACCATCCTCCACAACATCCTCGCCGGCGACGACCGTGGACCGCGGCGCGACGTGGCGGTGCTCAACGCAGCCTACGCGCTTCACGTAAGCGACAAGTTTTCGGACCTCGAAGCGTGCCTGGAGGCGGCGAATGAAAGCATCGACTCAGGGGCCGCCCTGGATACACTCAAGGCCCTCGTCCAGGTCTCGAAGCAGACCAAATCCGAGTAAGGATGGAGGGGTGGACGTTTGAGGTATAAAGGCTCCATCCGGTGTCCTCCGTCGGTCTACACGTCCCAATCTCCACACCTTTCCCCTTCCACACCTACAACCGCACGCCGTGAGCATTCTCGACGACATCATAGACGACACGCGCGAGTTGGTCGAGCAACGGAAATCGGAGACGCCGACTGTGGAGCTCAAGCAGCGACCCTTCTACGACGACCGAGAGCCCCTCTCGCTCGCCGAAGCGCTGAAGGAGCGCGGGCTCTCGTTCATCGCCGAAATCAAAAAGGCGTCTCCCTCAAAAGGCCCGATTCGCGAGGACTTCGACCCGGCGTCGATCGCACAGCAGTACGCAGAGCACGGGGCCGCGGCAATCAGCGTGCTCACGGAACCGCAGTATTTCGGGGGAGCACTCGAACACATGGCCTGGATCCGGGCCCACGTGCCCGATACGCCCCTCCTCCGCAAGGACTTCATTCTCGACCCGTACCAGCTTGTGGAGGCCCGGGCCGTGGGGGCCGACGCCGTGCTCCTGATTGCTACGGCCCTCGCCCCGGGGCAGCTCTCAGAACTCCATCATGCCGCCACCGAGCTGGGGCTCTCCTGCCTCGTGGAGGTGTACGCGGAGGAGGACCTCGACAAGATTGACTGGAATCAGGTGAACGTGCTCGGCGTGAACAACCGGGATCTGCACACCTTCGAGGTCGACATCGAAAACTCACTCCGCATCTTCGAGCAAACCCCGAAGAGCGTAGGCCGGGTGGCCGAGAGCGGGCTCAGCGATCCCGAAACGCTCGTCCGCCTTCGAAAGGCCGGAGTAAACGGTGTCTTGATTGGCGAGCACCTGATGCGCGCCGAGCACCCCGGCGAGGCCCTCTCGCAGCTCCGCGCGGAGGGCAAAAAGATCGCCCAGGCGAGTTAAGTTTGAATGGGGGGAAGGGTCGAGGGATGGACGTCTCGACACAGCCCTTTCCTTCTACACGTCCATAGATCCAATCATCCACACATAGACGGCCCATGGGAGTCAAATTGAAGGTCTGCGGCATTACAGAACTCGAAGACGCACGCTACCTGGCGGGCGCCGGGGCCGACTACCTCGGCTTCATTCAGCACGAGGACAGCCCCCGCTACGCCCCCCCGTCCCTCGCAAGCGACATCATTCAGTGGGTCCACGGCCCCGCTCCCGTCGGCGTCTTCGTGAACGATGGAGCGACGACGATCAACGAGGCCGTCGACGAGGCGGGCTTTGAGATGGCCCAGCTCCACGGCCAGGAGCCGCCGTACGTCGTAGACGAGGTGAACTGTCCCGTCATCAAGGCCATCCACGTGCGCAACGACGCCGCCCCGGAGCAGCTCCGCACCCTCTTCGAGCGGTACGAGGACAGCGCCGATTATTTTCTGCTCGACACGCACAATTCCAGTGTGTGGGGCGGCACGGGAGAATCCTTCAACTGGCGCCTCGCCCGCGAATTCTCCGACGAATACCCGCTCTTTCTGGCGGGCGGCCTCGACGCCGACAATGTGGCCCGCGCCATTGATACGATGCGCCCGTTTGCCATCGACCTGTCGAGCAGCCTCGAATCGGCCCCCGGCCAGAAGAGTTTTGAGAAGATCGATACGTTTATGGACGTCTTCCGGGACGCTCAGCAGGACCTGGAGGAGGCCTGATTGAGTATTCCGTAGTGCGTATTTCGTATTCCGTGGGGCGGGCTTCACGTTCCGCAATACGCACTACGCCATACGCCCGACACATTCCCAGAGCACCGGATTCTCAGCCCCCCCCTGCCCCATGCCCCCTTCCCCCGCTCACACCGATCCGACCACCCTCCCCGACGACACCGGTCACTTTGGTCCGTATGGCGGCGCGTTTGTGCCGGAAATCCTGACGCCGGTCCTGGAGGAGCTGAAGGCGGCCTACGCCACCTACAGGGACGACCCGGACTTCCAAAACGACCTCCGCGCTTTGCTGCAGGAGTACGCGGGTCGCCCGACCCCGCTGACCTACTGCGACCGTCTAACCGAAGAACTCGGGGGCGCGCACATCTACGCCAAGCGGGAAGACCTCTGCCACACGGGTGCCCACAAAATCAATAACACTCTCGGTCAGATCCTGCTGGCCGATCGTATGGGCAAGGAGCGAATTATCGCCGAGACCGGTGCCGGCCAGCACGGGGTTGCCACAGCAACCGCCTGCGCCAAGTTCGGCGTGGACTGCGTCGTTTACATGGGCGCGGAGGACACGGAGCGACAGCGCCTCAACGTGGAGCGGATGGAGCTCCTGGGGGCCGAGGTACGACCCGTCACCACGGGCAGCCAGACCCTCAAAGAGGCCACCAACGAGGCAATCCGCGACTGGGTCTCGAACCCCGACGACACGTTTTACATCATCGGCTCGGTGGTGGGCCCCCACCCCTACCCCATGATGGTCCGCAACTTCCATCGGGTGATGGGCACCGAGACACGCACTCAATTGCAGGAACAGACGGGCCGAGAGACCCCCGACGGGATCGCGGCGTGTGTTGGAGGCGGTTCGAACGCCATTGGGATCTTCCATCCTTTTCTGAACGATCCGGGGGTACAGCTTCACGGAACGGAGGCTGCGGGCGGAGGGCTCGACGGCGACCACGCAGCGACGCTCGTGGAGGGAAGTCCGGGGGTTCTCCACGGTGCCATGAGCTACCTTCTTCAGGACGACACCGGACAGGTGTCCCTCGCCCACTCCCTCTCCGCCGGCCTCGACTATCCGGGCGTGGGGCCCGAGCACGCACACCTGCGCGATGAGGATCGCGTTTCCTACCATCCGGTCACCGACGAGGAGGCGTTGCGGGGCGTTGAGCTTTTGTCTCGCACCGAGGGGATTATTCCGGCCCTTGAAACGGCTCACGCCGTCGCCCTCCTGCCGAACCTGGCCCGCTCCCTTGCCGCCGAACGCGGCGAGGATGCGGTCCTCGTCTTCAACTGCTCCGGCCGCGGAGACAAGGATATGGAAACCATCGCCGAACATCTGTGATCGCGTATGGGCGTGTTGGGGTATGGCGGAGGGTCCGCCGGCCGACCCCAAATGCCGAGACTCACTGTGCATCCCGGCAGCGGTCGGGAGGACGGAACAGTCGCGAGAGTTCCTTGCGACGAACGTTTCCTTCCAAGCACGGCTGAAAAGTGCACGCTGATTCTTGGAAATTGGCATGACGCCGACACGCCCCCCCCCAAACGCCCAGACTCAAACATGTCCCGCCTTGACAACACATTCGAATCGCTACAGGCCCGCGACGAGACGGCGATGGGCCTTTTTCTCACAGACGGCTTCCCGCACCCGGAAGCCACAGTCCCGATCTTGCATGCCCTCGACCGGGGAGGCGTCGACTTCATCGAGTTGGGCATGCCCTTTAGTGATCCGCTGGCCGAGGGCCGCCCCATCCAGCGCGCCAGTGCGCAGGCCCTCTCCCACGACGTAACGCTCACCGACACCCTCCAGACCGTCGAGGCCTTCCGGGCGGACAGCGAGACGCCCCTCCTCCTCATGGGCTACGTGAACCCCCTGCTGGCCTACGGAATCGAACCCTTTTGCCGCGACGCGGCGGCGGCCGGCGTCGACGGCCTGATCCTGCCGGACTTGCCCCCCGGGGAGAGCGATTTCCTCTGTGAGGCCGCGGCCGCCCACGACCTCGACCTCGTCTTCCTGATCGCGCCCAACAGCACCGACGACCGAATCGCTGCCGTCGACCGGCGAGCCACGGGCTTCGTGTACGCCGTGAGCGTCACGGGCCTCACGGGGAGCGACCTCGACACGGCCCCGACCGTGGGCGAGTACTTGCAGCGCGCCCGACGACTCGTTCAGCAGAATCCCCTCCTCGTGGGCTTCGGCATCAAAACCCACGAGGACGCCATGCGGCTGAGTCGACACACCGATGGATTCATCGTCGGCTCGGCGCTCATCAACCGGGTGGCGGACCTCTGGGACACCGCCCCGCTCTCGGACGTGGAGCGGCTTGAGGCCGTGGAGGCATTTGCCCGACACCTCAAGCAGGGGGATCCCGTGCCCGCCCGTCCCCAGTCGGCCTGAGGGCCGATCACCCCCGTGCCCGTGTCCGGTCGGAGCATATTCCACGCTTAGACGTGGCATCATCACGATCGCTGTCGCTACCAACGCGTCCGTTCCCGACCCACCGACTCCGATGACTTCGTTCCTCGTCCGCTCCCGCTGGGCTCTGCTCCTTCTCATCCCCATGTTCCTCCTGCTCTTCGGGGGCTGTGAGGGAGACTACCGACCGCGGGCCTCCGGCCCTGAGGGAGAGATCACAGTCGTCATGGATAGCTCTCACTGGACCGGGGCCCCGGGCGAGGCCCTCCGGAAGAATGTGACCCCATGGGTTCAGACCCTGCCGGTGTCGGAGCGCTACTTCAAGCTGCGCCACCTAGAGCTAGAATCGGAGCGCACGTTCGACCGGATAAAGGACCTGAAGAACGTTATCATCGCGGCGCCTCTGAGCGACTCGACGAACGAGGCCCGCTTCCTGCGGCGCCGGCTCTCTGACAAGGCAGAACAGGCCATCCTGAACGGCCAAACCGCGGTCGTCCCGAAACCTGATCTCTGGCGACGAAGCCAGCAGATCTACTATGTGGCCGCAGCCACGCCCGAGGCCCTCGCTGAGACCTTCCAGAACCAAGGATCGGAGATCCGGAAGACCTTCAAAAAGGTGACCCTAGACCGGCTGAAGCGGGAGATGTACGAGGAAGGGCGCCGGTCTGCCATCGAGGACTCCCTCCTGGAGCGCCACGGCTTCACCCTTAACGTCCAGCCCACCTTTCAGATCGCCGTGGACACGACGACCGCCTCGGGAGGCTTCATCTGGCTCCGCCGACTCCTGGCCGAGACGCGTCGCGAGTTCTTCATCTACTACATCGAAGACGTGAGTCCGGACCAGCTCACCCCCGAGTGGATCTATGCCAAACGCGACTCGCTGACCCGAACGCATCTTCGTGGCAGCGTGAGGGGTTTCGTCCACATTGACTACCGGCGCCCCCTGAAAACCGAGCAAGTCTCCTTCCTGGGCCGGTACGGCTACGAAACGCGAGGCCTCTGGTACATGGCAACCCCGGAGAAGGGAACCGATGAGCTCCGCCCCGTCGGCGGGGGAGGGCCATTCATCAACTACACATTCTACGACCAGGCCACCGACCGCGTCTACATGCTGGACGGATCGGTCTTCGCCCCCGACTTCGACAAATTGAACTTCATCCGGCACATGGAAGTCATGGCCCGCACCTTCCGCACCGCCAAAGAGATAAAAAGCGCCGACGACCGTCTTGCCACCTCTGAATGATTCCGTCGCGAAAGGTCTCCTCGGTCGCCTCTGAATTCATTCGGGAGTCATGTCGCGTAGAAGACGCTGGCTCACGCAACGTCGGACGCTCGCCTTGGGCCTGTTCGCCATCGTACTCGGGATAAGTTTGATGGGGGGGTGCTCCAGCGTTTCGTCGGAGCAGAAGCCCCTCCCCGACAGCACGTTTACGCAGGTCTTGACGGAGATCCACCTGTTGAAGGCCCGCCGTGCTCGCGAGGAACCCGTCCCACAGGGTCTCCGAGACTCGATCTTTGCGCACTACGAGGTGTCTCCCTCCACCTTCGACGCGACCCTCCGCTACTACAGCCATCATCCCAGGGCATTCCAAGTGCTCTATCAAACCGTCATCGACACACTGAAGGCTCTTCAGACCCCGAGGAGGGGCCGCACAATCCCGGATTCTCTTCAGGACCCGCAACAGGACCGGGGCGATCGGTGACCCTTTGCGTTTCAACGTGAAAACGTCGAACGTTTTAACGTTGTGAGGAAATTGCTTCCGGTGCGTCGGCCAGTACCATTTTTCCTCGACACGACACTGTGAGGTCACAACGATATCAAATCCACTCCTGTCCTTTCTCTGTGAGCTGGAAGGTCCCCTCCAGTGGGTGTTCGAGCGTCAGGAGGTCCTTCGAGACGAGCCAGTTGATCAATTCCTCGATCCGATACGGCGGAACGGGGGGGTCGTCGAACCATTCGTCCCGCGATGCCGAGGCGTGGACCTGTTCCAGAATGTGGCGGAGGAGGGGTTCCTCGTCCGGCGTTACGGGATCAGGCTGGTGCCGTCCCAAACAGACGTCGCACGCCCCGCACTGCTCGTCGGTCTCTTCACCAAAGTACGTGAGCAGGGCGTGCCGCCGGCAGGTGATGGAGCGGGCGTAGCGCAGCATCCGGTCCAACCGCATCTCGGCCCGGTCGCGAGCATGTTGGACGGCCCGGTCGTCGACGGGTAGTTTTGCGGCCCGAGGAAAGGAGAGCTCCACTTGAAGGGCGGCGCCGGGCGGTTGCCAGCGGAGCAGACCATGCTCCTCCAGGTAGCGCAAACCGCGACCGAGGCGCTCCTGAGAAAGCTCTGTCCGCCGGGCCACAGTCCGCAGATCGAGGGGCCACCACTCCCGAAACGCGTCGGCGTGCACTTCGCGGAGCAACGTCCGCACGAAGGCGCCCAGGGCCCGGTTCTCAACCGAGTCGGCGTACTGCCGTACCTCGCGGGCCGTCTTCTCAAATCGAAGCACGCCGTACTTCTTGCGTCGCGGGAGGATCGTCCAGCCCCCCTGCCGGTCAATCAGTTCGACGGCGGTACGCACCTTCGTGCGCGAGAAGCCGGTGGTCTTGAGCACTGCATCCACGTCCACCACCAGGGGGCCGTCCGGCTCGGACCCAACCGGAACCTGTCCCACACTGCAAACGGCGTCGTACACCTGCTGCACCTCAGGGGCGGTGGGGTGAGAGGCCTCAATGAGGGACTGTTGCGTGTCGGCGTCGGGGGGACGGTAGAGAAGAACGGCGTGGGCTCGCTTTCCATCCCGCCCCGCTCGTCCGGCCTCCTGGTAGTAGCCCTCCAGCGACGCGGGCAGATCCATGTGCACCACGAACCGAACGTCCGGCTTGTCGATGCCCATCCCGAATGCGTTGGTCGCCACCATCACGCGCACCTCGTCGGCGATCCAGGCCTGCTGGCGCGCCTCCCGCGCCTCCGCATCGAGCCCGCCGTGGTAGCCTTCTGCCTCAATGCCGAGGCTCTCAAGACGCGTGCGCCACCGGTCCACGCTCCGCCGTGTGGCCGCATACACAATCCCCGTCCCCGGCACAGCCTCGACCACGGCCCGAAGCTTTTTCCACTTGTTGTCCGTCCGGAAGACCGACCAGACGATGTTGGGGCGGTCGAACCCCCGGACCACCTCCACCGCGTCCGGAAGGTCCAACAAGTCGAGAATGTCCCGCCGGACGGCCGGGGTCGCCGTGGCCGTCACCGCCACGGTTGGCGGGTCCCCGAGCTGTGACCGGGCCTCCGAAATCTTCAGGTAGTCGGGGCGGAAGTGATGGCCCCACTCGCTCACGCAGTGCGCCTCGTCGACCGCCAAAAGTGACACGTCGAGTCGCCCGGCCCGCGCCTCGAAGACGTCGGTGGAGAGCCGCTCGGGAGCCACGTACACCAGGTCGTACTGTCCGTGCTCGGCGTTCGTCCACCGCTGCTCCACTTCGTATCCCGGGAGGGTGCTGTTGATGAACGCGGCGGCAACGCCCTGGACCCGCAGCGCCTCTACCTGGTCCTGCATAAGGGCGATGAGTGGAGACACGACGAGCACGAACCCGTCCGTCAAAACAGCCGGCAGCTGATAGCAGAGTGACTTGCCGCCCCCCGTGGGCAGAACCCCGAGCACACTGCGCCCTTCCAGAATCGGATTCAAAATCGCCTCCTGGCCCGACCGGAACTCTTCGAAGCCCCACCGGGTCCGCATCGCCCGGCGTGCCTCTTCCATCGTGTGCGACGAAAGATCCGACATCGAAGACTCAGGAATGACACAGAAAACTGCGGAGACTCGGCGGCGGTGCCTCTCCAGAAACGAACCGAACGGGTTGAACCACTGCGCTCTCGGATCGCAGGATACGCAGGCTCAACGGCCTAGCGATGAGGAGCTGATCCGCTTTTGCGCACCCCCACGGCTTTCACGCCACGACGAAGAATTGGGGTCCTGAGTTGGTCCGTATTCCCGTGAGTAGTACGCTTCTCTACTGATCATCGGCGAGCTGCTCCTCCAACTCCTCAATGCTGTCCCGAAGCTCGGCGGCACGCTCAAACTCGAGGTTCTCGGCGGCCTCCTCCATCTCCTCTTTCATCTGCTCGATCAGATCTTCCTTCTGGTCGTCCGACAAGTACTCGACCACCGGATCGGCCACCTCGCTGGAGAGCTGATCCGGACTGCCGTAATGATGACGACCACCGGACTCATCCTCCCCATCGCTCTTCTCATCGGCTATGGCCGTGCCCTGCCGGATCTGGTCCGGAGACTTCACGATCGGTTCGGGCGTTACGTCGTGCTCTTCGTTGTACTCCAGCTGAATCTCGCGGCGGCGCTCCGTCTCGTCGATCATCTTCTGCATCGCCTCTGTGATCTCGTCCGCGTAGAGGATGACCTGTCCGTTCACATTGCGGGCGGCCCGACCGGCGGTTTGGATGAGGGAGGTCTCGGACCGGAGGAAGCCCTGCTGGTCGGCGTCGAGAATGGCGACGAGCGACACCTCCGGCAAATCGAGTCCCTCGCGCAGAAGATTTACGCCGACCAGCACGTCGTACTCGCCGAGGCGCAGGCCCCGGATGATGTCGACCCTCTCCAGCGCGTCAATGTCGGAATGCATCCACCGCACGCGCACCCCGTAGCTGTCGAGGTAGTCGGCCAAATCTTCGGTCATTCGCTTCGTGAGGGTCGTCACGAGCACCCGCTCGTCACGCTCCGCCCGCTTGCGGATCTCCTCCATCAGGTCGTCGACCTGGGTGTCGGTCGGCCGCACATCGATCTCCGGATCCGGGATGCCGGTGGGCCGCACCACCTGCTCTACGATGACCCCCCCGCTTTGCTGCATCTCGTAATCGGCAGGCGTCGCGCTCATGAAAATGGTCTGCGGGGTCAGTTCCTCAAACTCCTCGAACGTGAGGGGACGATTGTCGAGCGCCGATGGGAGCCGAAAGCCGTGCTCCACCAGCTTCAGCTTACGCTGCCGGTCGCCGTTGTACATGGCGCGTACCTGCGGAATCGTCACGTGACTCTCGTCGACCACGAGCAGGAAGTCGTCGGGGAAGTAGTCGAGCAGGCAATAGGGCCGCTCCCCCGGCTCCCGGCCCGTAATGTGCCGCGAGTAGTTCTCGATGCCGGAGCAGTAGCCGACCTCCTGCATCATCTCAATGTCGAACATCGTGCGCTGCTCCAGGCGTTGGGCCTCCACCATCTTGCCCTCTTCGCGCAGCACGGCAAGCCGCCAGCGGAGCTCCTCTTTGATGTCCTCAATGGCCCGCTCCAGCCGATCCTCAGGCGTCACGAAGATCTGTGCGGGATAGAGCGTGAAGGCATCAATCTCTTCGATCTCGCGCCCGCTCTCCGGCTCAAAGAGACTGAGGCGATCAATCTCGTCGCCCCAGAACTCAACCCGCAGCGCCAGCTCTTCGCGGTAGGCAGGGAAGATATCTACCACGTCGCCCCGAACCCGGAAGATACCGGGCTCAAATTCAATGTCGTTACGCTCGTAAAACAGGTCGATGAAGCGGCGGAGCAGGTCGTTGCGCTCGATCTCCTGCCCGCGCTGCAGCCGCAGAATTTCTTTGCGAAACTCTGCGGGCGAGCC
>JBDGQN010000224.1:0-18676 GCA_042219055.1 Salinibacter sp. | reverse complement strand
GTCGTAGTACGAGATGAAGTACTCGACGGCGTTGTTGGGGAAGAACTGCTTCAGTTCACCATAAAGTTGTGCAGCCAACGTCTTGTTATGACTCATCACAAGTGTTGGCTTATTTACCTTCTCAATTACGTTGGCAACGGTATACGTCTTTCCTGTACCCGTTGCCCCAAGGAGGGTCTGGTGCTCGTCTCCCCGCTCCACGCCGTCGACCAGCTCGCGGATGGCCTTGGGCTGATCCCCCATCGGTTCAAAGTCGGAGACAAGTTCGAACTGATCGGGCCGGTCGACCACTTCCGCCATATCGGTGACACTACTCGATGCAAATGCAGGATAGGGTTGTCTAATCCGCACACCTCACGGGAGTTGCGTAGGATCCGCGGGACATTTCCGTTCCGTCGCGTCCTCCCCGACGATCTTCAACGAGCGCTCGCCGCATATTCCAGTGCTCGTCGCCCAATCTTGACGGGCTTCTGACACAAAAATCCCCGCGGCCCGCTATCTTTGGAAGCGGTTCCAGGTTTTGGACCTTCCCCCAGTGGCTCTTCGCCCTCATGCCGTCTCCCTCTCCACGTCCCCGACAGACCGACATCTCAGACGCACGTTCCCCCGACGACTCGTTTGCATCAGTCCAGCTGCCGCTCGACTCACGGCCTTCGGATCTGAAGCAGGCCGTCGAGGCCCTCCGACAATGTCCGTCCGAGGAGCTCCGGCGGGCGCGCACCCACCACCGCCGGGCCCTCAAAGCGCTCCGCGAAGGGGCCTACGACGCTCTTTCCGAGGAAACCCGCGAGCGGCTGATCCAGCGGTTCCAGACGAACCTGACGGCCCTCAACGAGGCGCTGAAACCGGAAAACGAAGAGGCCGAGACGCCGCCTCGTGAGACCTCTTCCTCCCTCTTCCGCAAGGCGCTCACCTGGATCTGGTAGGACGGCCGAAGCACTACTGTCATGCGGAAACGGCAGGAGGGACAAAATGCGGAATGAGCTCCACGCTTAATCGCGGGACGGTCCCGGCTGAAAGAGCACCAGGCCCCCGCGCTGCCCGCCCATGACGAGATCTCCCGCACCGTCCCCATTCAGATCTCCAACCGCGGGGGTCGCGTGGCGGGGCACACCCTTCAGGTTGGCCGTGGCTGGCGTCCCAAAGTCAGGGGACTGGGAGGAGCCCCGGTTCCGAAGCAGGAGTAACTTTTTCTTCGTGCCGAGGAGCAGATCGAGAGTCCCGTCGCCGTCAACATCGTACAGGGTCGGCGCCGCTCGTGTCTCAAGGTTCGCAATCTCCACGGCCTCCTGGGCGAAGTCCGGAGTCCCGGCAGTTCCCGTGTTTCGGTGCAGCGAGACGGTGCCGCTGGCATTCCCCAAAATGAGGTCCGGCAGTCCGTCGCCCGTTACGTCGCCGAGGGTCGGTACGACGTTGGTTCCTCCGGACAGCCCCTCCAGCGGACCGTCGACGGCGGTGAAGGTACCATCCCCTTTGTTTTTGTGAAAGGAAAGGTCTCCTTGCCAAGTGCCCAGAATAAGATCGTCGGCCCCATCGCCCGTGAGCTCGCCGAGCGCAGGTGCATAGTGATAGGCATTGGGCAGACGTAGTGGAGCTCGTTTGCGGAGCGTCGGCTCCGCAGAGTCTGTGTGAATAAGGGGGTAGACGAATGACGTTTTTCCCTTCTCAGGGTCGATTTTGTTGCCGACCAGTGCATCGGTCCGGCCGTCGCCGTCAAGGTCCCCGAGGGCGACCGTGCTTTCACTCCCGATGTCGAGCCCCCCAACGAATTGCTTCGTGCGCAGGCGATACCGGTCGCCCGTGTTCTCGTAGAAGTAGAAGTTGTCGGCCAGGCTAGTATTGGCATTGCTCGATCCACCGAGGACACCGACAAAGAGATCGATTTCCCCATTGCCGGTCCAGTCGGTGAGGGCAGGGGCATTGTAACCACTCGTAAGAATGGGATTTGAGGTCGGAAATCGCTCCGGCTGGCCACTCAGGATGGGGTTGCTGCAGGAGCCCGTGTTTTCAATGAGGAGCAGCCCCGGTTCGAAGAAGTCGCCCCAGAAAAGGTCCGAATCGCCATCCCCATCGATGTCCGTAAACGTGAGCGTGTTGGCCCCATGGAGAGACGGTCCCTTCTTCCCCGTTCCACCGACGATCTTGATCCCCTCAAAATTGTCGGTTACGTGGGCAAATTTCGGCATTCCGGCCGAATCTCGGGCCGCCTCGTAGCGGGTAATCGTCCCGTCGAGCCGTCCCAGAAAGAGATCCACCTTGCCGTTGCAGCCCAGGTCGGTGACGTTCGGAATGTTCTGTCGATCAGAGAAAATCGGCTCCCCCGTCACCGTCCGGAGCGTGTCGGTAAAAAGCTTAAACTTCGCATTCGTGGCCGTGCCCACGTTCCGGTACGCCCGAATGTGGCTATAGGGCTGCTCCGTGAGGAGATCCATCACGCCGTCTTGATTGAGGTCGGCGAAGCGGTACCATTCGCCGATGTCTAGGTCGCGGTAGTCGTCGGTGCGCCAGACAAGACGCGAGGTGTCTCCCTCCGTCACGTGCTCAAAGAAGGCCACCTGACCGGGTCGCTCCTGTACGAAAAGGTCCGAATCGTCATCGCCGTCGATGTCCACGAACTGCGGACGCGGCGCATTGAAGCCGCCGTAGAACGCGTTCGAGACGGGGGTGCCCGTCGCGTCCAGTAGCGAAAACGACGGCGCCACGACCCGACGATAATCGTCGGGAAAGGTCGGCGGTGAGGACGACGTCTTTCGAGTCTGGGACGGGCCGGTACACCCCATTAGGAGAAGGCCGAGAAGACTGAGAGCCGTCAGGTGAATGCGAGCCATCGTGGAGCGATACAGATCGGCAGATGCGTCAATGGCGTGAGCGGTTCCTCCCCCACGATCCCGAAGCGTTATTGCATCGCGACCTGCTGCCCGCCAAACGTCCCGATACCCGTGGGGTACCTGCCGACCTCGATGATTTTCTCGATCTCCCTCGTATTCGTGTTGATAACGGTCACGACACCGTTCTTCCCACTCGGCTTGTAGGTCCCCTCACGATTGTTGTTGGAGACAAAGAGATACTTCCCGTCGGCCGAGAGGGCCGTGCCGTGCGGTTGGGCGAGGCCGTCCCCGCGAATGGTGGCCTCCACGGACGCGTTTTTGACATCTACCACGCTAATGGAATGGGACATCTTGTTCGGAACGTACGCCATGCCGCTCTGCCGGCTGATGACGGGATGCCAGGGCTGCTTGCCCACATCGAGCGTGTCGATCACGGAGAGCTCAGGCGCCTGCGTCGCGTCGAAAACAAGCAACTGGCCCGTCTTCTGCCCACCCGCAATGAGTCGTGACCCGTCGGGCGTCATCGCAAACTGAACGGGCGTCTGCGTGGTGCCGCCCAGCCGAGTGAGGTTCGTCTCCCGGGTCTGCGTGTTGATGCCCATGAGCTGGTTCGTCGCCAGACTGGCGATGAAGGTGTAGTTGCCGTTCGGCTTCACAGCCAGCGGGTGAGGACGGGGGAAAAAGGTGTTGACCCGCTTCATGACCTCCATGGTCGAGCGATCAATCATGCCCAGGCTCTTCGGCGGATTTACGGCACTCATCGACCGGCCCGCGTACAGAACCTTCTTCTTCGGAGCAAGCGAGAGGAGTCCCGGCACCTCAAAGTTGTTCAGCCGGTCGACGATCTTGTTGTTCGAGTTAAACTTGAGAATCGTGTTCGCCCCAATCAGGGTGACGTACCAGTGGCTCCCATCCGGCTCGGCCACGACGTGGTGGGGCTTTGCGTTTTCGGAAAAGCCCCGCTCTTTGAGGTCGACCGTGGTCTCGAGAGTTTTCGACGTCATGTCGATAATCGAGACCGTGGCCTCCCCCTGGTTGCACACGTACAACTTTGGACTCGGCGCCTGGCCTGCGGCCGGAATGCCCCAGAGCAAAAGTGCCAGAAGAACGAGGGACGAGAGGAATCGACGCATAGAGAGATCTAAGACTTATTCGGCTCAGCATGCGTGGTCGGTACGAGGGAATCTTCCTTCGTGTCGCCTGCCCGCAAGAGGGCACCACTGCGGGCAGACTACAGCTCCTGCTTCAAGTTTGGCTTCTCCAGCACAAACAGGCCCTCCCCGATGCTTGAAACCACGACAATTCCATTGTCGAAGAACGGATAGTTGCTCCATGTGCCCTGGAAACCGGGGCTATTCTTTCCATACGGCTGCGTGTCGAAGTGAGCCACCTCCTTGGGCTTCGTCGGGTTGCTGATATCCAGGACGCGCAGCCCACTCTTGTAGTTCGACTGATACATCGTGGTGCCCTCCACGTAGAGGTTGTGGTCCGTCGACTTCGGAGAGAGCATAAGCTGATTCGCGAGCTTCGGGTTGTCGAGGTCTTTCAAGTCCCACACCAGCGTCCGGGTGTGCTTGGCCTTGCCCTGGATCTCGTCGAGCTCGTCGTTCTGGTAGAAGTAGCGCTGGTCCGGCCCGAACCAGCCCTGGTGGACGTAGCCGTAATCCGGGTAGGAGCCGGTCGAGATCGCGTAGGTGCTGTCCTTGTTCGTCACGTCCGCGATACTGATCGCCGTCTCGTTAGACCCGACGCAGATCTCGCGGCCCTGATACTCCGAATCCGGCCCGTTGTACATCACACACTGCGCGTCATGGGTGTATCCGGTGCCGGAGCGGCCGGTCGACGGGTCCGCGAAGCAGCCCGCGAAGGTGGGGTTCATTGGGTCTTGGATGTTGATCATGTGGAGGCCTCCCCCGCAGGTCTTGCCCCCACCACTGCTGCCGACCGCGTAGGCGTATCCACTCTTCTTGTTGATGACAACGTTGTGGACACTGTTGACCTTGTCGTAGAAGGCGTCCCGTTCGAACGTAACCGGCATCTCGCTCTTCTTTACATCCCGAAGACGGGTCAGGTCAAAGACCTGCATGCCGTGATCGCCCGCATTGTCGGCGACGACGAAGGCGTGGTTCTCGTACACCTTGATATCGCGCCAGGAATTGACGCGGGCCCCGTCGGTCAGGGGGAGTTCGCCAACGTACACGGGATTCGTTGGGTCACTCACGTCGACAAACGCGGTGCCATCGGTGCGGCCCACAAGGGCGTACTCGGTGCCGGTCTTCGGGTCGGTCCAGCCCCAGATGTCGTTGAGGTTGATGCCGCGCTCCCCGCCGATCCTGTCGATCGGGAGAAACGCCTTCAAATCAACTTTCTTGCAGGAGAACTGAGCGACTTTCCCATCCTCGCACCCCTTCTCCTCTCCGGTCATGGCGCTGAGGACGTCGCCGGTGGTCGGGGCAATCGGCTCGGTCTGGGTCCAGTCGCCAGCATCAAGCGAGTAGATGCCCATCGTGCCGGCTCCGTGATCATCCCCTGGAAGGCCAGCGGCCACGATCGATTCGCTGCCGGCCAGCGTGGCACCAAACAGGTTGCCGGCGTCCGCCTTGGGATGCGAGACCTTTTCGACGCCGCTCCACGTGCTGTCGGTGCGGCTGTAGCGGTAGAGGACCCCGGTTTGATCGGAAGCGCCCGGTGCCCCCACCCAAACGTCCGATCCATCGTAGGCAAGGGCAGCCCCAAACAGGTGACGGGAAGTGCCGTCGAAGGGAAGAAGACGACCGCTAATCGTCCACATCTGTTTCTTTGCGTCGTTCTTCATACCAAACGACAGGCTGTACGCCGCCCCAGTCGCACCGTAGGCCCGAGGGGCTCCAATGAGGACGGACTCGCCCATCTTCTGAATCGAACTGCCGAACCGGGCACTCTCGCTCAGTCCCTCAGGAGTAACGGTCTGCTTCTCCGTCCAGCCGTCGTTCCCAGCGCGAAACGCCACGACGGCGCCGCTCTTGTGCTTCGGGGCCGTCACGAGCAAGTGGTTTCCCGTGGCGAGTAGGGCACTCGCGAAGCCCGCGTCCGAACCGACCTTTTCGCTTCGGAGCACCGTTGCCTCCTGCCACTGTCCGTTCTTCTGTTCAAAAACGTGTACGGCGCCGGAGGTGAGGGTGTCGCTCTCGGTCATCGAGACCGTCGCCCCTGTGCCCACAAAGAGCCGGTTCTCAGTGAGGACAACGCTCTGACCAAAGTTGGAGGTGCTGTCGGCCGACGTCAGACGAGCGACCTGCGTCCACCCGTCCGCCTTGTTCCGAAAGAGATAGGCGGCATTCGCCGAGGGGGCGCCCACGACGAGGTGCTTGCCCATCGCATCGAGGGCGGAGCCGAATTGATCTCCGACGTTTCCGTCTTTGGCTTCGAGGTAGGTGGTTTCGGTCCAGGTGTCACCGTCTTTTCGGTAGACGTACACTCGACCAGGGGTATGGATATTCTGCGACTCGCCGACGAAGACACGGTCAGCGCCTACGTCGAGCGCCCGGCCAAAGCCATTCATCTGAGCGGCGGCTCCGGTGGGGGCCGTCTGGGCCGCGGCGGGCGCGCCCCAGACGAAGAGACAAAGTGCAAAGGTTGCGAAGAAAAACAGTCGTTTCATGGAGTACGGAATGGGGTCTCTGAGGGGGGACGAACGTCGATGTCGTGACAAAGCGACGTCTCATCATAGCCGCGTGCGGCTTTGTGGTTTCGGAGGAAGGCCCCCGCCCGCGGAACGCCGTCGTTACATCGAGGGCCTGGTACCAACACGCCGACCCAGCGAATCTCGAACCGAACGGTCCCGGTCGGCAGAAGGCGTATCTCCGAACTAGAGTTATCCTTACAACGGCCGTGCCCTCCGTATTCTTGTCCTTCCCCAATCAGAGACACCCTGCCGACTTCAAACAGAGCATCCGGGACCCCCAGCCTCCCCGAATTAGCCCTCCGCACCCCGAACGCCTCAGACCCGAGCCCGACCAGCGAATCGCCCGAGTCTATTCTCCGCACCCTACCCACCGTCTATTTCCGTTCAGCGAAGCGCACGGGACAACACGTACTGGACGTTGAACTGGAGGCCACTTCTGAACCGGGCCGTCCGGACGTCTGTATTCGAGGCATCGTAGCCGTATCGCACGTGCGCTCCCACCTGCAGCGACAGACTGTTCTCGACGAAGACCAGGAGATTTGACGACAAGCGGTACCGGTTCAATGGACGGAGTTTTCCCCGTTCATGCAGATCGTGTCGGTAGAGGAGATGGGCCCGCACCCGGGTGTCTAACTGAAGACGATCAGCGAGCACCCAGAGCCACTGTCCCTCGATTCCAAGGTGGACGTAACTATCAGGAATCCCCTGGTCTGTCACAGAGGTACCCTCTGGCACCGTCAGGTGGTTGACGTAGTTCGCTCTCACGTCCACCCCAAGCTGATGACGGAGCGAGAGATTGCGGTACCACTGCCCTCGCGCAAACCCTCCGAGGACGTCCCCATAAATTTCGTCCCGTCCCAGGACTCGACCACTCCCCACGTCCTCCCCTGCGTCGTACGCCCCCAGAGTCCCCACTGTGAGTTCAGCCCCCTCCCGACGCACCCCCACCGGCTCCCGCAGTACGTCGGCCACGTAGAACGTCTCGAACGGCGATTGGTCGGACAGCCCCGCTCGCTCGAAGAAGTCGCGCCAGAAATACTTGTCGGGCCGGTCGTAAACAGCCTGATAGCCGGGACGTCGGGCGAGCTGGCGGGCGGCGGCCTGCACCTCGTCGTCCGAAACGGAAGTTCCCGGCGTCACCGTCCGGAGCCGCTCCCGCACCCGCAACGCCCGAATGACCGGCGTCACGACCCGCACCCGCCCCACCCCAATCCCGACCCGACCGGACCCTCGTCCGTCGAGCATGGATCGGGTGGTTTCCCGATCGTCCCCCACGACCTGTTGATAATCGTAGTCGGCTTCACCGTCAGCGGAAGCCAACAGAAATACCCGATCAGTCAGGTACTCCCGAAGCGCCCCCCGGAGGTCGAACCAAGCCATGACATCCAGATCGTTGCGATCCTCCCGACGGTCGCCGGCCGACGTGGTCGAGCCCGAACGTTGCAGAGAGAAGGCGGGGGAGAGCCGAAGAGAGGCCCGGCGGGCCTCCGCCTCCCAGAAGACGCGATACGTTGGATTCAGCGAGAAATTGAGCCCAAACCGATCGGTCTCCAGATCCGCAGCGACCCCCAGAGAGTCTTGGTACGCGGACAGGGTCTGCGCCCCCCCTCCCGCCCGCAGGGTCCACCGGGACCAGTGCCACGAGGGCAGCCGGTAGGCCCGCACCGGCTGCGTGCTGTCAGGGTTCGCGAACCCGATGGATGATGGCCCGTCGGCCGGCACCTGGGCCCTCGTCTCTTGGGCACCGCCGAGAGTTACGAGAAAGAAGATAAGGATCCAGACAGCTTGAGAACGATCCACCGTTGCGGTCGAAGAATGAGAGAAGAGGCCGTATGCCTATCGCCCATTCGAAAAGAATAAAATTCAATTAATAAATCAAACGTCGATCTCCGAGAAGGAGATTGATGCTCAAGAATAATTCGTAGGGACGGACCGGTTGGACTACTCCATGATCAGATCGAGAAGGCGAATGATGCGGCGGCGCATGCGGCGGCGGTCCACGATCATGTCCACGAACCCATGCTCCTTCAGAAACTCCGACCGCTGGAAGCCCTCCGGCAGGTCGGATCCGATCGTTTCGCGGATGACGCGCGGCCCGGCAAATCCGATGAGTGCATCCGGCTCCGCGATGTGAATGTCGCCGAGCATGGCAAAGGACGCCGTCACGCCGCCCGTCGTGGGGTGCGTGAGAATTGAGATGAACGGCAGCCCGGCGTCGTCGAGGCGGGTGAGGTGCGCGCTGGTTTTGGCCATCTGCATGAGACTGAGCGCCCCCTCCATCATGCGGGCCCCGCCGCTCTGGGCGATGGTGATGAGAGGCATCTCCTGGGTGTAGGCCCGTTTAATGGCCCGCGCCACGATCTCCCCCACCACCGAGCCCATCGAGCCCCCAATGAAGCTGAAGTCCATCCCCGCCATCGATACCGGATGTCCCCCGACGTGACCCGTAGCGGCCTGAGCGGCCTCGTTCTGCCCCGTCTCCTCCACTGCATTCTCCAGCCGTTGCGCGTACGACTTCCGGTCCTCGAAGTCGAGCGCGTCCACCGATCGAAGATCGGTGTCTTTCAACTCGTAGTCGCCGTCGTCGAAGAGGAAGTCGAAATACTTGTGGCTGTCCATGCCGAAGTGGTACCCTGAGCCGGGAAACACCAACAGGTTGTCCTCCAACTCGCGGCGGTTGGTAATCTCTCCGGTCTCCGGGCACTTCACCCATTGACCTTCCGGCATCTCGTTTTGCTCTTCGCGTTTCGTTCGGATGCCAGCCTTCTCACGGCGAAACCAAGGCATGGTAGTGTCGAGGGACGGATGGTGGGGGGCGAATGGAGACTCGTCTTGAGCCGGAACCTCCGCAGAAGATCAGAAATCCCGACCGCAAAGTCCAAACAAAACTCAGGCGAAGGGCGACGGTGCCGGAGTGGCGTGCACGTCTTTCACATAGAACGGTTCGAACGTATTCACGTCGTTGGCGCCCTCGGTGGCGAGGCGGTGCCGCCCGCACCGCGCCACCCAGCCTGCCGATGGCGACAGCTCGTCCGGCGGAACGATCGTCTGCAGGGCATCAATGGTCGCGAGGGCCGTGCGGCTCTTCTCCCCTCCGTCCCCTATCACCCAGAGCCGACCCGGCACCGTTCCCAGCCAGTCCGGGAGAGCCTCGACCGGCAGGGCCTTCGTGGGGGCGTGCTCCGTTATCATGTCGTCCGTCCTCCGGTAGGCCCCGGCGTAGACCTCGTCCCGACGGGCATCGAGCAAAGCGCAGATCACGTCAGTGGGCGCCGCCACGGGTCGCAGTTGGGCCGCGTAGGCGGCCAGCGTGGGCACCCCCACGAGGCGCGCTCCGGTGGCCAGCGCCCATCCCTTGGCGGTACTCACCCCGATGCGGAGCCCCGTGTACGAGCCCGGCCCCCTCGAAACCGCCACGGCGTCCAGGGTCCCCTCTTCAATGTCGGCACGATCCAGGACGTCCTCCACGAGCGGCGTCAGGAGTCTGGAATGCACCCGCGGGCGATACAGATGGGACTGTGCAATCACGTCGTCGTCACGAAGAAGGGCGACACCGCAGGTGGTCGTCGCGGTTTCGATGGCAAGAATGGTCATCCAAGGCTCTCGATGCGCACGTTCAGAATCTATGAGGATGCGCCGTCGCCAAACGTCGGCGTTTTCTCCCCCGCCGGCACAGGCGCGTCGATGCGATTTTCAGGAGGGGGCAAGGGGCACGCGTATTTCGGATTGTAGGCACAGGTCGGATTGTAGGCCCGGTTGAAGTCGACCACCACGGAGTCCCCCGCGGCCGGCTGGAGATCGACGTAACGCCCCGCCTTGTACGTCGTGTGGCCGTTCGTCGAGTCGGCAAACGGAATCCAGAGCCGCCCGCGTTCAGTATCCCCTTCGCCCTGAAAGACGGCCAGTTCGACCGTATCGGAGGGAAGCGGTACTGTCACCGTGCCGATCCGCACCTGCGACCGGATCCCACCGGTGCTCTCGCTGATCATGACCGTGTCGGGTGTCGCACGTCGGTGAAGGGGCACAACGAAGCGGTAGGAGGGATCGACCTCATAGTAGTCCAGCCCCTGGAACGCATCGCGTCGACTCGGGGGCAGTACGCTCTCCTCCGTCCGCATCCGCATGTCGCGCTGCACCCGGGCCTGCATGATCTCCTGTTCGTAACTGTTCGCCGAGGAATTATCCCCACAGGCCAGAACGACGGTCGCGAGGAGTATCAGAAGCAGATGTCGGAATCGAGTCATAAGCGCGTGAGTTCGCTTCTCGGGTTCAGAAGGAGAATCTTCCTGGTCGAGCCAAGCCTCCAGACCCCTCCCCCCTCAATTCAAGCGCCCGCCTTTCATCTCCTGACACTTGAGCGTTGATCGCTCCAGGCCTCCCTCCCGTGCTCCCACGCTCACCCCTCAGCTCCCGGGCCGACCATACCGGGCAAAAACCGTCGTGTCCCCCGTCGGGGTAAAGGCGACGACCTCGTAGGGCTCCACCCGATCCCCCCGCTCCATTCCCGGCGACCCCACCGGCATCCCCGGCACGCTCAGGCCCCGGACATCCGGCGTCGTGCGAAGTAATTGCTTCACCTCCTGCGCCGGCACGTGTCCTTCCACCACGTAATTGCCCACCACGGCCGTGTGGCAGGCGGCGAGCGACGCAGGAACTCCCACTTGTTTTTTGACCGACTTCAGACTGAACCGCGACTTAATCTCGACTGGAAACCCTCGGTCCCGCATGTGACTCACCCACTTTGCGCAGCAATTGCACGACGGGCTCTTGTACACGGTCACCGTGGGCAGTGGGGCAGAACCCCCCGGGCCGTAAAAATAGTACCCGCCGAGGCCCAAAACGGCCAGCACAACGCCAACGCCGAAGGCCTGCAGGTGAGACTGGTAGTCAGAAAACCAAGACATGGGACGAAGGGATCAGTCCGGAAAGCGAGACGCTTCTGAAAACCCACCCGGCGGGGCCATGTTTCCCCCGTTCCCACCGGAAGGGGTCCTGCCGATTCCGTCCTTCTGACCGGAGCCTGCCGACTGCGCCGAAGGCACTCCCGAACCGCGCGCCGAAAGCGCTTTGATTCTCCCTCTTCTTTCCCTAAACTGTGAAAACTCACGTGGGTCGAATGCCCACACTCGCAGTCGTACAACCTTCGCCCATTAACCGCCTGGAATACCGATGACCATTTCTGACGCTGAACAGATTCGCAATGTGGTCCTGGTTGGCCACCAGGGCAGCGGCAAGACCGCGCTGGCCGAGGGCATGCTCCACACGAGCGGCGTGATCACCCGCGCCGGCTCGGTGACGGAGGGCACCACGAAGAGCGACCACCGCGAGAGCGAGAAGGAGCGGCAGATGTCAATCTTTGCCACCCTGCTCCACGCAGAGTGGGACGACAAGAAGATCAACATCCTGGACACGCCGGGCTACCCCGATTTTGCCAGTGAGGTGATTGCCTCCATGCGCGTGGCCGACACGGCCCTCTACGTGATCGACGCACGTTCGGGCGTGGAAGTGGGGACGGAGATGGCTTGGGGATACGGGGAGCAGACTGAAACCCCCGGCCTGTTCGTCGTCAACCACATCGATCAATCGAGCGCCGACTTCTCCTCCATTGTCGACGAAATTGAGGACCGCTTCGGGCGCGGAGCGACGGTGGTCCAGATTCCGGCGGGCGAAGGCACCCGTACGGTCGTCGACGTGCTCCGGATGCGCCAACTGCATTACCCCGAGGGTGAAACGGAACCGGAGGTGCAGCCCATCGACGACGCGTTTGAGGACCGGGCCCGCACCCTCCACGAAACGCTGGTGGAGGACATCGCCGCCAGCGACGACTCGCTGATGGAAACCTACTTCGAGCAGGGCGAAC
The DNA here is from genome assembly GCA_042219055.1 of Salinibacter sp. Taxonomy (GTDB): domain Bacteria; phylum Bacteroidota; class Rhodothermia; order Rhodothermales; family Salinibacteraceae; genus Salinibacter. The sequence goes on along the minus strand of JBDGQN010000224.1, from coordinate 6,324 downwards.
TCACGGAGGACCAGATGCGAAATGGCCTCCGGGCGGCCATGATCGAGCGCGAGTTGTTTCCCATTTTTGTCACCAGTGCCACCGAGGAGGTCGGCATCTCCCGCCTCCTGAACTTCATCGGCGGGGTTTGCCCGTCTCCCGTCAGCCGCCTCGTGGAAACGGAAGACGGCCGGGAGCTGACCGCCCGTCCGGACGACGATCCCGTGGGGTTTGTCTACCGCACGATGGCCCAGGAGCACGTGGGGGAGTACTCCTACGTTCGCGTCTTCGACGGCACCATCGAGTCGGGCCAGGATCTCGAAAACGCCCGCACCGGCACCACCGAGCGCATCGGGCAAATGTACGAGCTCAACGGCGAGGACCGAAACAACATTCCTCGCCTCGTGGCGGGCGACCTCGGAGCCCTCGTGAAGTTGGAAGACACGAACACCAACGATACACTCCGAGCGGAAGAGTCCGACGTCGTCATCCCCCCCATCCAGTTCCCCTCGCCCCGCTACCGCATGGCGGTCCGTGCCGTGCAGGAGGGTCAGGAAGACAAACTCGCGCAGGGTCTCCACCAAGTGACGACCGAGGACCCCTCGCTCGTCTACAACCACGACGCGCTTCTCAACCAGCTCACCCTGAGTGGCCTCGGCGAGATGCACCTCCAAATTGCCAAAGGCCGGATCGAGCGCCAGGCCGGGGTCGAGGTCGAGTTCGTGAAGCCCCGCATCTCGTACCGCGAGACGATCCAGGACCGAGCTACGGCTGAATACCGTCACAAAAAGCAGTCGGGCGGCGCCGGGGAGTTTGCCGACATCTCGATGCTCGTCGAGCCGCTCGACGGGGAGTTCAACCCGCCGGACTACGTTGACGTACGCGGCGAAGAGGTCGTGGAAACCGAGTGGGACGCCGAGATCCACTTCGTCGACGCCATCGTTGGGGGCGTCATCGACATGAATAAATTCTTCAGCTCCATCCGCAAGGGCGTTCTCAACACCATGGAGGAAGGCCCCGTGGCCGGCTTTCCAGTCGGCAACGTCCGCGTCGTGATTTACGACGGTGGCATGCATCCGGTGGACTCCAACGAGGCGGCGTTCAAACGCGCCGCCTTCCAGTGCTTCCGGCAGGCCTTCCAGAGGGCGCACCCGGTGCTGCTGGAGCCGATCCACGAGATCACGATCACCACGCCCGACGACTACACCGGCGACATCATCAGTGACCTCAACACGCGCCGGGGCCGCGAGCAGGGCATCGATACCCAGGGATCGCTCCAGAAAATTACCGCCGAGGTCCCGGAGGCAGAACTCCACCAGTACTCGACGACCCTCCGCTCCCTTACCCAGGGCCGCGGGCTTCATCAAACCCAGTTCAGCCACTACGAGGCGATGCCGGACAACGTGCAGGAAAAAGTGGTGGAAGAGGCGACGGCCGAGGTGACGGCATAGTCAGCGCCGAAATGCGGCCGCTGACTCTGCGTGCGGGCACGAAATTCTCCGCTCGGAATGTCCTTTTCCCTCACGTGCGGTGACATTCCATAAGTCTCCGATGCCTCTGATGTCACTGCTGGGGTTCCTATACTGCGCCCTTCGTCCGTACCCCTCCCCCATTCTCGAATGCCATTTCCGTGAGGAGTTGTAAAAATGTGGTGACCAGCAAATATCTCTCTTTATCAACTTGATCTCGTCTCGTTCGTCGTCTAAGATACGTCGTAGTTTGTGGGTGGTGTGTACCTCAGCGAGGGTAGGGTGTTGAAAATCTCGCGTGCGTGTGACCTGAGACATAGCCGTCGAGCCCAGACGACCAGGCCTCTCAAATGAGTCTTGCAAAGGAGCGTCCTGAACGTTGTGAGGACGCGCAGTGAGGACGTGTTTTCGGGATGCGACCGAGTCCTCCCCGGAGTGGCCGCAGGCGTCTCGCCAGACAGGTTCTGACGTTTCATTTTGGAAAACTCTTTCCCTCTCCCCGCTTGGTCACGGCACGATTGTTGTTCTCTCAAAACAAAAGTTGCTACGAATCGGATCGACCTTCCTCTATGATCAATATCGTCGATGTCGACCCTGAACGCACCCTCGACGACTTCGCGGCGCACGCCTCTCTCCAGCGCCCCGTGGAAGAACTGCGTGCGATAGCAGAAAAGTACGCCGGTCGTCTCGAAGACCGGACGGTCTGGATGATCAACTCGACTGCTCAGGGTGGAGGCGTGGCCGAAATGCTGCCGATGGTCGTGTCCATCCTCCGAGAACTCGGGGTGTCGACTGAGTGGGCGGTGATCGTCAGTGAGCAGGACCGCTTTTTTCACCTGACCAAACGTATTCACAACCTCCTTCACGGTACGGGAGACCCTCACCTCAGCGACGAGGACCGGGCCCTCTACCGGTCCGTCAGCGAAAACATGGCCGACAGGCTCGCCCGTCGCGTCGATCCCGGAGATCCCGTGGTCGTTCACGACCCCCAGCCGCTTGGAACCGGCGCTCTCCTCTCGGAAGAGATGAACGTGCCGACCCTCTGGCGTTGCCACATTGGGCTGGACGAGTCGAATGCCGCGACGCGCACGGCCTGGGAGTTTCTGCGACCGTGGGTTAAGAGCTACGACAAAACCATCTTCTCCCTCCAGGAGTACGTGCCCGAGTTCCTGGAACACCAGTCCGATCTCATCCAGCCAGCCCTCAATCCTCTGAGTCCCAAGAACCGGTCTCTCTCGGTGACGGAACTGAGTGACATCCTACGCCGCGCCCGACTGGCCGGATCGCAGCATCCGACCTTCAATGGGGATTTCTCTCCGCCTGCCCAGCGGCTACAGCGGGACGGTTCGTTCGCCCCCGCCACCCGTCCCCAGGACCTCGGGCTGATGGAGCGGCCCATCGTCACGCAAATCTCGCGCTGGGACAAACTGAAGGGCTTCGCCCCTCTCCTTCAGGGCTTTTCTCGAATGAAGGAGCAAAGCTTCCTCGACCAGCACACCGACACCGACCGTGCTCGGCGACGCCTGGCCTTGTCCCGCCTCGTCCTGGCAGGGCCGGAACCTGAGTCGGTGTCCGACGACCCGGAGGGTCAGAAGGTGTTCAATCAAATCTGCGACCTCTGGCACGACCTGCCGCCCGAGATTCAGCGGGACGTGGCCGTCATCACACTCCCCATGACGTCGCGTCGCGTGAACGCGCTCATGGTGAATGCCCTCCAGCGCTGCTCGACCGTCGTCGCCCAGAACTCACTCCAGGAAGGCTTCGGCCTGACCGTCACGGAGGCGATGTGGAAGCGGCAGCCGGTGATGGGAACTCACGCCGCCGGCCTCCGGGAGCAGGTGAAAGACGGGGTGCACGGCCGACGCACGCCGCAGGCTGAGGATCCCGAAAGCATTGCCCTCACCCTTCACGAGATGCTGAACGCCGAGGAGGAGCGAAGCCAGTGGGCCCGCAATGCGCGTCGCCGGGTTTCCGAACGCTACCTCGTGTTTACGCAGGTGCGCCGCTGGCTGGAGATGCTGGCCCAGGCGGTGGACCAACAAGAGACAGTGTCCGTCAACGGGCAGCAGGCGGCGTAGGAGGATTCCAGGAGGTCCAGACGTTGCAACGTTAAGACGTTAAACGTTCTCGGATAACAAGGACAAAAATTCTTTTCCGACCTCCGGTCTCGTTCCTGCTGTTTTCGACGAGACGGCGGACGGCAGACGGCGGACCGCAGGGTCTTAGAATTCTGAGAATGAAGGTCAGATTGAGTGTCGCGGACGGCGGATAATGGCGCTTTTTGGCGGTTCGTTCAGAAAGCCTTCGGGATGCGCTTTTCAGCAGTCCGCGGTCAGTGGTCTGCGGTCCCCAACCGCAACCACTCGTCCACCTCCTCCTCCAGTGAAAATTCCGCGTCCGCCGGATGGTCGAACTCGCGGTGGACCCAGTCGCCGCTGCCATCCATTCGGGGACGGTACTTCGCGCGGTACCAGTCGGGCCGGTCGGCGAGGTCGGTGAGCCCCTCCACGGCCCGGTCCACATCCGCCCTCGTGTTGTAGACCCCGAGGGAGGCGCGCACCATGCCGGGCTGCGTCTCGGGGCCGCACTCCTCGTCGGACGCAGCCTCCCCGTTGGTGCCCCTGCGGCCCAGAAGCTGCCGCACAAACGGCTGCGCGCAGAAGCACGCGTTGCGCATGGCCACGCCGAAGTAGTCGTTGAGCGCCGCGGCGACGAGCCCGTGGGGCAGATCATCGAGGTTGAAGGTGATGACCCCGATCCGCTCAGCCACCTCTAAGCGGTGGGAGCCGTAGATCTTGAGCCCGTCGATGGCCTCGAAGCGCTCCAGGGCGTACTGCGTAAGCTCCCGCTCGTCTTCCTCGATGAGGTCCATCCCGATGCGTCCAAGCAGCTGAAGGGTCGCGGCGAGGCGCAAGGCCCCGGGCAGGTTGGGCGTGCCCGCCTCCTCCCGCTCCGGCAACTCGTCCATGATCTCGTAGCGGCCCGTCTCCACGCGGTCCACGATGCCGCCGCCCACCTCCTGCGGCTCCAGCCCTGCAAAGAGGTCCTTCCGCACCACGATGACGCCCGGACTGCCCGGGGCGTAGATCTTGTGTCCGCTCATGCAGAGCACGTCGAGCGCCTCGTCGTTGTCTCGTCCCTGCACGCTGAGGGGCACGTGGGCGGCCGACTGCGCGGCATCCACCACACAAAGGGCGCCCGCCTCGTGCGCCAGCCGCGCCACCTCGTGCACGGGATTGACAATGCCCGTGACGTTGGAGGCCGCCGTGATGGCCACGTAGTTGAGCCGGTCAGCGTGCTCGTTGATGGCGGCGCGAAGGGCGTCCATGTCGACCCGCCCAGCCTGCCCGTCCGGATCCTTCTCCAGCGGCACGTGCACCACCTTGCCCACGTGCTTGCGGTGCGGCAGGTCGTTGGCGTGGTGCTCCATCATCGTGGTGATCACCACATCGCGCTCGGGGCGCTTTTCGGCCAGGACGCGCGCCATGCGGTTGAGGCCGCCGGTGACGCCGCTGCCGTTGAACACGACCGTGTAGTCGTCGGGGGCGTCCACGAAGTCGCCCACGATGGCGTGGGCCCGCTCGTAGAGGTACGTCATGATGCGGGCTCCGGCGTGGAGCGTAGAGTGCGTGTTGGCGTAGTGCCGGAGCGCCCGCTCCACGATGTCGTCGACGACGGTGCAGCGGAGCGTGGACGCCGCGCTGTCGAGGTACGTGCGGGGGGCGGTGGTGCCGTCCGCCAGCGGGTACTCGGTGTCGAGCCCCGTAAAGGCGGTGCGCAAGGCGTCGAGACGGGATTGCCGTTCGGGGCGGGACCCGAGGGGCTCGATCTGAGCGGCCGGGGCGGATTCGATCATGGGAACGGGACGTGGTTGGGGTGGGAATTGGGGTAACGCTGGCGGAATTCATATACTACAAAATCCTGCGGTGGATTCGAGCGAATTTCGATCCAAAGCGGAGCCGATCGCGCCTGTAAGGCCGGGTGTTCTCATCCTCCTGAAGGCCTTCTTTCCCACCTTTAATTTCCACACCGAATTCAGCCCATACCGTTTGCACCGGGACGCGCCCACCCCGTACCTTCCTGCCGCACAGTCTTGCCAGTCGGTTGCCTCCCGGTCATGCGCGTAGTACTCTTGATCGCGGTCCTCTTGGGCGCCCTCTGCCACCCCGCCGTGGGACAGACGGTATTCTCCCGCCCCTACGAGCCGAATCAGATCGTCGTCGAGGCGGTCGTCCCCGAGCTTCCGAACCAAGATTCGTCGTTCCCCTCCGGGGCCACGTTCCTGACGGCGACCCGCTCCCTCAACGACAACGTCCAGCTGGCCGCGGAACTCCCCCTCGCCCACTATGCGCAGGGCGGCACGTCGGCGTCGGCGGTGGGCAATCCGTACGTGGGGGTCGGCCTGAGCAGCACCCGCATCCCCCTGCTCATCGAGCTCGGTGTTCGCCTTCCCACCGTCCCCTCCAACCAGGCGCCCGTGGTGGGCCGACGTGCCGATCTGGGACGAACGGCAGCGTTTCGGGACGAGGCCGTCTCGCTCTCGGGCCTCCTCAACACCCGCCTCGCCCTCAGTCGGGCCACCTCCCTCCGGCTCCGCGCGGGGCTCACCTACGCCTCCGTGGACACGGATCGCACGAATCACGCCGCTCACTGGGAGGTGCCGTACAGCGCACAGCTCTGGTGGGAGCGCCCGCGGCTCTTGACCGGACTCTCGTTCGTGGGGCGCCCTTCGATCAACGAGGCCCCGGATGCCGGTCGGGCCCGCCACCGCGCCGTCCTCTCAGTGATGCGCAACGGCGACCGATTTCAGCCCGGACTGATGCTGGGCACCGGCCTCGACCCGCTCTTCGAAGACGGACAGATCGTATTCGTCGGG
>JBDGQN010000223.1:0-4562 GCA_042219055.1 Salinibacter sp. | reverse complement strand
GTCGGACGGCATCTACCGACTGGTGCCGGGCGACGGGCTCGTCTACGCCAACCGAGCCTTCGCGCGCCTCTTCGCCTACGACGACGTGGCTGCCCTCCTGGCCCTTGAGCCCGAGGTCCTCTACGCCAATCCCGACCAGCAGTCCCATCCGCTCCACGTTGGGGAGGAGGCCGACCGTCGCAAGCGGGAGGTGGCCTTCCGCCGAAAGGACGGGTCGACGTTCGTGGGCCTCCTGAGCGGGACGGTCGTCCGCGACGAAAACGGCGAGATTCAGCACATCGACGGCGTGGTGACCGACATCACCGACCTGAAAGAGCGAGAGCACATTCTGAAAGGGGAGCGTGACCGTTTTGAAACCCTGTTTGAGGCTCTCCTCCAGGAGGACGATCCCTCCAGTGGGTAAGCTATGGTTGAGCACTCGATCCCGGCAATTCTACCCAACAGTTACATTTTGAAGAGCGCACTGCCCACGATCTCCCTCGTCCCTCAGTCGAAGCGCCGAACTGATGTGGAGGGCGCCCCTTCCCCGCAGTCAGTACAGCCTCACGATGGGATCAGCACCGCTTCACGATGGCAAGTTTGGACCCATCGGGCCGGGGAGGACGCCGTCCGTTCGCGGCCCATGCTGTTGAATGGCCTCTGTACCCGTCGCCCACCGATGCAGCAGGCCCCTCCGTGGCACGATGATTGTACCAAAGGATTGTGTACACAATCTACTCTGTTCATCACGGAATCACCGGTATGATTCCTTCGGAGAAAGGCGTCTGGCAGCTTTTTTTCCCTCCGCGCGCCCGCGAACAGGATCCGGACTTTCGGTCGGTCCTCTCCGACATCCTGCACACGGGCCTTCGGCAGTGCGGCGCCATCGGGCTCGTCGGAGCGCTGTTGTACGTCGGCCTCAGCGTCTTTGGCCTCGGCTACGAGATTCACTGGACGTACCGGAGCGTTCAGTCGACCGGGCTGGAGCATCAGGTCGTGGCGACGGGGACCCTCATCGTGGCCGCGCTGAGCGTCATTGGTCTCGTCCTGGCTCAGATGGAGTGCAGCCTCCGGGTGGGCCGACTGTTCGGCATCGGCGCGGTTCTCCTCACGGCCACGGTCGCCACGTTCGAAGGGGCGCTGCGGGGCGGCTTTGGGACCGAATACGTAATTCCGATGTACCTCGTGATCGTCGCCATTGTCCCGTTTCGTCCCATTCACGTTCTGGGCATCGGGAGCAGCGTCGCGGCCATCGTGTACGGCCTCGGCCCCTCGGGACTGGCCTGGGCCTCTCCGACGTTGACGGCCGAGATGGCTCGGCACCTCGCGTTCATCAGCGGCAGTTCGGTTCTCATCACGGGCACGAGCGTCGCGCTCTACCGACGCCACCGGGCGTTTGCCTCTGCCCAGGCGTCCCTTCAGAAGAACCGGGATCTGCTGCGCCGGGTGCAGTCGGTGGCTCAGGTGGGCGGCTGGGAGTACGACCCGGACACGGACGCGGTGGAGGGCACCGAAGAGCTCTACCGGATTCTGGGACAGCCGTCGGGCTCGGCCCTCGACGGGAAAGCCGGGCTGGAGATGCATCCGCCCGAGGCCCGCGAGGAGCTCCGGACCGCCCTTCAACAGTGCCTGGAGGAGGGTGACTCTTTTGATCTGGAGACCCCCCTGGACACGGCAGAGGGAGACCGCCGGTGGGTGCGCGTCCGGGCTCAGGCCCGCGAACGACACGACGACACCGTCCGGCTCATCGGCACGCTCCAGGACATCACCGAGCGCCGTGAGATGCAGGAACGCCTTCGTGAGCGCGAGCGCCTGCTTCGGTCGATCACCGACAACGTCAACGATGGCATCTACCGCATTGTCCCCCAGAAAGGACTGGTCTACGCCAACGAGGCCTTTGCCCACATCTTCGGCTACGAGTCGGTCGAGGACGTGCTCACGCTCGATCCCGCAGAGCTTTGTGCCAGTGCGGAAACGCCTTCCCCCCTGCTTCAGGTGACGGCGGACGAGGCGTCCAGCGCGCAAGAGGTGGTCTTCCGGCGCACTGACGGCTCTACGTTCACCGGCCTCCTCGACGGCACCGTCGTCCACGACGAGGACGGCAACACCGAGTACGTCGACGGGGTCGTGACCGACATCAGTGCCCTCAAGGAGCGCGAGCGCGACCTGCAACGGGAACGGGATCGCTTCGAAACGCTCTTCCAGAACCTCCCAACGCCCGTCGTCCATGGGGTGCTGGTCAACGGCGGCGCCCGGGTGCAGACCGTGAACCGGGAGTTCGAAGAGGTCTTCGGCTACGACGCCGAGTCTGCCCAGGGCGAAAGCATGTGCGACCTAATCGGTCCCGAGGAGAACCCCTCAGCGATGAGCGAGATCATCCAGCGGGCGTTCGAGGAAGGAACGCTCCACACCGAAGTGCAGCGGCAGACGCCGAACGGGATGCGCACCTTTCAGCTTCACTTTGCCGCCCGTCACCGGGAGGGACAGCGAACGGAAGGCTACGCGATGTTCGTCGACGTGACCGGACGCAAGCGACGGGAGGAGGCCCTCCGCGAACGCGAACGCAAAATCGAAGCGCTCTACACGGCTACCGAACGGCTCCTCCGGGCCGACGACGAGGAGAGGGTGGCCGACCGGATGGAGGATCTCGTTCGAGAAACGTTCGATTATCCTCTCAACAGCGTGCGCCTGCCCGAGGAGGACGCCTCCGTGCCCACTCGGACCTTTACCCACGCCCGCTCGTCCGTAACCGACCTTGCAGACCCCGAGGCCGACCTCAGATCACAGATCACCGAGACGTATCGGTCCGGGGAGACGGTGGTGGCCGAGGACCTCCGTGACGTGAACCTCCCCGTCGATTACGGCTCCCTTCGGTCTGCGGCCTTCCTCCCCATTGCCGGCCACGGCCTCATGTCGATCGGGAGCGAAGATGTCGGCGGGCTTCCGGACTTCGACCTGCGCCTGCTCGAAATCCTCTCCACCCACGCCTCGGTGGTGCTCGACCGCATCGACCACGAGCAGGACCTCCGACGGAGCGAGCAGCACTTCCGAGGCGTTTTTGAAAACGCCGGCATCGGCATTGCACTCATCGATGCAGAGGGCCAGATCCTCAAAAGCAACCCCGCCCTCCAGCAGATGCTCCGTGTGGACGGGGATGACCTTCACGATCGGCCCTTCGAGCAGGTAACCCATCCGGATGAACTGAAGCTCGATCCCCCTCTCATCGAGGACCTCAGCGAAGAGGAGGCGGGGACCCAGGAGGCGGAACGGCTTTTCGTGCGGGACGACGGGGACGTATTTTGGGGCAGCCTCACCGTTTCTCCGTACCGGGGACCGGGAGAAACGGAACTGATCGGAATGGTCGAGGACATTGACGACCGGAAGCGGCAGGAGCAGCAGCTTAAGAAGGCCAAGGACAAGGCCGAAGAAATGAGCCGCCTCAAGTCGGCCTTCCTGGCCAACATGAGCCACGAGATTCGCACGCCGCTCACCTCCATCCTCGGCTTCGCCGAAGCCATTGGGAACGCCGACGAGACCGACGAGGAGGTGCCCGTCGCCGAGTTTGCGCGCCGCATCACGAAGAGCGGCAACCGGCTCCTGGACACGCTCGACTCCGTGCTCGACCTGTCCCAGCTGGAGGCCGGCTCGATGGAGCTTTCCCCTGAGGCCGTCGACCTGACGCAGCGAGCACAGGAGGCAGCCGATCGGTTCGAGCAGAAGGCCAAGACGACCGGGGTCACCCTCCAGGCCGAGGTGCCGGACCAGCCCATACGGATTACGGCCGATGAGAACGCCCTTGAGCGCATCCAGCGCGGCCTGCTCAGCAACGCCCTCAAGTACACCGAGGACGGCGGGCAGGCCTGGATTCGCGTCCGCGACGACGAGGACGCGGCCGTGCTCGAGGTTGAGGACACGGGCATCGGGATGGACCCCGAGCAGGTCGATCAGCTGTTCGACGCGTTCGAACAGGCCTCCACGGGCACGGACCGGCTCCACGAAGGAAGCGGGCTGGGACTGGCCCTCGTCGACCGCCTCGTCGACCGCATGGGCGGCTCTATCGAGGTCGAAACGGAGAAGGGCGTGGGGACCTGCTTTACGGTGCGGTTCCCGAAGGAGGGCGGTGCCGCGGGCAAGTCTGCGGAGTAATATTGCGTAGTGCGTATTGCGTATCGGGTATGATCCACGAAATACGCAATACGAAATACGCAATACGCCCTACGCCACCGCCGGCTCACGCACGTTTTCGGCGGCCTGCACCATGTTTTCGAGCGCGGGCTTCACCTCGACCCAGCGGCGCGTCTTGAGGCCGCAGTCGGGGTTGACCCACATCTGCTCCGCGTCGAGCACCGTCAGCGCCTTCTGGATGAGGGCCTCCATCTCCTCCACCGCCGGCACGCGGGGGGAGTGAATGTCGTAGACGCCGGGCCCAATCTCGTTCGGGTAGTCGAACTCATCGAACGAGTCGAGCAGCTCCATCTTCGAGCGGGACGCCTCGACGGAGATCACGTCGGCGTCCATGTCGGCGATCGCCTCGATGATGTCGTTGAACTCCGAGTAGCACATGTGGGTGTGGATCTGCGTCC
>JBDGQN010000222.1:1278-2331 GCA_042219055.1 Salinibacter sp. | reverse complement strand
TGGTGTCCGGGTTGAGTGTCGTGCTGGCGTCGAGATCAATAAGGGTGATCTGGCCCGTGCTGTCTAGGCAGACGTCCAACGTCGCCGGACCTGAACTGAAGGTCAGCACGGCGCCTCCGAAGGACAGGCTGAATAGATCCGTGAACGAGAAGTTGGCCTCGAAGGGGATTGGACCGACGCCGGAAAAGTTGATCGTCTGATCAACGGTGCATGCCGTGGTCTTGACACACTCGATCTGGGCGTTGGCGGTGATGCCCGATGCGAGTGGGATGCCGCTGAACGTGAGGCGCTCAAAGTCGAACAAGAGTTCCGGCTTCTCGACGGCCCGAGCAAAGTTCGGGGCAGCGCAGAAGATGTTGACGCTGAACTCGCCCAGTTCGTGCTTTTTGATCTTGCTGGCGACCGGTTCGGCGCAGATGCCCGTTTGCGCGGTCACACTGATCCCGCTCGGTGTCTGGCCGGAGAGCGTGATGACGTCGCCGAAGGCGACGGCTGAGCTCTGGCTCTTGAACGCGAGCGTGTCCTCGACGATGGCGAGGTTGCTGAAGCTGACGCCGCCGAGGGAGATGCTGACTTCCGTTTCGTTCCGGACAAAGCGGGCTTGATCTTGGAAACTAAACTGTCCAAACGGCCGCGTTCGGCCGAAGTCAAAGCGTCCAAAGACGAGCTGGTTCCGCAGATCGAGGGCACCCAGTGTGGCACTGGAAGTCAGTATTACGTCCTCTAACCCAGCTATGCCGAAGTGAGTATGGAAGGTCGTTGTCAAGCCGCTTATGGCGACGTTAAGGGTTAGGCTCGATTCAAGGTCGAGATTGATCAAGTCGGACTCTGTAGGGAATACGTCGTCAAAGGGCTCCACCGCAATATGAGCGCCGATCGTGCCGGTGACATCGGCCTGGGCCGGGGCGCTCAGGCCGCCCAGCGCGCCCAGCGCGATCAGGCCCATCCCGACCACGACGCTGGCCACGGCCCGAGCCACAGGCCGCCGGGCGGCCATGGGGCGAAGGTGAGTCGGGAACGTGACGGCGCGCGTGGACATCTTGGGGGGATCCT
>JBDGQN010000222.1:0-1268 GCA_042219055.1 Salinibacter sp. | reverse complement strand
AACCCTGCCACGAGCAGCAACGCCGGCGCCAAGATCGCAAGCATTGTTAGCCGTTGCATTCGTAACCTCCTTCGAGCATCCCTGATTTATCGATTTTGAGCCGGGCATTCGAGGTCCGTTCCGACCGTTACATCCTGGCTCGGTTGCGTCTGGTCAGAGGGGCATGGGCTCGTCGTCAAGCTGGGCGAGAAGCTGCCAACCTGAACCAAGGGTTCCGGATTGGCGTCGGGATCGCCCGTTGATCCGCTCTGCCAGTTCGACTGGGGCTGGCCCGAGTCAACCAGCGCTTGCCGAACGGCGAAGACGTCTTGGGCGTTGACGGTCCCATCGCCATTGACATCTCGACCGTTTTCGGCGATGTAGAGGGCTGCTGCGCCGGCAACGTGGGGCGAGGCCATGCTCGTGCCGCTCAGCACATCTAACCCAGCTTGTTTATAGGTTGAGAGCACATCAGAGCCGGGAGCAGCCACGTCGATCGCGGCGCCGGGCGATGTCACAGGGTTCGGCCCAAAGGGACTGAAGGGGTTGAGTGCTGCATTGGATCCGCTGAAGTTGGTAAAGCCCGCAAAAACATCGTCGGCCGCACCAGGACTCCCGATGGCGCCCCGCTCGCCGTCCACATCGGACATGGCCGATACGGTAGCGACCTCCGGATAGGCCGCGGGAATCGTATCGAAGTTATCGAATTCATCTTGCTGGATACCCGGCGTAGCATTCGTATCTAATGGACACGCTGGGTTTTCGTCAAAACAGTTATTAGCTCCAAAGATGTCCCGGGCACTATTTCCAGCGGCAACAGCATAAAATACGCCTTCTTGAGCGCTGCTGATAATCGCATTGTGTTGAGGTACATCGAAACCTCGCCCACCTAGACTCATATTCGCGACGTCGATCTGGTCGGCATGTTGCGTAACGAAGTCTATACCGCATACGACGGTGCCAGTCGTTCCAAAAGTTCCGCTTCCTGAGTCATCGAGGACTTTGACGGACCAGATACGAGCGCCCGGGGCCACACCGACAACGCCCTGACCGTTGTCAATTGCTGCTGCCGTGCCGGCAACGTGAGTTCCGTGCCCGTCACCATCCGTGTTTCGGTTGCCGACACAATTTTTGAAGCGTACGACGTCGATGTCGGGATGTGTCGGATCGACGCCGGTATCCAGGATGGCTATGTCGGCATCCACGCGTTGATCCACCGAGTCAATATTGGCCGCTTGATCGGCATTAACTCGCTCAATCCCGGGTGGGATGCCCTGGCTGTGAGCTTT
>JBDGQN010000221.1:0-4941 GCA_042219055.1 Salinibacter sp. | reverse complement strand
GGCCGCCGACCACGTGATCGACCTTGGACCGGAGGGCGGGGACGAGGGCGGGGAGGTGGTCGTGACGGGGACGCCCGAAGAGGTGGCGGCGTATGACGACAGCCACACTGGTCAATTCTTACAGGACGTGTTTTAGCCTCTCGGACGGAGTGCCTTCGTCTGGCGCTGGTGGATCGAAGATTGGAAGATCGAAGATTGTGCGGCGACGATCCGTTCTCGTATGCGTCGCTTCTCCATTGACAGTGTCTTCCCAGAAGACCCTTCCCCCTCCAATCTTTTAATCTTTCATTTTCGATTGGCCCACCGCGCTCGTCATAAAATTTCTTCAAACGGGATTGCTTCCACATCCGGCAGTTTGGCAATCACAAGTGACTCCTCAGAACGGTGACGGACACGCTCGGCGTATCCATCGTCTTCGGGCCGGCGAAAGACGTCGACGGCCTCGCCCGGTAGATCGATGAGCCAGTACTCCGGAATGCCCGCGGCGGCGTAACGGTCGGCCTTCACCTGACGATCGTACTCGACGGTAGCGTCGGCGACCTCAACGACGAGGGAGGTGTCGTCCGGGTGCGGGTGCCGATCCTTCGGCATCTCCGGATCGTACAGCACCACGTCGGGCTCCGGAGCACTGTACTCGTCGAGGTGAATCGGGCTTTGAATGCGAATCCGAGCTACAGTCTGCTCCGGTTTGTAGAGACGCCGGGCAAGCAGCTCCTCAAAATCATCAACGCTGTGGCTGTGCGGAGGACCAATCGGGGGCATGTCGATGAGCCGGCCGTCGAGAAGTTCGACGCGGTCGTCGTCGCCGAGGATGCCGGCCTCTCCTATGGCGAAGTAGTCCTCAACGGAGAGGTATCGCTCGCGGAGGTGGATCTGGATGTCCGGAGACACAGCAATGGTCGGGCGGGGGGCCGTCGTTGGGGCCATGACAATTTGGGGAGGTGTATCCGGAGGCAACTGACAGAGATCGGCTGAATGCTTTCTGTCCGGGATCGGTTCAGGGAGAACCTGGCCCGAAATCACGCTCTTCTCGGCTGGCAGTCGGAACGGAAACGACGGTTCGACTTTCAGAAAAAGATAACGTCCATCTTGCGCCCTCCCATCCCGCCCGTCCCGCCTGTTTGCGGTCGGTGCCCGACATGGACTCGTCGCACTGGAACGATGCGGTCCGTGGGATCGACGCATTCCGGACGCTCCCTCGCATCCCCGACACGTGGTGATCGACGGGTCTCCTCAAACACCTAGCCCTTGCGGTTAACAGAAAACATACATATTCTCGCCGTTACCTCCCTTTGTCTGCCTGCGGCGTTGTAGAGTTGAATGACAAGGTGTCCCTTATCAATACGCTCGTTCTCATTGTCGGCGATTTTCGTCAGCAGACGAACCTCTTTCCCCACCCACGCCTGTATGGAGACTGCTACGAGCCCCCCCAACACGGCCCGGCACAGCCGTCGTCCCTCCAAGCGAGTGGCCCTCTTCGCCGGCGCCTACAACCACATCGCCGACGGTGTCTCCCTCACGCTCAATCGCCTCGTCGACTATCTGCAGCGGCAGGGAACTGCAGTCCGCATCTTTGCTCCCACGGTAGACGATCCGGACATTGAGGACCACGCCGGCACCCTCATTCCGGTGCCGTCAATGCCCCTCCCCGGTCGGTCCGAGTATCGCCTCTCGCTCGGCATCTCCCCGTCGGCCCGGCAGGCACTCGACGAATTCGACCCCACCCTTTACCACATCGCCACCCCGGACCTGCTCGGGCGCCATGCCCTGCACCGGGCTCAAGTCACCAACACACCAGTCGTTGCTTCCTACCACACGCACTTCAGCTCGTACCTCAAATACTACCACCTCGGCCTGCTGGAGGGTCCCGTCTGGAACTACCTGCGCTCGTTCTATCGCCAGTGCCAACAGGTATACGTGCCGACGGCCGCCATCGGTGAGGTCCTCCGCGATCACGGCATCACCGAAGGGCTTCGTCGCTGGCAGCGCGGCGTGGACACGAATCGGTTTTCCCCAACGCATCGCTCCAACGCCTGGCGCCACGCCCACGGAATTCAGGACGATGCAGTGGTCGTAACGTTCGTGAGCCGGCTCGTGTGGGAGAAAGGACTCGACATGTACGCCAACGTCATCGAGCGCCTGGAGCGCCAAAACGTGCCGCACCACAGCCTCGTGGTGGGCGACGGACCGGCCCGCGACGCGCTGGAAGAACGTCTCCCAAACACAACGTTCACTGGCTTCCTGGAAGGAAACGAACTCTCGCAGGCGTACGCGTCGTCCGACCTCTTCCTCTTCCCCAGCGACACGGAAACATTCGGCAACGTCACCCTTGAGGCCATGGCCTCGGGGCTTCCCACCATCTGTGCCGACGCCGCCGGGAGCCGCGACCTCGTGGAAGACGGCACCACGGGCCGACTCTGCCCGACGGGAGACGTCGACGCCTTCATCGACGCCGTGCGCACCCTCATCGTGGACGCTTCTCTCCGCGACCAGATGAGTTCAGCGGCCTACGACCGGGCACAAAACTTCACCTGGACGAACGTGCTTCGCCGAATGAATCAGTACTATAGCGAGGTCCTCGAACGCGCCCCACAACTGTCCCGGTCGCTGGCCCCGTCCGGCGTGCCTGCATAGCCTCTGCAATCTTTCCTCGACCCGGCGGCTTCCGGCGCTGTGCGCCTCCTGTTCGTCTCCCACTCCCTCCCCCCGACTGGTCGCCCCCTCGACAATCTGGGCGGTATGCAGCGGGTGGCCCTCAAGCTCCACGAGTCCCTCGACGCACGAACGACCGGCAACAACGCGCTCGACTACGACGCCCTGCTGCTACGTAGCGCATGGCGGACGCTACACGCGAAGGTACCGTTTTTTCTCGCGAAGGCCGGCTGGAACATCGTGCGCGCGGCCCGGGACGAGTTGGTCGACGTGGTTCTCTTCTCGTCGATGGTGACGGCCTCGCTGGCCGCCCCCCTGCAAGGAGTGCTCCGACGGCACGGCGTGAAGACAGCCGCCATCGTTCACGGCCTGGATGTGACGACGCCCTTCCCGCCGTATCAGTGGTTCGTACCAAAAGTGCTCGGGGCCCTCGACGCCGTCCTCCCCGTGAGCCGCGCCACCCGCCGGGCCTGTCTTGACCGAGGGGCCACCCCGGATCAGCTCCAGGTCGTCCACAACGGCATCGACGTGAACCGCTTCCGCCCCCCAAAGGACCGCGATACGGACCGGGACTCCCTCGCTCAAAGCACCGGCCTGCCGACGCCCCCAGCCCCGCCCGACGCCCTGCTCCTCTGCGGCGTGGGGCGACAGGTGAAGCGCAAAGGCACCGCCTGGTTCGTCGAGGCCGTAATGCCGCGTCTCCCCGACAACGTGCACTACTGGATTGCGGGCGACGGTCCCCAGTCCGCCCCCATCAAGGCAGCAATCGACCGGCACGATCTCTCGCCCCGCGTGCGTCATCTGGGCCGCGTCTCCAACGACACCCTCGCAGATCTCTATCGCGGAGCCGACCTCTTCGTGATGCCCAACGTGCCGGTCGAGAACGACATAGAGGGATTCGGCATCGTGATGCTCGAGGCCGGCCAGTGCGGCACGCCCACCATTGCCGCCCAAATCGACGGCATTCCGGACGTGATCACCGAGGGGGTTAACGGCCACCTCGTCCCGCCCAAGGACCCCAAAGCGTTCGTAGACGCAATCGAGCGATACCGCGGCGCCCCCGATGCCCTGGAGGCCGCCGCTCGCCGAACCCTCCAGCACACCGAGGATACGTTCGGATGGTCCACCGTCGCCGACACGTACCTGTCGGTGGTGCGCAGTCTTCACGCCGAGGGCCGCCTCCCCGACACCTAATTCTATCTGCGTTACTGTGCAGATCTACAGCGCCGGAGATCCCTGAAAATGACGGAAACAGGCGACCGATCCGGCCGGGAGGAGTGTTCCCTCATCACGACGTCCCCCACGGAGGGAGGCTCGGCGTCCCTGAAAGAGGGCGGCCCACTCTCCCCTTCTGGCACATTTCCGGACCCGGGACGTAAAGAAATACTCAGAACTCTTCTGACGACCCTACCCGAGATTCTCATGCCCACCCGTCTCGCCCGCGAGATTGCCGAACTCCGCAGCCGTCTCCTCGACATGGCCACGATCGTGGCCGAGCAGTTCACCGACGCTGTGGAGGCCCTCCTCGATCACGACGTGGAGCGGGCCGAACGCGTCATCGCTCGTGACCGCGAGGTCGACGCCCTGGAGCTGGAGGTGGACAAATACTGCGAGCGCATTCTGGCCCGCCACCAGCCGGTGGCCACGGATCTGCGCACCCTCCTCACGGTCGAGAAGATCAATACCGATCTGGAACGGATCGGGGATCACTGCTGCAACCTGGCCCGCAACGTCGAGCCTGTGATTGAGGCCCCCGGCGTTCTCGACTCAGTGCGGATTCGCGAGATGAGCCGGACCGCCCGCCGCATGCTCGACGAAGCGAAGCAGGCCTTTCTTGACCAGAACGCGGAGCTGGCCCGCAGCATTCCCGACCTCGACGACGAGGTGGATCGCCTTCACCTTGAAAATTTCAACGCGTTGGTCGACTACATCCGGAAGAATCCCGAGCACGCCGAGGTGGCCGCCCACCTCATTACGGCCAGCAAGGCCATTGAGCGGATCTCGGATCACTCCACGAACATTGCAAAAGGAGTCGTCTTCCTCATCGAGGGCGACGACATCCGGCATGCCAGTGTGCAGGAGGAAATGACGTCCCAAAACGGCCTCTCTTCCCCCCTCCGTCCCTCCTCGTCCAGCTAATCGCCTCGCCACCGGAGCCGGGCCGGGGGCAGGTGCGGGGCAGCATAGCCGATCAGAAAAACCCCGATCAGCCCCGCCGCCGCTCCTCATCCCAGTGTCCGCAAAATGCGTCGACGAACAGCCACGACGGCTCTGCTCCGAACTGAGGAC
>JBDGQN010000220.1:0-4791 GCA_042219055.1 Salinibacter sp. | reverse complement strand
GCTCTACTCCACGTTCCGTTTTTCCGCGAGCTTGTCCAGCTCGTGCTGGGCCTGCGCCTCATCGTGCTCGTCAGCGTTCGGCTCTTCATGGTGATCCTCGGCGTCGGGGTGGTACTGCAGCTCGGCGAGCACCGGAAAATGGTCGGAGCCGACGTAAGGAAGCACCTTGAGCTCCGAGAGCGTGAAGTGCTCAGAATGGAAGGTGTGATCGAGGGGATACCGGATGAGCGGATAGCGAGCGTGGAACGTGTTGAAGAGGCCCCGCCCGATGCGGGGGTCAAGAAGGCCGCTGATCTTCTGGAAGAGCCGCGTGGTGTAGGACCACGAGACATCGTTGAGGTCGCCTCCCACGATCGTGGGCTCGTCGCGGTCCCGAATTTCACGGGCCAGAAGCAGCAACTCGGCGTCCCGCTCGGTCGTGTCCGGTTCGTGGCGTGGATGCGGCGGGCGCGGGTGCATCCCGTGGAACCAGACGTGTCTCCCCGATGGCAGTGCCACCTTCGTGTGGATGGAGGGCACGTCGTCCTCCACCAGAAAGCGGACGTGGGGGCCCACGAGGGGATACCGGGAATAGAGGCACA
Organism: Salinibacter sp.; assembly: GCA_042219055.1. GTDB lineage: Bacteria > Bacteroidota > Rhodothermia > Rhodothermales > Salinibacteraceae > Salinibacter. The sequence continues at coordinate 4,210 of JBDGQN010000220.1, read as the reverse complement.
TGCCGTAGGCATTCTCGCGGGGATGGCGCAGGGCATGCGCGTATTTTTCGCGGAGGGGATCCAGCTGCTCCATCCACCAGCGGTCGGCCTCGACCGCGAAAACGAGATCCGGATCCTCTTCGTCGATGAGATCGAGCAACGGCTCGGCGTCCCGGTTGTCAATTTCCACGTTTGCGATCAGCACCGAGATCTGCTCGGTCTCCTCGCCGTCATTGTTCGCCCACTTCACCTGATGGGGCGACAGGAGAGTGTACAACAGGATGTGGTCAACCTGGTAGATAAGGCAGGCCCCGAGCAGAGCCATTGCCCCGTATTCGACCGGCGAGGAGGGCTCGATCACGACGAATCCGACGAGCGTGAGTCCAATGCCGATCGTGAGTTGCACCCGCGGAAAGTCGAAGAGGCGAATGACCCAGTGGTCGTGGGAAAACAGGGGCAGGACGGTGCCCGTGATGAAAAAGGCCGCCGCCAGAAGCAGAAGGGTCATGCGCGTGCTGCCTAAGTAGAGAGAGTCTTCGGGGGAGTCCCCGACTCAAGAGCGACGAAATTGCTTGCCTGCGAGCTGGCGCACCAGGCCCTTAAACTCCAGCTCGAGCAGCGTAGAAAGGGCCGACGCCGAGTCCAGGCCCGTCTCTTCGCACAGCTCATCGACGTGGACGGGGGTTTCCGAGAGGGCCTCATAGAGAATTTGGGCGTCGCCTGACAGGTCCTCCGGGTCGGCTCCCGTACCGGTTGTCACCCGTTCGGCATCCACCGCTTCGGGATCCTCGACCGTCACCTCCGGAAGCTCTTCCAACAGGTCGTCCACCTCCATCACCAGCTTGGCGTGGCCCCGCTGAATGAGACGGTTCGTGCCCCGGCTGGACTCCTTCGTGATGGCCCCCGGCACGGCAAACACCTCCCGGTTTTGTTCCAGGGACAGGCGCGCGGTGATAAGCGCCCCGCCCTCCGAGTACGACTCCACCACGAGCGTTCCGAGGGAAAGGCCGCTCAGGATGCGGTTTCGTTCCGGAAAGTTGGGCGCGTCCGGCTCCGCGTCGAGGGCATATTCGGAGAGAACAGCTCCGCTCTCGGCGATTCGCTCGGCGAGGGCCGTGTGCTTTTGTGGGTAGATGCGGCCCACCCCCGACCCGAGGACGGCAATCGTACGTCCTCCGGCGTCGAGCGCCCCCTTGTGTGCGGCCGCATCCACGCCATAGGCCAGCCCGCTGACGACCGTAAAGCCGCGGCGGACGAGCTCGGCGCCGAAGTGATGGGCCTGCGCCCGGCCGTAATCGGTGCAGCGACGGGTTCCTACAATCGTAACCATCGGTGCCTCGGCCGCCGGAAGCGTGCCCCGCATCCACAGGTAGGCGGGCGGATCGTAAATCTCGCGGAGACGGTCGGGAAACCGCTCGTCCCACGGGGAAACGAGTTCGGCCCCGAGGGCCTCCGCCCGATCCATCTCCGCCTCTACCGCCGCCCGGTCGTCGAACGTGAGGATGGCCTCGGCGGTCTGCGTCCCCACCCCGTCCACGTTCGTCAGGGCGGAGCGCGAGGCGCGGAAAACCTCACTTGGCACATCGAAGGCTGCGAGGAGAGCCCGGAGGCGCTGGGGACCCACCCCCGGCACGAGTGACAGCCCAATGAGGGCGCGCTGCTCACCGGCCCGGTCCCGATCCGGCGGCTCACCATCGTCCTGAAGCGGAAGTCTCATGTGTCCATCGGCGCCGTGGAGCGCGCGGTTTTGACGGTTTCGAAGAGCGTGTACGTGAGTTCGTCGAGCCCAACGTCGGCCACGGCGCTGATCGGGAGGATCGGCACGTCGTCCGGAAACGCGTCGGCCACCACGTCGGGGAGGAGGGTCCGCTCGTCGGGGGCCAGAACGTCAATCTTCGACAGCGCGATGGCCCGAGGCTTGTCCAGAAGACCGGCTTCGTACGACTCAAGCTCGTGGAGGAGCTGCTCGTACTCGTCCCCAAGGTCCGACGACGTGATGGGAATCACAAAGAGGAGAACCGACGTGCGCTCGATGTGGCGGAGAAATTGCAGGCCGAGCCCCTTTCCCTCGTGCGCGTCCTCAATAATGCCGGGGATGTCGGCCATCACGAAGGTCTCATACTCGCTCACGTACACCATCCCGAGCTGCGGCGCAACGGTTGTAAACGGGTAATCCGCCACCTCCGGCTCCGCCGCCGACATTGCCGAGACGAGCGTGCTTTTGCCCGCATTCGGAAAGCCGACGAGCCCTACGTCCGCCATCAGCTTGAGCTCGAAGGTCAGTTCTCGCTCCTCCCCCTCCTCCCCCGGCTCGGCGTGGCGGGGGGTCTGATTGGTGCTCGACTTGAAGGCGGCATTCCCGCGCCCCCCCTCCCCTCCTTCAGCCACACAAATTCGCTGCCCCGACTCGACGACCTCTCCGACAATCTGCCCAGTCCACTTGTCCTTCACCACCGTTCCCGGGGGCACGCGAATCACTTCGTCCTCCCCCGAGGCCCCCGTTTGGGTGCGACGTCCCCCCGGCTCGCCGTCGCCGGCAAAGACGTGCTTGTTGTGGCTCAGGTCCATGAGCGTGTAGAGATTCCCGTCGGCCTCCACGTAAACGGAGCCACCATCGCCCCCGTCCCCCCCCGAGGGACCGCCCTTCGGTACAAACTTCTCCTTGCGCCACGCGACAATGCCCTTTCCGCCGTCGCCACTGCTGACCTTGAGATCGACTTCGTCGAGAAACTTCATGCGAGGTGGGCGTCGTCAAAGATTCCCAGCATTTGACTGGATGGATGAAAGACGTATTTCTGTACGACTAAACAGCAACGAAGGTTTTCACGGGGCTTTTTCGGCAAGGGGCTGGACCTCCATGCCTCAACCAGATAGATTTCGGTCCATCAGCGCTCATCACTTCTCCCCCTTCTATGACGGACGTGACCATCTACACCGACGGCGCCTGCAGCGGGAATCCCGGTCCCGGCGGATGGGCCGCCATCATTATTCCTGATGACAACCCGGAGGCCTACGAGGAACGGACGGGGGGAGAGCCGCACACCACGAACAATCGCATGGAGCTCACTGCGGCCCTCGAAGCGCTTCGGTCCCTTGAGACCTCTTCTCACGTCTCGCTCCATACCGACAGCGAATACCTCTCGAAAGCCTTCAACGAAGGGTGGCTCGAGAGCTGGCAGGAGAACGACTGGCAGACCTCGTCGAACAACGACGTGAAGAACCAAGGGCTCTGGAAGGCCCTCCTCGACGAAGCGGAGCGTCACAACGTGGACTGGGTGTGGGTCAAGGGGCACGCCGACGACGAACTCAACATCATGGCCGACGAGTTGGCCGTGACCGCGATGGAGCAGTACAAATGAACGGAGGGTGGGGAACGGGTCGCCCTGCATGATCTATCGCCTTGCGTCACGCTGTTGACACTTCGCAGCCTCCCCTTTCTCTTTCGAAGGAAAGGCATTTCTCGAAGGCGGTCCAAGTCGATGCGAAGGGCGCTTGCCGTGGTTGTCATTTTGTCTCTGCTTGGGGGACAGGTGGGCATGCTCGGCGCGCTGCTCGGCCGTTACTACGCCCAGCAGCGGATGCACCACAAGGTTTCCGCTGGACCGGAGGCCCTCAGCGACGAGGCAACAGTCCAGCACCTGACCATTCCCCAGTCCGAGCGTCAGTCGCCAAACTCGTCATTCGTCCGGATCGAGGACGGGGAATTTCGATACCAGGGCAATCTCTACGACGTCGTCCACGAGGAGTGGCGAGGCGACGTCTGGCACGTCTGGGTCATCCACGACCAGCAGGAAGAGCGGTATCTGAACGCTCTCGCCCAGGCGATGGAACGCCCAACGCTTAAGGGCTCGTCCGTGCCGGTCCACCAGCGGCCCATCGCGCTTCGCCCCCTCGCGCTGGTCCCAACCGCACTGTCCTCCCTTCCGTCTCCACCGGTACGCTGGCAGCCCTTTCCTCACAGTTCTTTCGCGGCCCACCAGGGGCCGTATCTGGAGGTGCCCCATCCTCCGCCGTGGGCGTGAATCTGTCTCCCTTCTTGCGACTCTCTCCGTCGGTCGTCGCGGTTTCGCGTGAGGGCCGACTGTGGTGAACCACGGCTATTGTATTCACACCCCATCTACACCTATGCATTACCGTTCGTTTTGGCACTGCCTGGCAGTGCTTTGTCTACTCCCAACAATTCTCCCTCTTCCAGCCTCGGCCCAGAGCATTCAGGGCCGCGTGCTCAACG
>JBDGQN010000022.1:0-7879 GCA_042219055.1 Salinibacter sp. | reverse complement strand
TTACCTCGACGGGGCTGAGGTGCTGGACCTCTTCGCCGGAACGGGGGCGCTGGGGTTGGAGGCCATAAGCCGCGGGGCCGCCCTCGTCACGTTTGTCGAAAAGCAGCGCCAGGTGCTCGACTACGCCCGCCAAAACGCGGAAAAGCTCGACGTGGAGGAGAAGTGCATCTTCATCCAGGCCGACGCGGTGGAGTATGTGCGGACCTATAGTGGGCCGGAACTCGATCTCATTCTGGCCGATCCGCCCTACAAGCTGGACGCCATGCAGGAGATGCCGGATCTGGCGATTCCACACCTTCAGACCGACGGCGTCTTCACGCTCGAACACAGTTCCCACGACTGGTTCGACGAGCACCCGCACCTGATGACGAGTCGTTCCTACGGGCGTACCATCGTGAGCGTGTTTCGCCCTCCGCTGCCGCCCGAGGACGAGGAGGCTGCCGACGAGGAGCGTTCGACGACAGAAGACGCGTGACTGCTCGCCGCGCCCCCGGTCTTGACGATTCGTATCCATGGACCCCGACTTTGCCCTGTACCCCGGCACCTTCGACCCCTTCACGTTCGGCCACCGGGACGTCCTGGAGCGGGCCCTTCGCATCTTCGACCGGGTGGAGGTGACCGTCGGGGTGAATGTGGAGAAGGAGACCCTCTTTTCGACCGAGGAGCGTACGGAGCTCGTCCGCCGATGTACGCCGGACCTGGAGGGGGTGCGGGCGAAGGCCTACGAGGGACTCATCGTGGACCGGGCCCAACAGGTCGGGGCGGTCGCTCTGGTGCGGGGGCTCCGGCAGGTGAGCGACTTCGACGCGGAGTTTCGGATGGCCTTTGCAAACCGGAAGCTGGCTCCGGAACTCGAGACGGTGTTCTTTATGACGTCCGAAGAGTACGCGCTCATCAGTTCGTCGATGGTGCGGGACGCGCACCGATGGGACGGAGACGTGTCAAAGTTCGTGCCCCCGCCCGTGGTGGAGGCGCTGGAGCAAAAGAAGGGATCCCCGCACTCGTAACTCCCTTGTCCGGAGAACCTTCGTCGCGGTCGGGGTTATCATTGCTCGTTGGAGTTCTTTCCGCTGATCTGGTCTGCACGCTGCCCATGTCTTCCTCAACCTCCTCCATCCAATTCAACACCCGTGTGGACGCGATGCAGCCGTCCGCGACCCTCGCCATGAAGTCCCGGGCCGAGGAGCGGCGCCGCCAGGGGCATCCCGTGGTGGCTCTCAGTGCGGGAGAGCCCGACTTCGACACGCCCAAGCCGATTGCCGACGCAGGCGTCGAGGCCATCCGGAACGGATTCACGCACTACACCGAAAATCCGGGCATCCTGGAGCTTCGGGAAGCCATTTGTCGCAAGTTTGATCGGGACAACGACCTGTCGTACACGCCGGAACAGGTCGTCTGCTCGAACGGGGCGAAGCAGTCGCTCGCGCTCGCCATCCACGTGCTCTGCGATGAGGGCGATGAGGTGCTCGTGCCGGCGCCGTACTGGGTGAGCTACCCCGAGATGGCGCGCTTTAGTGGGGCCACGCCGGTGGAGGTGTCGACGGGCGTCGAGAACGAGTACCGCCTGACCCCTGAGATGCTCGACGACGCCATCACTGAGCGCACGCGGGTCCTCATCCTCTGCACACCGTCTAACCCCACCGGCGCGGTGTATCCGCCCGAGGAACTGGCGGCCCTCGCGGACGTGCTGCGCGACCACGAGCAGGTCTTCGTCGTCTCTGACGAGATCTACGAGCACGTTCTCTACGACGCCGAGCACCGGGCCTTCGCGTCGTTCCCCGGCATGGAGGACCGGACCGTCACGGTGAACGGCTTCTCCAAGGCATACGCGATGACGGGCTGGCGCCTCGGCTACATGGCCGCCCCCGAGCCGATCGCGCAGGCCGCGGCCAAGATTCAGGGCCAGTTTACGTCGGCCCCCTGCAGCATCACGCAGAAGGCCGGGGTGGCGGCCCTGGAGATGGATAAGGAGCCGGTGCACGAGATGGTCGCCGCCTTCCGGCGCCGCCGCGACGCGGTGCTGGAGCGCCTGCGCGCCATCGACGGAGTGCGTTGCCCTACGCCCGAGGGGGCCTTCTACCTGTATCCGGACATGTCGAGCTTCTTTGGTGCCGACGCGCCCGACGGCTCGACCATCGACGACGGAAGCGATCTGTGCTTCTACCTCCTGGAGGAGCACGACGTGGCCCTCGTGCCTGGCCCCGCCTTTGGGGAACCCGATGGGCTTCGCCTCTCGTACGCCTCGTCGATGGAGGACCTCGAAACGGCCCTCGACCGGATTGAAGCGGGCCTCGCTGCCCTTCGCTAAGGGGGCCATCCGGCGTTTTCGCACTTGCTTTGCACGATCGTCTTCGCTCGTGGAATCGAACGCTCAATCCTTGCCCGGCGACGACTCCTCCATTGAGGTCGAATCCGTCGAGGTCGAACCGACGCCCTCTTCGGCGGAGGAATCCACTGCGGTCGATCGCCACTGGCTTCATCTCCTGCTGTTTGCGGCTACCCTGGCCCTTACGGTCTACTTCGGGGCCTCCTATTGGGCGTACCGTCCGCTCTACTACCAGGCGCATGACGAGACGGTCTCGCTCTTGTTCATGACCGTCAACCAGGCCTGGCTTCTCGATGGGCTGCGCTTCGCGATTCCCCTCCTCGGCTTCCTCACGGTCCACGAGTTTGGGCACTACTTTGCTGCGCGGGCCCATGACGTGCGCACGTCGCTGCCTTATTACATTCCCTTCCCCAACGGCCTCGGGACCTTCGGGGCGGTGATCAATATTCGGGAACGCATCCCGAGCACGCGCTCGCTCTTCGATGTCGGCGTCGCCGGACCGCTGGCGGGCTTCGTGGTGGCCCTGGGAGCACTCATCTACGGCTTTGCAACGCTGCCGCCCCCCGAGTACCTGCTCGACCTGCCGGGCCATGAGGCGCTGAAGGCGTACATCCGCCAGCACGGTACCTTTCCCGACACGCCCCCGACCTCCGGCGACGGCACGTACATCCTGGTGGTGGGAACCACCCCGCTGTACTGGGTCCTCTCGCAGTTCTTCAGTAACGTCCCGCCGATGTACGAGATGTACCACTATCCGGTGCTCTTTGCTGGATGGCTGGGCCTCTTCTTTACGGCGCTCAACCTGCTTCCCGTGGGACAGCTCGACGGGGGGCACGTGATCTACGCCCTGCTGGGGGACAAGTGGCATCGCCGCTTTGCACAGGCCTTCGTCTTCGTGCTTTTGTGGTCGGGAGGGATGGGGTTTATGGAGGAGACGCGCGCCGTGCTGTACGAAATGGGACCCTGGCTGGGCCGATCGTCCTGGATCATCCTGGCGGTCATCTACTATGGGTACCTGTATAAACTCTTTGGGGGCACCTCGCGGCGGACCCTGTTTGGGCTAGGTGGCCTCCTGGCAGGCGTGGGAGCGACGATTGGGCTTGGGATTACGGGTGTCGGTTGGACGGGCTGGCTGATCTGGAGTCTTCTGATCGTCTTTCTCATTCAGGTGCGGCATCCGCCAGTGCTGCGGCCGCAGAGATTGACGCCCACGCAACGTATTCTCGGGTACGTGGCCATCGCGATCTTCATTCTCTGCTTCAGTCTCCAGCCGCTCAGCACGCTGTAGCGTTCGGCGTTCAGCGGGGAGCGTCGGGGGGCGAACTCTCCTTCACTGATCTTCGACCTTGCATGCGGGTCTACTCTTCGTCCATTGGGTCTCGGCTTCTGGGTGCCTTGGTGCTGGGGGGAGCGCTGATGCTGTGGTGCGGTTGTGACACGGTGCCGGCCCCGGAGACGCGACGACAGCCCTCTGTCTCGGGACTTCAAATTGTCCCCGATAGCGTCCACGAATCTGATCTGCCGCCCGACCAGGTGAAGGATTCGACGGTCGTGGTCCCACTGATCATCGATTCGGTGCGAGCGACCGACCCGGACGGCTCCGTGGCGCGCGTCGTGTTTGTTCTGGAACCGTCCTCGAACCCGCGGGGCACGGTCTCGGGCGAGCTTCCTGCACAGACCCGTCCGATATACGGGGCACGAGTACCGTTGTCCCTCCCTCGCGAGGACGAAATCTACACGGTGCGGGTCTTTGCTGTGGACAACGACAGCCTGGCGAGCAATCAGGTGACTGGGCAGTTCCGCTTCGTTCCGGCGGACTCGGCGAACGGACAGTCCCGGGGATTTTCGGCGCTCACGCCCGCCGCAGTCGACCCTCAGGGTCACGATTGACCCTTTATCGGCGGGCATGCTCCCCCTTCGAACAATGTAATCGTAGGATCGATGCGGCGACTTCTCATTTGTCTTTGTGTACTGGGACTGGGGACGGCTCCGGCGCTCGGACAGGAGGTCTCCCGGAAACGCCTGCAGGACCTGCGTCCGGTGGGGGGCGGCATCGTGAGTAATACCGTCCAGACCCTTGCGACGGCCGGCGATTCGCTCTGGATTGGGCCCTTGCTGACGGTCTACGTGGAGTCGAAGGAGCGACTCTTCGCGCCCGACGATGAAGTGGTCACCAACCGGATCGTCGACGGGAGAAACGTCGTGTTCTCGCTGGCGGCGGAGAGCCGGTCGCGGACGAGCTCCACGGTCTGGGCCGGGCTTGCGTTCGACGCGGGAGGGGGGACGATTGGGGCCGGGGGGTTTTTGGTGTCTACGAATGGAGGCCAGTCCTTTACGGGAATTTCCGCCCGGGCCGCGCTCGACGAGCCGTCCGACACGACGATCGCCTATGGGACTTCGACGCTCCCGGCGGTGCCCGTCACACAGACAGCCGGAAGTGCGCCCCGCGACATCGCGATTGAGGGACGGGACACGGTTTGGGTCGCCGGGACGCGGAGCGGGCTCCGACGCTGGACGACGCAGGACTCGACCTGGACGCGGGTCGTGCTTCCCCCCGACACGAGCACCCGCATCGAGCCGTCGCAGTCGTACAACTTCCTCGTGGCCCCGCCCCAGGACGACGGGCGCGGCTTCCAGAACCACGAGGTGCTCAGTGTGCTGGTGGACGAGACGGGCACGGTGTGGGCCGGGACGCTTGCCGGGGTGAACCGCTCGACCCCCGCCGACGTGGCCCCAAGTGGGGATCGGGCCTGGCGCCTCTTTCGGCCCGACGGCACGCCCGGCAGCCTGACGGGGCAGATCGTGTGGGCCCTGGCCGAGCAGCCGCGGCCCGGACGCAATCCGGTGTGGATGGCCACCCTGCGGGCCCAGGGGGGACAGACGGTCCAGCGCACCGGGCTCACAATGACGCCCAACGGCGGCAAGACCTTTCGGCAGCCCCTCATCGGCACGCAGGTGAACGACGTGGCCGCTCGTCGAGAGCGGGTGTACGCCGCTGCCGAGTCGGGGCTCTTTGTGTCCGGAAACCAGGGAGACACGTGGCGCAGCATCACGGACGTGGCCCTGCAGGACAAGGATGAAGTCTTTCCGGAAGGAATGACGGCGGAGTCCGTGGCCGTGACGCCGTCTGCGCTGTGGGTGGGCACGACGGAAGGGCTGCTGCGCCTGGACCGGGCGAACGAGCCTCGCCTACTGCCCGGTGCATCAGAGGCGCGCGCCCCTAAATGGCGCCTCTTCCGTGCCCAGGTCCCTGTCAATCCCGAGAATCCCTCTGAGCAGGTCCCCGACGTCAACACGTACGCTTACCCGAATCCCTTCAGTCCGTCTCGGGACGACGTGGTGCGAATTGTCTACGACGTGCCGGAGCCCCAGACCGTGGAGGTCAACATCTACGACTTTGGCATGACCCGCGTGCGCACCCTCCGGGAGAAGGAGCCGAAAGGACGGCAAGAAATGGTGTGGGACGGGACTGGCGAAGACGGGCTCCGCCTGCCGACGGGCACCTACCTGTATACGGTCGAGGTGGGGGGACGGACGATTCGGGGGAAGATTCTTCTTTCGAACTGACGGCCTCGCCGTCGGACGGCGCCGCGATCCTTTTTCGACTGTCGCCTGCTGGTTCATGGATGCTTCGACGATTGTCTCCCTGCTCGGACGACTGGGCCGGTCGGCCCTGCTGGTCGTGGTGCTCGGTGCATGCGTGGCCCTCGGAGGAGGGGCGTCCCCTGCGTTCGGGCAACACACCGCCGCCGGGGCGTTCTCGCGGCTCGGATTCGGGGCCCGGGGCATCGCGCTGGGCAATGCCCTAGTGGCCGACGCCTCGGCCGACGTGAGTCCGCACTACAATCCAGCCCTTTTGCCGTCCGCCACTGGGCAGCGCATCTCGCTCTCCGCAGCGCTTCTCTCCTTCGACCGCAAACTTCAGTTTCTCGAATTCACGGCGCCCCTCGGCCCGACCGCCGGGATCGGGTTGAGCCTCACCCACGCCGGCGTAAACGGCATCGACGGTCGCAACACCGACGGTGTTCACACCGAAACCCTCTCGACCGACGAGTTTGCCCTCTCGCTCGCCTTCGGCAACCGCTTCGCGGACTGGTTCGCGGTGGGCACGAGCCTGACGCTCTACCAGTCCGATCTTCTTCCCAGCGCGGACCCGGTGCGGGGCTTCGGGGTCGATATCGGCGTTGGCGTACAGGCCACCGAACAGCTCTATCTGGCGGGGACCGTTCACGATCTGCTGGCCAAGTACAAGTGGGACGGCTCGTCGGTGGGAGGCGGGAGTCACACGGACCAGTTTCCGGTGCGGGTGCGCCTGGGGGCCGGCTATACGCTGCTCGACGATCGCCTGCGTCTGCTGGCCGAGGTCGAATCCCGCTACACGGCCCGCGATCGGCGCCTGCCGGACGTGCTCGTCACCTCGGGCGGCCCTGGACAACGGACGCGCACCGAGTCGTTTCTGCTGCATGATCTGCGGGGCCGAGTGGGGGCCTCGTTCCAGATCGTCGACGTTCTCACCCTCCGGACCGGCCTCGATCGCATCGGTGTGGGCGGCGGGAGTGGGCTTCGGCCCAGCGCCGGGTTCGGCGTGCGGCAGTCGGTGGGAGAACTGGACCTCCGGATCCACTATACGGGTACGCTGGAGCCCTACGTGCGAACGGTTATGCATACCGGCACCGTGGAGCTTTTCCTGTGACCGGGGGGCGTTTTGCGTTGAGCGTTGGGCGGAAGCCGGCGGTTCAATCCACGATCCTTGCCCGGGCTCTACTCGATGAACGCCCCCTCTGTTGGGGGCGTCTCGGTCCGGAGCTGCAGGGGAGCGCGGCCGTTTTCGAGAGGACTGGAATCGCTGCGGTCATCCCCCGAACATCCCCCCAACGATCATAGTCGCCACCGCAGTCAAGACGAAGTACAGCAGGACAGCCACAATGACGACCGGCAGTGCGGCAAGCCCGGCTTTGAGCAGAGTGCGGGCCCAGAAGTTGAATCCGATATCGATATCGCTCAGGACGACTCCCTCCTCCGCATTTCCCGCGCTTTCTTCGAACGGGTACCCACAGTGCGGACAGGCGTCCGCGTGTTCGCTCACGTCCTTGGTGCACTCGGGGCAGTCTACAAGCGCCATCGTCAACCCACCTTTGGGAAGTCAACGTTGAGGCGAAGAATCGTCAGTCCCACCGCACAGGCCGGGATTGTGTTGCGACATGATGAACACAATAACTTATTTGCTTTTGCGGTAAACCCTAAACGATGCCTGCTCAAGGGCAATCGCATCGACGATCTATCCTTGGCGGACTGCCCTCAAACGTTTCGTTTCAAGACGGCCTGCTGATAAGGGCATTTCAGTTCGTCGCTCTGAACGTGATGCAGAGCCCAGATCTCCGAAAGATGACGCCCAATTGGTGGTCGCCGCGTCCTGGACGCCAAATCCATGCTGAATCAAGTTCAGCACATGGTTTGGACCGACAGAATTGCTTCGATGCGATTGCCGTGTATCGCCCGCTTCACATTCCACCGCCCATTCTTTTAACTGTGGAGCGGTGCGGGCTTTCACAC
>JBDGQN010000219.1:0-7508 GCA_042219055.1 Salinibacter sp. | reverse complement strand
TGGGATCAAGACTACCTCGAGAAGATCCTTCGACAGGTTTGATGCGATTGCCGTGGCGTGACGCCCCAGCATTTGCACGTTCCTGGGCGTCCTCATTTCTTTTCCGTGCCCACTGTCTGTTTCCGTTTGCACATGCGCGCCCCAATGGTCTCGTACTGCCGTCCTGCCTCCGCTCCGATGGGTAGCATCGCCCCGATCCGTTGCCTTCTCTGGATGGGCCTCGTCTGCATGATCGTCGCGGGCAGCCCCGCCCCCGCCGCGGCGCAGGCTCCCTCCGACTCCCTGCGGGCCTCCGTGACGCTGTTTGGGGCTGCCGGAAGCAGCGGGGACCTCCCTTTCTGGCTGAGGGCCAATCGGCACGGCACCGTCGACCCGACCTCCGCCAATGCGGGACTCCGCCTCGGGGCCCACCGCCGGTTCGCGGGCACCGACGGGCTGGATTATGCCGTAGGGACTGAGCTGCTGGCCCGCGCCTCGCACAACGCCACCGTTACCGCCCACGAGCTGTACGGGCAGCTGCGGTACTGGAAGCTTCAGTTCACAGCGGGCCGCAAGGAGCAAAGCATCGGCCGGGTCGACACCACCCTCTCCCTCGGCAGCACCACCCACAGCCGGAATGCCGCCCCCGTGCCTCGCATTAGCATTTCCTCGGTGGGCTACGTGACGGTGCCCTGGACCGGTGGGGGACTGGCCTTTAAGGGGTACCTCGGCCACGGCTGGCTCGAGGAGGACCGCTTTGTCCGCAACGCGCTCCTGCACGAGAAGTACCTCTACGCCCGTCTCCTGCCGCCTGACTCTCCCATCAATGCGTATGCCGGCATCACCCACCACGCCATGTGGGGCGGGGATAGCCCGGAGCGCGGTCCTCAAGCGTCTTCATTTCGGGAATGGGTCGACATTACCTTCGGCACCGACGTCCTCACCAACTACCGTCCCAACGCCGAATCTCGAATTTCGAATGCTAACCACCTTGCGATGTACGACTTCAGCCTAAGTGCCGATCTTGGGGGGGTGCAGGGGCTCGTGTACCGGCAGTTCTACCATGAAGACATCGCCAGCTTCAACTTCCGCAATGTCTGGGACGGCCTCTGGGGCGTGAGCCTCCGCCGCGACGATCCGTCCGCGCTCGTGAATGCCGTGCTCTGGGAGCACCTCCGGATGACGCGCCACAACGCTCGATGGGACCTGGGGCAGTCCCGCGGCGCGGACTCATACTACAACCATTACGTATACGAGAGCGGATGGACTTATCAGGACCGCACGCTGGGTACGCCGCTTCTGACGTCGGCCTCTACGACACCGGGGGTCGGCGACGAGGCACTCGGTGTTGCCAACAATATCGTGGTGGCCCACCACGTCGGCGTCGAGGGTCACCTCGGCGCCGGCCTTTCGTACCAGCTACTGGGCACCTACAGCCGCAACTACGGGGCAAATAGTCTCTGCGATGGGTGCGAATACGGGCGCAGGGACCGTCGGGACCAGTACTCGTTCCGCCTCGAGGTGCGTGGCCCCCTCTCCGAGCGGTACAACTTGTGGGTCCGCGTTGCCGCAGCTGTAGACACAGGCGAATTCTACGACGATCGAATGGGGGGCTCGTTTGCGCTCACCTGGCGCCGGCCCCTCGGGCTCTGATCGAGAATTGTCAAGAGCCTTCCGGCTTAAACTGCGTGCGGAACCAGTCGACGGTGTGGCCCAAGCCCTCTTCAATCGACACCTGGGGACGCCAGCCGAGTTCCTCTTCCGACCGCTCATAGCCGAGGACGCTGCGCTGCTGCTCGCCCGGCTTGGCTGGACCGTGGGTCTCTTCTACGTCCGCCCCCGTCTCCTCGCGAAGCATCCGAAACAGCTCGTTGACGCTCGTCTCCTGCCCGGTACCCACGTTAAACACCCCACTTCCCTCGTAGGCCAGCGCGGCGAGATTGGCCCGCACCACGTCGCCCACGTACACGTAGTCGCGGGTCTGCTTGCCAGGCCCGTTGATCACCGGCTGCCCGTCGCCGAGCATTTCCTTCGTAAAGATGGCCACCACCCCGGCCTCCCCGTGCGGATTTTGGCGGGGCCCGTAGATGTTGGCGTAGCGCAGCGACACCGTATCGACATCGTGCTGCGTCTGATAGTAGTAGAGATACTTTTCGGCCGCCAGCTTGGCCACGCCGTACGGGGAGACGGGCTGGAGCGGATGGTCCTCGTCTTGGGGCGTGTACTCGGGCTCGCCGTAGATGGCCCCCCCGGTAGACGCGAAAATGACCTTTTGTAGACCGTGGTCGATGCCGGCCTCCATCAAGTTGATGAGCCCTCGAATGTTGACGTCGGCGTCGAAGCCCGGGTCCTCCACCGATTTCCGCACGTCCATCTGCGCGGCGTGGTGCACGAGGCAATCGTACTGATGCTCGGCGAAGAGGGCGGCGGCCCCCTCGGAACGGATGTCGTGCTCGAAGAGAGGCGCGGCCTCGGGCACCTTCCAGCGACGGCCCGTGGAAAGATCGTCGAGAACGTGGACCTCGTGGCCGTCTTCGAGGAGCGCGTCAGTGACGTGGGACCCAATGAAGCCGGCGCCGCCGGTTACGAGAATGACCATGGGAGGAGATGGAGGAGCGGAATGATAGATGATTGAGTGGAAGAGAAACTGTCGTTCGAATCCACCGTCGAGCGCGCCGTTCCCTGGTCGACTGCTTTGCGAGTGCAGCGTTCCACTCCGAAAAATCGTTTCTCGCGGCGATCGAGACACTTCGCACGTCGCCGAGAAGCGACGAGCAGCGCGCCCATCGCGGGCCCCTTGCCAGCGAGGAGGCTCCTCTGTAGGCCCCGCCACGTGGGTCTCCCCCCTGCACGAAGCGGAGGAAGTATCCCACCCCCAAGCGGCACGACATCCCTACAAATTGACCGACCTACTGGGAACCACCGGGCGTTTGGTACAACAGAGATTTGAAGAAAAATAGACGAGGGAGTCATGTACGCATTCTGAACTAGATCCTACAGCCGAGCCATGAGTGTCCCTAGCAAAGGTGGCGCAAGTCTTCGGAACCAGTACTACTTGCATCTGGAGATTGGCCTGTTGCTGTCCCTTGCACTGCTGGTCGTGGCCTTCCAGGTCGACCTCTCGACGAGCCAGGAGTTCCACGTGCAGATGAATGAGCAGGAGACCGTTAGCATGCGGCAGGTGCAGCAAACTACGCAGGAGACCGAACCCCCGCCGCCTCCGCGTCCTCCGGTGCCGGTGGAAGTGCCAAACACCCAGGTCGTCGGGCAGCAGGACGTAGACTTCGACGCCTCGCTCGACATGGACGAAGCCCTGGACACAGCCCAAAAACCATCCGAGCCGTCGACGGAGGAGAAACAGAAAGAGGAGAAGCAGGAGCGGGAAATCTTCATCGCAGTTGAGGAATCCCCGAAATTGATCGGGGGGATGGCTGCGCTGCAGAAGGCCGTTGAGTACCCCAAGATGGCAAAGAAGGCCGGCCTCGAAGGCCGCGTCATCGTTCAATTCGTCGTGGACGAGAATGGAAATGTGCAGACCCCGAAGGTCATCCGCGGCGTCCACAGGCTTCTCAACAACGCAGCCATCAAAGCCGTGAGGAAGCAGAAATTTAAACCGGGCAAACAGCGCGGGCGTCCCGTGAAGGTCCAGATGGCACTGCCGGTCTCGTTCACGCTCAGGGAAGGGGAGAAGAAGCAGTAGCAGTCCGGATTCGAACAATACGGCTTTCGATCTAACAGAAGGGGGCCTGTGCATCGTCGTGCCCCGCGGGGCGTCTCGGGGGAGCTCTCCTTCTCCCCGTCGGGCCGTAGCGACGGGAAGAGGCCCGTTCTGTATTTTGAACATCACCGGGAGCCCTCAGTATATTGATTTCCTACACAAATTCTTCTACAGGGTCCCGGAAACGCCGATGGGATCTGTGCAGAGTCATCGGGGATCCGCCGCCTCGCGTCTTCCCCTCTTGTCCTGACCCGGCGTCATGGTTCGCTCCGCCCGGTCCGTCCCAAACCATGCGGGATTGCTCGTCCTGCTCGCAACCGTCGTCCTGGGGGCCGGGTGCGACGTTCTGGGATTCGGTACCGCAGGACCGGCTCGTCCGTCCTTCACAGTGGTCAGCGATTCGACCTTTGAGGTGAGGGTGAGGGTGTTGGGGGGGCATTCAGGTGCGTCGTTCAAGGCGCATACTGCCCCCGATTCACTGACCCCTGTGGTGAAGGTGAAACCGCCTACTGTCAGGGGCACGCGCACCCAGGCCGGACATCTGAGCTACGACGCCGAGACCGCGCGTCTCTATGTGGGCTACAAGCTTGCGGGAAGTATCTTCGGGGGCGGCATCGACATTCTCAACGTGCAGCCGGGAGCCTCGCCTGGGAACCTCGTAGACGGCCGGCGAAGTCTTCGCAGCTCGAACGTGGACGTTGTGACGCTGCAGGCCGGCGCCGAGGAGGGAACGCTGTACGTGGCAGGAGCGGTAACGACCAAGAAACGGCGCCTGTCCCCAGCCGTGGTGTCGAAGATCACCGCCAGCGATTCCGGACTCGCGGCTCAGAGCAAGCGACTGTCCCACAACGTGGCGAAGAGCGTGATATTGGGCCCCGCCCCCAATACGATTCACGTGGCCACCGACGAGAACGCCCTCTTCCAGTTCGACCCGACCCTGACGGACAAGTCAAAGCTGACGGTCGGCTCCACGTCGGGGTTTCGGTCGGCCGCTGCCCATGACAGCGCGGTGTTCGTGCTTGACCGTTCGGGCCGCGTCTTTGGGACGGACGCGAGCGCGTTTCAGGACCTGTCCCGCGTCGTCCGGTTGACTGGGAGTGACTTCGGGACCGGCGGCGCAGTGGCCCGTCTCCACGCCCACGGCGACCGGCTCTACGCGGCCCTCAACGAGAAAGGATTTGCCCTCTTTAGCCCTACAGGCGAGCCAGTATGGACGAGCGACCCGGTGTTCATACAGGCTCGCTACACCTGCGTGACAGTCGGGTCGACGTACCTGTACGCCGGCCGGTTCGACGGCGTGATCGAGGTGTACCGACGTCCAGCATCCATTTCGGAGGCTCCCGAACTGGTTGGCACGTTCGGCCCCTGGGGGGACGACTATGGCAGCCGTCTGAGTGGCGCACCAATCAATCACATCCTGGTGATCGAGAACCACCTCTACGTCGCCAAGAGCCGGGATGGGATGGTGGTGTTCCGCATTGACCGAGGATGATCCCCCGGAGGGCCTCCCCAACATCTGCTTTCGCGAAGCGCCCGTCTCCTTCTCTTTGGACCTCCCGGCAAGCGTGGTTGACCTGCGTCATGCTCCGCCCAGAATCCACGCCTCCGCCGCCCCGCTACGAGGAGTCGCTGTTCGACTTCCCACCCCCCAGAAGCGTAATCTTCTCCCGCAGCGCCGGATTGTCGATGTCGTCGAGCGCATTTCGGGTGTCTACGATTCGGGGAGCATGCTCGGCAATCATGCCGACATCGTACGCATCGTGGTCCGTCACGATGACCGTCACGTCGCTGCTACGAAGAGCCTCGGGCGTGAGGTCGGTGGACGGCACGTCGGTGGACGCTCCGTGTTCATCCTTCACCCTGTAGGAGGAGACGTGGGGATCGTGGTAGCGTATCTGTTCGACTCCCTTCTTGCCGAGAAGCCGGATCACGCGCTCGGCGGGGGAGTGGCGCGTGTCGTTCACGTCGCCTTTGTAGGCCACCCCGAGGATGAGCACCTCCGCGTCCGCCAGGCGCACGGGCTGCTCCGCGATGGCCTGCACCACGGCGTCCACCGCGTAGTACGGCATGCTCTCGTTGACCCGGGCCGCCAGCGTGATGAAGCTCGTCTCGAAGTCGTACTTGCGGGCCATCCAGGACAGGAAGTGCGGGTCGATGGGAATGCAGTGTCCCCCGAGGCCCGGTCCCGGATAGAAGGGCATGTACCCGAACGGCTTCGTCGACGCAGCGTCGATGACCTCCCACATCGACACCTCCCCGAGCCGGTCGCAGAGCTGAGCCAGTTCGTTGACCAGCGCGATGTTCACGGAGCGGAAGATGTTCTCCAGCAGCTTCTCCATCTCCGCCACCTTCGGGTTCGACACGAGATGCACGTCCGAGTTGACCGTCCGGATCGCCGCCTCCGCCACGTCCGTGCAAGCGTCCGTTACCCCGCCCACCACGACCGGAATGTTGTCCGTCTGGTACGTCTGATTGCCGGGATCAATGCGTTCGGGACTGTAGGCCAGAAAATAGTCCTCTCCCACGGTCAGCCCGCGGCCCTCATCGGATTCCTGCAGGCGGGGAAGCACCACCTCCTCCGTGGTGCTGGGATAGGTCGTGCTTTTCAGGACAAGGAGCTGCCCCGGACGCAGGTGTTCGGCGATCGCATCCGCGGCCGATTTGACGTAGCTCAGGTCCGGGTCCTTGGTCTCCGTCACCGGTGTGGGCACGCACACGAAAAACACGTCGATGTCCGACGCCTCCGCAAATCCCTCCTTAATGCGAAGCTGTTCGTCTTCGACGAGATCCCGCACCTCCTCGTCGTCCACGTCGTCGATATAGTTGTCGCCGGCATCGAGGCGGCGAACCCGCTCCTCGTTCAGGTCGATGCCCACCGTGTCGAAGCCGGCCCCAGCGTACTCGACGGCGAGGGGCAGCCCTACGTACCCGAGGCCCACCACGCCAATCGTCGCCGTCCGGTCGTCGAGACGAGTGACGAGCTGCTGGGCCCACTTGTTCGTCGGGGTGGAGGAGGCCTGGGAAGGGGAGGAGGTCCGACTCATGGGGATGGTGACCGATCGGAACGGGAAGGGATCGAAGAAGAATCGATTTGTACGACAGCGCATCCAGCGTCTGGTAGCCGCACCGGACGCGGGCACCGCCGGGAAGCTTCTTGGGAACGATGCGAAATATATAAAGCCGTCCCTTCGATCTCCAATCCGGTAGCACAAGGACGCGGTCTACTGGGGAGCCCGGAAACGGAATTATACCAAGTACTGAGGATCACTATGCAGTCCTGTCGATTTGGGAAGGCTGGTATGCTTCTTCCCAACAACGCCTTCTGCCGTGTACGACCTCTCCGAGATCCCCGAGCCCGCCCAACAGCTCGAACGTCTGGTTCGCAAGGAGAAAGACGCCCAAATCCAGCGCCGCTACCACATGTTGCTTCTTATGAAGACTGGAGAGGTCGAAAGCCGGACCGGAGCAGGTCGCCACCTGGGAGTACATCGCAACACCATTGCCGACTGGCTTGATCTCTACGAAGAGGGCGGTCTCGACGGGCTTCGAGAAATCGGAGAGCCGGGGCCGGATCCCGGCCAGCAGTCGATCCCCTCCGACGTAATGGAGGCCTTAAAAGAACGCCTCTCCGAGCCGGAGGGACCAAAGTAGCTACACTGAAATTCAGCAGTGGCTTGCCGATAAGCACGGCGTGGAGCTTTGCTACTCGACAGTGCACGGGATTGTGCGGTACGAACTCGGGGCGAAGCCGAAGTCGCCCCGGCCCAGCCATCCAAAAAAAAAAACGAGCAGGAGCAAATAGACTTTCAGA
>JBDGQN010000218.1:0-22512 GCA_042219055.1 Salinibacter sp. | reverse complement strand
CCAGCATGGTGAGGATCACGTCCTTCGCGCTCACCCAGTCGGGCAGCTCGCCGGTGAGTTTCACGCCCCAGATCTCGGGCATGTTGATCGTGTACGGCTTGCCGGCCATGGCCATCGCCACGTCGAGCCCCCCGGCCCCGATGGCAAGCATGCCGATGGCGCCCGCGGCGGGCGAGTGGCTGTCTGAGCCGATGAGCGTCTTGCCCGGTTCGCCGAACCGCTCCTGGTGTACCGGGTGGCTCACGCCGTTGCCCGGGCGGCTGTACCACACGCCGTACTTCTTGCAGGCGCTGCGCAGGAAGAGGTGGTCGTCCGGGTTCTTGAAGTCGGACTGGATGAGGTTGTGGTCGACGTACTGCGCCGAGAGCTCGGTCTGCACGCGCGGAATGCCCATTGCCTCAAACTCCAGCATCACCATCGTGCCCGTGGCGTCCTGGGTGAGAGTCTGGTCCATTTCGAGTTCGATTTCCTCCCCCACCTCCATCTCCCCCTCGACGAGGTGGTTCTCAATCAGTTTTTCTGCGACGTTGTTGCCCATAATGCGGTAGCGTAGTATTGATCAGCAAGATGCAAAGGCGGCCCTGTAATGCGTACTAAACGTAACGGTCGCGGGCCGAAGATGGTAGCGACCTGCGGTAAAGATTTCGTGTTCGACAATCCCTGCGCAGGGAGACTCATGGGTCCAAACGAAGCCGGACCCGATTCTCCACTGTGTGCACCACCTCCGGATCACGCACACGTCCTACTCGCTGTCTGAGCCGGTGCTTCGATGTGGCACGGAATTGCATAGATAAATGAACGCTGCTCGAGGCCCCTTGATTGGGAGTCCCCTCGATGTGCGTGGGAATCTCCGGCCGGTTCGTGGCCGTGAGGGGGATCGAGATGATGAGTCCGGAAGGGCCTTCGTTGAATCGAATATCCGAAAGGACGAACGCTGGACGATTACCTCGCTGTTCCCGTCCGTTCGTGGACGAAAAGTTCACCCATTACAGATCGCCCCGCGGTGGAACTGGAGGCTCCGATCCAGAGGGAGCGTCAGCCATCGTACGGAAGCTCGTTTAGACCGTCGTCCGAGGCCGTCTCCAGTTCTTCGGTCACCTCCTTGTATTCCGCCCATTCATCGTCTTCGTAGCGGAGCCGGGCAAATCCCTCATTGGCCTGACGAAAAATTTATCCTGGCGGCGATCTTCGAGCAGTTTGTCGATGGCCTTCGTGCAGCCTCAACCGGTCTCTCTTGGAAAAAAGTTCTCTGGATCTGACGGAAGAAGATTATCCCGGAGAGATTGCCCCACGACTGCCGACTTCGGTGGATTCGGGGAGATGTCTCGACTCCGCTACGCACCCCGGGGAGTACTCGTGCTGCGGGCAGCATGACCTCGTTTTCTCGGCCCTCGCGTCCGCTCCCAGCGCTCCGCTCGAAATGACTCTACCTCAAAGGGATTGCTTGAAACTGCATTTGAAAGCGCCCCCCTCTTCCTCCGCGATCTGTTTGAGACAACGGTGAACGTCATGGCTGACCCGGACGGTTGTGCTGTCGTTGGGCCGAGGATCGTATACAATCCGCGTGTAAGAGAGATACAGCCGAAATCAGTCCGCGGTTTCTCTCCTCGCATCTGCATTCTTCCACGGCGGGTCCTCATCGTTCAAGAAGGCCTCAATGCCCGCCTGGCAGTCGTCCGTGCCCCGTGCAAACGCATTCATTTGTACTGCGTAGTCGAGCGCTTCGTCCAATCCCATCCCCGGAATCCGAGCCAGCATCTGCTTCGTGAGTGCCACCGCCGAGCCACTCGTCTCCCGAGCTATTTCTTGGGCGAGATCGTCAACGGCCCCCGGCAACTCTTCCTCAGGCAGGGCCCGTGTCACCAGCCCGAGCTCTTCGGCGGTCGTTGCGTCCATCAGACGGCCCCGCAACAACAGGTCGCGGGCCGTGGTCTCCCCCAGCTTCCGCCGCAGGAAGACCATCACGATGGCCGGGACGAAACCAATGCGCACCTCAGTGAAACCGAGCGTGCTCCCCTCCGCGACATAGGAGAAATCGCAGACCGCCGCGAGTCCGCACCCGCCCCCAATGGCGTGTCCGTCTATTTTTGCAATAACGGGCATTGGATGATGGTAAATCTGCCGGAACAGCTCCGCGAGGTGACGGGAATCCTCCTGGTTCTCCATCGGACCGGCATCGCGCATATCCCGCAGCGACGATAGATCGGCCCCGGCCGAGAACGCCGATCCAGCGCCCGTGAGGACGAGGACTCGACTCTCGTCCCGCTCGTCTGCCTCTGCAAGTGCCGATTTCAAAGCCGCAACGAGCTCCGCGTTGAGGGCGTTGCGCTTGTCGGGACGGTTGAGACAGATGGTTTGAACCTGGTCAGTTGTAGAAACCTCAATAAGGCGGGACATGAAGATTTGAGGTTGAGGATGGGAATATTTCGTATTTCGTATTACTGGAAAAGCCTAACTAAACTCGAAAGTACTTGAATAATGACATATTTCAACTATCTTTTTTTACGAATTACTTTTCACGAATTACGCATCACGAAATACGTCTCAGGAGATATTAATACGCAATACGTAATACGAAAAACGCACGACGAGGGTCATTCTTGATATAATACATGACACCAACGATCGTCAACGTCCTCGCTCCTATTTTTCCACAAGGTAAAACCGATAGATCGGCCACACGTCGAAGACGAGATCGAGCGCGCGGTCGACAAGGCGTGCCCCCAAGTCAAGGGTGTCTTCCCGGGAGACGTAATGCCGCACGTAAATTCCGTCGGCCCCGTCCACCGACGCCGGCACCGTGTCGAGCGGCTTCTCGAAGACGGTCCTTTTTTCGTTCTCTCCGGAGCCGCGATGTGTGTAGAACCGCCAGCTGGACTGTTCCAGAAGCGGATTGACCAGATCGAGGTACGTGGCGGGAGCATCCGCGATGCGCTGCTTGGCCTGCTGCAGTAGGTCCGTAGCGTAGGCCCCCACGTACACCCCCACCGCAAACCCGTCCGGCGATACGCGATGAGTGATCTGCACGTCCTCCAGTCGCCGGGTCTCGGGCCGGTAGAACGACATCCAGAGGTGGTCGTGACATCCCCCCGCGCCGAAGTCGTTCTTGAGGAGACGGCTGAAGACGTGCTTTTCGGTCTCGAACCCGAGCCGGTTCGGCAGTACCCAGTTCACCACCAGGTCGTCCCGGTAGCGCCGGAAGGGGTCCTTGAGGTACTCGGTCACTCCGGGCTTTTCTTTCTCGTACCGATCGATGTGGGGCTCGGCCCGGAGGCGATCCAGCATCTCAAAGACCTCTGTCGACCAGCCCTCGAACGAGCGATCGAAGGCGTCCGGCCGCTGCATTTCTTCCAATGGCATCGCCGGGGGATCGAGAGCCGTGGGGGTCGGGTCGTCGGACATCCCTCGTTCGGAATCGGGTGCGGAGAGCGCCTCCTCACACGTACGTCACAGGAGTGCACGCGTTCACACCCGATCGGGCACCGCGGCCTCCCGACCCTGGAGGAACGCCTCCGCCGCCTCCACGAGGGGCGCACTCCCAATGAAGAGAGGAACCCGTTGGTGCAACTCCTCCGGATCAATGTCGAGGATGCGCTGCTGACCGTCGGATGCCGCCCCTCCGGCCTGCTCCACCAGAAAAGCCATCGGATTGGCCTCGTACATGAGCCGCAGCTTGCCCTTCGGATGGTCCACCGTGGACGGATACATGTAGAGGCCGCCCGTCAGGAGATTGCGGTGAAAATCTGAGACGAACGATCCGATGTAGCGGGCCCGGATTCGAGCGCCCGTGGCGGGGTCCTTCTTCTTCAACCATCGCAGAAAGGAACGAAGCTCGGGGGAGAAATCCTCAGTGTCCGCTTCATTGACCGAGTACATGGCCTGCTCATTCGGAATCTGGAGGTCGGGGTGCGTCAACAAAAACTCCCCGATGCCTGGGTCGAGGGTGAAGCCGTTTACCCCATCTCCCGTCGTAAATACGAACATGGTGGACGAGCCGTAGGCCACGTACCCCGCCGCCACCTGCTCGGCTCCCGGGCGCAGGGCGATGTCCAGAACGTCGCCCGAGGATCGTTCCGGAAGCGTGTAGACACTGAAGATGGTCCCCACCGAGGCGTTCACGTCGGTGTTGGAGGACCCATCAAGCGGATCAAAAAAGACCGCATATTGCTCTTGCGACTGTGCGGAGAGCGAAATGGTCTTCGGCTGTTCCTCCGAGCCAATGAGAGCACATTCACCCCCTCGGCGCAGGGCCCGCTCGAGTTCCCGATCAGCAATTTCGTCGAGCTTCTTCTGGCGCTCCTCCTGCACATTAACCGTTCCCGTCTCGCCGAGCACGTCGAGAATTCCGGCCCGGCGGATGTTGTGATTGATGATTTTCGCCGCCACACTCACGTCCCGCAACAGTCGCGAGAACGCCCCCGTGGCGTGCGGAAAAGACTCTTGCTGGTCAATGATGAACTGTTCGAGGGTCATGAGGGATTCCAGATCTTCGGCGGTCGGGGGCCCCTCGGAAGCGATATTGGACATAAGAAGCAGCATTCCGGAATTCCGTGAGACATGAGTCCAGACCCGCTCGAGCGGTCCGGAACGAAGGGCAGCCGCCCGGGAGAGAGATCCCACGCGTGCAGATGGGGCAAGGCAACGAGGCTATCGTTGGAGCGTGGTGGGCAACCAATTCTCGTGCTTGGCCGAGCGAGTCATCAGGCGCTTCACCATTTTTCGGGGGCTCTTGTTATCGAAGAGGATCGCGTGGACCGCCTCTGTGATCGGCATCTCCACCCCGTGTCGCTGGGCGAGGTTGTAGACCGACCGCGTCGTGCGTACCCCCTCGGCAACCATCTCCATCTCGTCGAGCACCTCGTCGAGACTTTTGTTGGAGCTAATCTGCTCGCCGACGTACCGGTTGCGACTGTGCCGGCTCATACAGGTGGCGACCAGGTCGCCAATGCCCGACAGTCCGGCAAAGGTCCGGGGATCCGCCCCCATGGCCTCGCCGAGGCGACGGATTTCGGCGAGCCCACGCGTCACGAGGGCAGCTTTTGCATTGTCCCCGTAGCTCACCCCATCGGCAATGCCGGCGGCGATGGCCAGGACGTTTTTGGCGGAGCCACCAATCTCGACCCCGAGCACGTCCGTGTTGAGATAGACCCGGAGGCGCTCCGTCATAAACACATTCTGGAAGTGCCGGGCCTCCTCCTGGTCCGGCGCCGCCGCGACGATGGCCGTGGGCCGCCCCTCGGCCACCTCCTCGGCGTGGCTGGGACCGTAGAGTGCCCCAATCCGGGTCCGAGGCACATGCTCGAACACGCCGTCCAGGACCTGCGACATCGTCAGCAACGTGTCGTTCTCGATCCCCTTCGACAGGGCCACCATGCGGATCTCTTCGTGGGCGTAGGGGCGAAGCGCTTCCGCCCGTGCCCGCAGATTTTGGGAAGGAACGGCCATGCCCCAGAGGTCCGACGCCCGGGCGGCGGCCTCCAGGTCGGTCGTAATCATGACGGAGGAGGGGATGAGCAACTCCGGAAGGTACGTGGGATTGTGGGAGGTCCGACGAATCTCCTCGGCCACTTCCGGCCGGCGGGCCCACAAGACCACATCCCGCCCCGCCGACGCGAGGTGGACCGACAGCGCCGTTCCCCAGCTTCCAGCTCCAAAGAGCGTAATGGACGACATAGATCTCTACATTCTTGGGAAGAATCGGGCGTTGGTACACCCTGGCGGCAGCCGTCTCCCCTGCCCGGAAGGGAAACGGGGAGCGTCTCTGTCACCAGAACTTACTCGGTCATGGTTAGCTGATATTGCTTGGGCGTCACGCCTTCGTGTTCCTTGAACATATCGATGAAATGACTGGTGCTGCTGAAGCCCAATGCATGACTCACGCTGGTTACCGTGTTGTCCGGATCGGAGAGCAATTCCCGCGCCCGAATGACGCGTTCGCGAGTGATGTATTCCAGCGGGGACATGTCAAATTCGTCTCCAAAGTGTCGATAGAAGCTCGACTTGCTCATACACGCCTCCTCCACCAATTCATCGATGGAGATGTGCCGGTCGAGGTTGTCCTGAATGTACTGGACAGCCGCCGCCAGTCCCCCGGTAGAGGTCGTCCGCGGCAGTTCCCCAACCAGCAAAGGACGAGAAGGCGTCTGTAAGATCTGTATGAGCAGCTCCCTCGCGTTCAGATCGATCAACCGATCCCGGGTGGGCGGGTCTTCCCGAAAGAGGTATGCGATCATGTCCAGCACCCGAGTAACGCCCTCTCGGCGTTCGAGGTGACAGTGGGACGGCTCCTCTACTCCCCCCATCCGAGGAGAGCGATCCGTCGTCGCAGAATCGGCAGTCCGGTCGAGGACGGTTTGCATCTTCGTGCGATCAATCTTGAGGACGACGTAACGGGCCGGGGTCTGACTCGCCTCCGGAAACCCCACGGTAATTGTCTGCAGCGGGGGCACCACGAGCGATTCGCCAGGCCGCAGAGAGAGGTCTTTCTCCCCGTCCGTCCGCACCACTGTGTGGCCGTCCACGATGCCGTAGTACGTGAGATGCGGGGCCCGCAGGGGAACCCGGTGCACGGTGTCCTGCACCGCAAAGAAAGAAAGATGAGACTCGTCCCCCCCAACTCCCGTTCGGTATTCGGTAAGAGATTGGGAGGCCTCTCGAAACTGGGTCGGACGAGACGGTGAAGCCATAGGCCGGGATGGGTCGATGAGTGCGATCGGGAACGATCCGTCTCCGACGGTGGAGAACAGAATCTCTCAGGCGAGACGGTTTCGCGACACGCACACGTCATGAATCAGGCGCGGTGGGCGGAGCCTCAGTCCGGTATCGGAGCCCTATCCTGCTTCGAAAAAATAATCCGATTCTCTGAAGACAGCAGCACCCTTGGAATGTGTATCTACCGCGAATATCCCGCACAGAGCAAGAAAAACCAAAAAGGGCTTCCAATTTGGGAAGATGGCAGCACTTTCCTGGAAGATTACGCTACCGACTCAAAAAAGCGGTTTCTATAATCGTTGTGCGCTCGGTGACAGAAAACTCCACCATAGATAAGCGTCTGAGCGATCCGAAAGTCTTTTCCCCCTCTCCCCTGTGAGGCGAGGACCCGACATTGAACACCAGGAATGGAAAGAGCGCTGCTCGACGAACTTTCACTGACGACATGGATGCTTTCCATGCAGTATGTACTCGCTCTCGACCAAGGAACGACCAGCTCCCGGTCCATCCTCTTCGACCACCGTGGGCAGATCGAGACGGTCGCTCAGAAGGAGTTTGAGCAGATGTATCCCGAACCCGGATGGGTCGAGCACGACGCGAATGAAATCTGGTCTACCCAGATGGGCACCGCCTCCGAGGCGCTGAGCCGGGCGAGCGTGGAGGCAAAAGACCTGGCCGCGATCGGGATTACGAACCAGCGCGAGACGACGGTCGTCTGGGACCGAGAAACGGGAAAGCCGATCCACAACGCCATCGTCTGGCAGGACCGGCGCACCTCTGGCATTTGCGACGACCTGAAGGACCGGGGCTATCTGGACTTGTTCCAGCAGAAGACCGGCCTCATCATTGACGCCTATTTCTCGGGAACGAAACTCAAGTGGCTCCTCGATCACGTGGATGGAGCTCGGTCCCGTGCCGAGAACGGAGAGTTAGCTTTCGGGACAGTCGACAGTTGGCTCGTCTGGCGCATGACGGGGGGCCGTCGCCACATTACGGACGCCACCAACGCGTCCCGCACTATGCTCTACAACATCCACGAGGGGCGGTGGGACGATGAGCTGCTCGACCTCCTTGACATTCCCCGCGCCATGCTCCCAGAGGTGCGAGATAGCAGCACAGTGTACGGGAAAACGCAGAGGGGCCCGTTCGACGCAGAAGTGCCCATCTCTGGCATCGCGGGCGATCAGCAGGCGGCCCTCTTCGGCCAGATGTGCACCACGCCGGGTCTTGGGAAAAACACGTATGGCACCGGGGCCTTCATGCTACAGAATACGGGCGAGAAGGCCGTGACCTCCGATCACAATTTGCTCACCACGATCGGATATCAGGTCAACGACACCACCTACTACGCCCTCGAAGGGTCGATTTTTGTGGCGGGGGCCGTTGTGCAGTGGCTCCGCGATGAGTTGCAAATCATCCGGAACTCTGCCGAGGTCGAAGAACTGGCCCGGTCGGTCGACGACAACGGCGGGGTCTACTTCGTTCCGGCCTTCACGGGCCTGGGGGCGCCCCACTGGGACCAGTACGCCCGGGGCACCATCGCCGGCCTCACGCGCGGCGCCAATCAGGGGCACCTGGCGCGCGCCGCCATCGAGAGCATGGCCTACCAGGTAGCCGACGTCATCGACGCAATGGAAGCCGACTCCGGCATCGAAACGACGGAGCTTCGGGCCGATGGGGGGGCAGCGGCCAACGATCTGCTCCTTCAGTTTCAATCCGACATTCTCGACATCCCCGTGGTACGACCGCAAATCCTGGAAACGACGGCCCTTGGGGCGGCATACCTCGCCGGCCTCGCTGTTGACTTTTGGCGCGATCAGGCCGAAATCCAAGACCAGTGGGAGCTGGATCAGATGTTTACTCCGTCGATGCCCTCGGATCGTATCGACGAGCTCCGCACCGGCTGGTCGGAAGCCCTCGACCGAGCCCGAGCCTGGGAACGTCCAGAGGACAGTGCTCCTGAAGAATCGACGACCGAACAAACATCTGCCGACAAGGAGGCCGCATCTGCCTCCTGAAGACCTCTGCAGGGGTTCGAATTGAACTGGTTTCGACGCTTCCCTCGCACGGCCCGAGCCCTTTGCCGCGCGAGGGTCCCTTCAAGAATTTCCACGATCCTTCCCTATGGGTATCCGTGTCGAAAATCTTCGCAAGTCCTTCGGGACCGAGCAGGTCCTCGATGGAATCAATTTGGAGATCCCCGATCAAAGTTTCTTCAGCGTGGTGGCTCCTACGGGGGCCGGAAAGACGACGCTGCTCCGGATCATCGCCGGCATCGAGGCGGCGGATGCGGGAACCGTCTACTACGACGACCAGGACATGACAGGGGAGGCGGTCCAGGATCGCAGCGTGGCGATGGTCTATCAGGAGTTCATCAATTACCCGTCGCTGACCGTCCGCGAGAACCTCGCCTCTCCCCTCGAAGTGAGCGACGAGAACTACTCCCGGGAGGAGATCAATCGTCGCGTCGAGGAAACCGCCGAGATGCTGCAAATCAGCCACATCCTGAACAACCTCCCGGAAGAGGTCAGCGGCGGGGAGGCCCAGCGGACGGCGATCTCGCGGGCCCTGATTAAGGAACCGGACTACCTCTTCATGGATGAGCCGCTCGCTAACCTCGACTACAAGCTGCGCGAGCAGCTCCGGGGTGACTTTGAGCGGCTATTCTCGGAGCAGGACACGACGGTGGTGTACGCCACCCCGCTGGCGGGCGACGCACTCGCGATGTCGACTCACATTGGCTTCCTGCACGACGGAAATGTCATACAGGATGCTCCCCGCGACGAGATTTACTTTCGCCCGAAGTACCTGCCGGTTGCCGGATATCTTGGCGAACCGCCGATGAACATCCTGGAGGCAACCCTCCTCGAGAAAGGCAAACAGCACATTTTCGAGTTCAGCGACGGCTCCCGCATCGCGGCCGGCACTTCGGAGGGCACTTTTCCCTCCCTCTCGCCCGACCGTAAGTACCACCTTGGATTCCGGCCCCAGGACATGTCGTTCGTCGGGCGCGGCGACGGAGCCGCTACAGAGGCCGAGGCAGACACGGTGATCACTCCCGAGCTGTCATTCGTCGAGACGGTGGGCTCCACTAGCACCCTCCACCTTGCGTACCAGGGCAAAGAAATTTATGCCTTGAGCCCGAGGCCCCTGCACATAGAGGCCGGAACCCCCCTGTCGTTCTCGCTGGACCCCGAGAAGATTTACGTCTACGATCCCGCGACGAACGAACTCATCGCGGCGGGCAGCAAGATTCCAACCTTCTCATAACGTCGACGTCAAGTTTATGGCTGAGATTGAAGCTCGTGGCATTCGGCATGTCTACGATCAGGGCACCCCGGACGAGACGGTGGCCATCGAGCACGTGGACTTGACCCTGGAAGACGGGACTGCCAATGCCTTACTCGGGCCTTCGGGATGCGGAAAAACGACCCTCCTCCAGATTATCTCTGGGCTCCTCACCCCCACTGAAGGTCGCGTGCTCATCGATGGCGAGGACGTGACGGACATGGAACCGGCCGAGCGAGACATCGCCCAGGTCTTCCAGTTTCCTGTGATCTACGAATCGATGGATGTCTACGGAAACCTCGCGTTCCCGCTGCGGAACGGAGGCGTCCCGGAAAGTGAGATCGAAGATCGCATCCATGATATTGCGGAGTTGCTGGAACTGACCGACATTCTGCACGACAATCCTTCCACCCTCGGCCCCGAACTCAACCAACTGGTGGCCCTCGGACGGGGCATCATCCGGGCCGATACGTCTGCGATCCTCTTCGACGAGCCGATGACGGACGTGGAGCCCGCCCGTAAGCTGACCATTCGCCGCCGGGTGAAAGAGGCCCAGCAAGAGTTCGAGGTCACGGCCCTCTACGTGACGCACGACCAGCACGAAGCGCTGACGTTCGCCGAAAAAGTGGCCATCATGCGGGACGGCCAGCTCGTGCAGTACGACACAGGGGAGAATCTCTACCAGAATCCTGTGAACACCTTCATTGGCCACTTCATCGGGAGCCCGGGCATGAATCTGCTCGACTGCACCCTCCCGGCGAACGGGGAGGCCGAAGGATCCCCGCACGTTCAGCTCGGCCCCCACGACATTGCCCTCCCTCAAAATCTCGGTCCCGAGATCGATCCGGAGTGGACAGACTGCCAGATTGGCATCCGTCCCAACTCGGTTACTGTGCAGGTGGCGGAGCCGGACGCTGATTCTGCCTTCATCCCTGGCACAGTGGAACAGGTAGAGATGCTGGGGGGCTTCCAAATCATTACGGCCACGCCCGAAGAGACGAACGTGGAGGTGAAGGCCCGCGTCGCCCACGACTACGCAATTGATGAGGGGGCGACCATCTGGCTGCAGTTCCCCCCCGAGGATCTTCGGCTCTTCCACGACCAGCAGGCCGTGGACGTGGACACCGACTAACTCGATGGCTCTCGCCCTCGATGGCTTTTGCCTGGCGGCCCATCTTCCAATATCTGCATTCTGTCAGGAGTCCTCCCTTCCAATGAAACAACGACCCTGGTTATTTCTGCTGCCGGCGCTGCTCCTCGTGTCGATCAGTGCCTTCATCCCGCTGATCACGGTGATGAACTACTCACAGCTTACCCTCCTTCCCGGTACACAGCCATACTTTTCGGGGCTCGAAAACTTTGTAGCTATCATCCAGGACCCGGCTTTTCGGGGGGCCCTGTGGCGCCAGATCCTCTTCAGTGGCCTCGTGCTCATCACGGAAATTCCCCTGGGCTTGGCGCTCGCTGTCTGCATGCCCAGTGAGGGCACGGGCGCGGCCGTAAGTCTCGTCCTCCTCGGCATTCCCCTGCTGATTCCCTGGAATGTCGTCGGCATCATCTGGCGCGTGTTCACGCGCACCGACATTGGCGTGCTCCCGGTCATCTTCAACTGGTTCGGGTACACCAGTTACAATGTGAGCCAGTATGTGGGCGATGCCTGGTGGACCGTCCTCGCCATGGACATCTGGCACTGGACCCCGCTCGTGGTGCTCATCTGCTACGCCGGCATTCAGGCCATTCCTGAAGAGTATTATATGGCGGCCAAAATCGATCGGGCATCGCCCTGGAAAACGTTTCGCTACGTGACGCTGCCCAACTTGCGGGGCGTTCTCATCATCGCCGTGCTGCTGCGGCTGATGGACTCGTTTAAGATTTACGCCGAGCCCTTCGTGCTCACGGGTGGCGGCCCGGGCAGTGCAACCACGTTCCTGAGCACGTACACGTCACGAATGGCCATCGGAGGATTCCAGATGGGGAGAGGCGCAGCGACGACGCTGGTCTATTTCTTCATCGTAATTCTCCTCTCATTTGTGATGTA
Source organism: Salinibacter sp. (assembly GCA_042219055.1). Classification (GTDB taxonomy): domain Bacteria; phylum Bacteroidota; class Rhodothermia; order Rhodothermales; family Salinibacteraceae; genus Salinibacter. The sequence goes on along the minus strand of JBDGQN010000218.1, from coordinate 10,475 downwards.
CATCATCATGCTTAATCTCGGACAAGGTGCTGGTGGCGAACAATGAAAAAACAATACTACCTTATCGTCTTCTTGGTATTTCTCATGATACCAATATACTGGATGGTGAACATGTCTTTTAAGACGAACACCGAAATCATCCAGAGACTTACCCTGTACCCCCACAACTTTACGCTTGCGAATTATCAGGAGATTCTCACCTCCAAGTTTTGGAGGGATGGGTACATCAACTCGATCTCGATCGCCCTGATGAACGTCGCGTTCGTCACAGTGACTGCCCTTCCTGCGGCATACGCATTTTCGCGGTGGGATTTTCGGGGGGATAAGCACCTGTTCTTCTGGTTCCTGACGAACCGGATGGCTCCCCCGGCGGCCTTCATGGTGCCCTTCTTCATTCTGTACTCGAACCTGAATCTGATCGACACCTACTGGGCCGTCGCTCTGGCGCACTGCCTGTTCAACCTCCCTCTGGCGATCTGGATTTTGGAAGGGTTCATGTCCGGGATTCCGAAGGAGATCGACGAGATGGCGTTCATCGATGGGCACAGCTTCCCGAGCTTCGCTTGGAACATCTTTCTGCCTCTCATTACGCCCGGGATTGCCGTCACAGCCTTCTTTACCTTCATGTTCTCCTGGGTGGAACTGCTCCTGGCTCGGACACTGACGAACGAGGCGGCACAGCCGATCACGGTGACACTCACCCGAAGTCTCGGGGCCGGTGGTTGGGACTGGGGCGTACTCGGCGCCGCGGGCGTCTTGGCCATGATTCCGGGGGCCATTATCGTATATCTCGTCCGCGACTTACTCGCAACTGGCTTCTCAATGGGGCGCGTTTAACGCAGTATCCCGGCTTGCACTCCTGCAGGTGCGCACCCTGGCGAGGGAAGCGCACCTGAGGGGAGGGCATTTATCTCATTCAACGACTACAGACCCATGATTCCCCTTCCTCCCCAGTGGATGCACTGGACTCTTCCAACGATCCTTTTCCTTGGGACAATCATCCTTCTCTTGACCACGATGACAGTGTGGGACATGAAGGACCCAGGATGGGCCCGGGAAGGACTGCTCCCTATTGAGACCACACGCGGAGATCGGTTCTTCATGGGGCTCCTCCTCACCGGCTGTACGTTCTGTCTGTGGTTATATTTCTTCGGCTCAACGGCGGTATGGGGCGTTCCCGTCATGGGCTTCCTGCTGATCACAATCACCATCAGTTTCTTTTAAACGCCAATCGGGCAGAGGCTCTCCCTTATCGGTCTCTTCTCTGCGCCCGCCAGGTCCAGGGCGGCACCGGAGTCGGCTGTGCCCAGAGGCCGCGCTCGGCGACCTGGGCCTTTTTCTCCAGCCGGCGAAGCCGATCCTCAGTAGGCGCCTGTCGGCGGTCCCACCACGCAAGTCCGTCGCGGATCAGTTGCTCGTTCAGACGCCGGTCTCCCACGGAGACCACGAACAGGGGGCGTCCCTCCTCATCATGCCCCCTGGCCACGGCCTCGGTACGTTCCCGAAAGACGGCCCGACGCACAGCCCGAGTGGCCGCCGCCCCGAACGGCTGTCCCTGCTCGGGGGCGTCCACACCGTAGAGTTGGATGCGCACAATCTTGCCCGTCCCGCGGAGTAAATGGATCGTGTCTCCGTCGACCACCCGGTGCACTTTCCCGACGTAGGCCTGCCCCCGCCCCTTGGGGGGAAATCCGAACAGGCAGGCGAGGAGGACTGCTCCGAACCATAGGACAGACGTCCGGACGAGCGAGGCCCGCGTCGTCTCCCGAATCAATGGGGACATTCTCGTCATCGGTCAGAAGAGCAGGCTGACAAGTCCTCCGAAGGCCGCGACGATCCAGATCCCGAGACTAAGTCGACGCAACAGGAGTGCTCCCGTGCGCTGTCGTTGCGCCAGGACGCGGCCCAGCCCGCGAAGGGCACCCCCGACGACTACTCCGATCAACACCCACGTGCTGGACTCCCAGAAGGGCTCCGTCCATTGGGACGCGAGCACCATTTCGAGGACCAGGGCGGCCACCAACAACACCAGGACGATCCGCAAGATCGACCAAGTGGCAAGGCTGGGGGTCGAAGAATCGGCGGACTCGGTCACGGTACAAGGATGCACGCGGGCCCTGAGGGCAACGGTGAACAGAAACTATACGCCCACAGCCCCGAGAGGCTCCGACCCGCTCGGCTAACGGGCGACGGTGACGCGCTCGGTGACCACAGTGCTTCCGGCACGCAGGCGCAGGAAGTAGACGCCGCTGGAGAGGCCTGAGAAGTCAACCCGGCGCTCCCGACGCCCCCGCCGCACGGCGTCTGTGATCGTGCGCACCCGTCGCCGATCATGCGCACCCGTCGCCCGAGCACGTCGTAGAGCCGCAGGGTCCCTTGCTAACGCTTAGAGACGACGTAACGGACATGACGGACTGGCGGGCCGGATTGGGAGCCGGCGGGTGCAGTTCAACTGCTGCTACTCGACGGTCGACCGTGAGGGAGCGGGAATAACGGGTCCCGCCGTCCTGCCCCCCAGGCGCTAGCCGGTAGCGCACCGGATCGGCAGCATAAGGCACCTCCTCGTCGGCCTGTACGCTAATCGGGAGGCCCTGCGGATCACGGACAACGGCGACGGACGAGTCGCGGGTCGTGGAGAGGCTCGGGCGCACGTCCCCCCGCACCACGTTGCGAGGGTGCCGTGCGGGTTATACGCAGGCCTGACGTGTCGGCCCACACAGTCACCGACGACGGTCTCACCTCGTGGTCGGTATAATCCCCAAGGGGCGTCTGTGCCCTGCACGGAGCATAAAGGAGCGTTATTAGGAGAACGACGAACACAGCCCCATCCCAGAACTGAGGGTCCGACATCACAGCAATAGAAAATGACTGCGCCGACAGAATAGCCGGTGAACATAGAGGCGTCAGCGGTTCCCTCCGTCTCCACACGTTATGATTTGTGGGGAATGTGTGTCTGAAGCATCCCCCCTCGTACAACACTCCTACGCCTGCTGTCCCTCTTTATGCTCGACCCCAATGCTTCGTCCCCGTTTCGCACCTACCCCGTGGGCAACCGGCACGACCCAGTAGCGCTGCACGAGCCGCCCCCCGACACCGCCGATGTTCCCGAAGCCCTGGTACAGGACCTCTGGGCGCACCAGCGGTTCGCGACGGAAAATCTCGCAACGACCAACGGTGCGAACGTCCGGGTGCTCGATCCCGGCACCCTCAACACCGACGCCGGGCCGGACTTTCGAAACGCTCACGTGCGCATCGAGGGGATGGACTGGCGGGGACACGTCGAGATTCACACCACGTCAGGGGGATGGTTCGAACACGAGCACCACACCGATCCTCGGTACGACAGCGTGGTGCTCCACGTCACTCTCCACGCCGACGTGTGGACCGGCGGGCTCCTGCGTTCCGACGAGTCGCCCCTGCCCGAAATCGTGCTCTACCCGCGTCTCGAAACACCCCTCCGCGAGCTGCTCCACGCTTTCCACACCCGCGCGGACGAGGACGCCCTTCCCTGTGCCGCCCGCTGGGCCGAAGTCCCCGAGCAGCACCGACGAAACTGGATCCATCAGCTGGCCCGGAAACGGCTGAACAGAAAACGCGACCGCCTTCAGGCCCCGGACGACAAACCGGCAGAGGCGGCACTGCACGAACGCCTGTTTGCCGGGCTGGGCTATGCGAAGAACGACGCCCCCATGTCCACACTCGCCGAGCGCACATCGCCCGAGACCCTGCGGGCGATCGATGAGCCTCGCACCCGGGAGGCGCTCCTGCTCGGCACCGCCGGCCTCCTCCCCGAACCCGGCGATCTGCTGGAGGCGGATCGGGCCACGGCCGACTACGCAATGGCCCTTCGTGACCGCTTCCGGCGCCTCCGGGTCCAACTCAACGTGTCCCCGATGGCGTCCACCGCCTGGACCTTTTTCCGACTGCGCCCCAACAACTTTCCGCCTCTCCGGATCGCACAGGCCGCAGCCTGGTACGCCAACGGCGCCCTCCTCGCCGACAATCCAGTGCCCGTCCTGCGGGCGGCCCTCAATCGCGACGATCCCGTATCTGCCCTCCGAGACGCCCTCGCAGCGGTCCCCCCCGACTTTTGGTGCAGCCACTACCGCCTCACGAAGCGGTCCAAGAAGCACGACCCAAGCCTCGGCACGTCCCGCATCGATACCCTTCTCGTAAATGCCGTCGCTCCCTTTCTACTCCGCGACGCCGACCGCCGTACCGATGAGCCCCAGACGGACGCCGTCCTGGACCTTCTCCGCACCCTGCCCGCTTCGGGCGACCGCGTGGTGCGTCGCTTCGAGGACCTCGGCACCGACGCCGACTCGGCCTTCGAGACACAGGGGCTCCACGAACTGTATCGGAACTACTGCACACAGGGCGGCTGTCTGGACTGCGACATCGGTCAGCACCTCCTTGGAACCTAACGTCGGCCTCTCCACAACGTCGTTACAATCGAAGTCCCCTAACAACCAACCCACCAACCCACCAACCCACCAAAAAATCCTCGTGCTCATCCGCATCGTCCGAATGACCTTCCACCCCGAGGCCGTCGAAACCTTCCTCGACCAGTTTGCCGAGACAGCCCCCCAGATCCGCTCGGTTCCCGGATGCCGCCACCTGGAACTCTGGCGAGACGACGACGCCCCCACTGTGTTCACGACCTATAGCCACTGGAGAAGCGCCGAGGCCCTCGACGCGTACCGCGAGAGCGATCTCTTCCGCGACACCTGGGGTACTGTCAAGCCCCTCTTCGCGGATCGGCCCGAGGCCCACAGCTACACCGTGGAACGGCCTGCCGCGGCGATCGAGGCGGCAGCCCAAAGCGAGGCGCACGGCGACGCATAACTGCGACCAGCACCGCGCCGTGTTTTAGAACGCGACCGCAAGCCCGCCGCGAAACAGACGACCGAGCCGGGGCAGACTGCCCCCAAAGAAGGTCCCCTCGTCGGTCAGGCGCTCCCCTCGCAGTGAACGCAGTTCATCTTCTTCAGACCGAGTGGTGTGAAATCACCCCCGGAAGAGGAACTGGGATTCCCGATCACAGTCCCTGGAGGGCCTGTTCCATGGTCAGCTTTTCCCGATTGTCTTCCTGCTTCGGGAAGTTGATGGGACGAATCGTGTACTGCCGGTTCTGGGACGTGCCGGCAGATGCGGCGAATGTAGTTCCCTGCACGGCGGCATAGACAGAGCGAATCACCCGCTGGTACTTCTCCTTCATCAGGCGGTGTTCTGTGATTGTCGCCCCGTAGGCACTGTGCAGGCTGCGGTAGGAGGCGTCCGCAGAAAGACGATCGATCCGTCGACGTTCCTTTTTCAAAAGCGACTTGTGCTCTTCCAGATAGGTCTGATACTGATCCGCAAGGGCACGAAGGGTGTCTGCCTGGGCAGCCGCCTCTTCAAGCCGATGAAGGTCCGATGTGGCCTGCTTCAGGTCCTTTTCGAAAGACTGAACGGCCCGCTGCAAGGCCTTGTAGGTTTTCTTCTCGGTGCCGTACTTCCCATCCCCGTACGTCCGGCAGCCACTGAGGAGAGCAAGGCCGACGACGGCCAGACAGAGGACGAACGAGCGGGTCCGTATCATAAACTGGAAAAAGCGATTCAGAGAAAGAAGTATTTGGCGACCGCTCCGCATTAGAATGTGCGTGATGTTCGGGGCTGTTTCATCCACTACCGGCTGTTTTCCGTCCATTTTCATGTCTCCGACGCACCCCCATGGTCCCAAGTCTTACCCGTTCTTCGGCGATGCCCAACGGAGAGGCCTGGAGAAACACGGACCGTCGACGGATGGTACCCAACGATGTCTTCACGCGCAACCGAACTCGGGCGATCTACTGCGCTCACGCGGCGGAGACGCCCTCGTTCCAGTGCCCGGTCCTCTCTGATTGTGCACACATCCGCTTATGAGTAACGAAACGGCCCAACTCGTCAAGCGCCTGCGCTCTCGGCTCCGGCGAGCCCTGCGTCGCATGACCTGGGCCGAACTGGCCTTCGGAGGGGCTGTGGCGGCCGGCAGTTTAACGACCTTCTGGCTCGTGGCCGCGGCCCTAGAAGCAACTTTCTGGTTACCTCCCGGCCTGCGTACAGGACTCCTCGTGATGGGGGGCACTGTGCTCCTCGGCGTCGGGGCCGCGTACCTCGCCCGTCCGCTGGGTCACCTCCTCGGCCTCGTCGACGGCCCGTCGGACGAGGACATGGCCCGGGCCGTCGGACAACATCATCCGGCTGTGGCCGATCGCCTCGTAAACCTGCTCCAGCTCGCCGAAGGGCAGCGCTCACACGCCCCGGCTCCCTACGTCGACCGTGCCGTGCAGCACCTCGCCGGTCAGATCGACGAGGTCAAGTTTGATGACGTGGCTGACTTTGAGCCCGCCCGTACCGCCGCTCGCTGGGCAACCCTTCCTCTCTTGGCCGCTCTCGCGCTCCTCGTCGCGGCCCCCTCCACGTTCCTGAACGCCTCCGAACGCCTGTTGGCCCCCCGAACCGAATTCGACCGCCCCGCCCCGTTCCAGTTCACGGTCACGCCCGGCGACACGCGCCTGGTGAAAGGCGACTCGCTCCGCATCACGATCCGCGCCACAGGCACCGCCCCCGAAACAGCCACCCTTCTCCTCCGAAACTCCGACGACGAGTCAGCCCAACGCATTGCCCTCCAGGCCGACTCGTCCGCCACATTCCGGCACACTGTCCCCAACGTGCGGCGCCCCCTGCGGTACCGAATCGCAGCTTCGCCCGTCCGCACAAAGTGGTTCGCGGTAGACATCGCCAACCGTCCCTTCCTCCGAAAACTGCAGGTCCGGGTCACCCCGCCGACCTACACCGACCGTCCAACCCGCGAACTCGCCCCGAACGTCGGCGACATCAACGCTCTCCCCGGCAGCCGCATCCGCATCGTCGCGGCCCTCGGCGGCGCCCCCGTCGCGAACGCGTCGATCGACTTCGAGAACGCATCCTCCCAGCCGCTCACCGTCTCTGCCGACTCGGCCACCGGAGCCTTCACACTCCGTCGCGAGGACACCTACGTGCTCCGCCTGCAGAGCAAAAATGAGATTCCGAATCGTGACCCGATCCGGTATGAATTGTCGCTCCAGGCCGACGCGCGGCCCTCGGTATCGTTCCTGAAACCTGATAGCCCCGCCGAGCTTACTCCTGCTCTTACCCAGGACCTTCGCCTCCGGTTGAGCGACGACTACGGGATCCGACGCGTGGCCCTGTTCTATCGAAAAATCAACGGTTCGTCCAGCGACTCGTCCTTCTCCTCCTTCGAGCTTTCCCCCTCCCAGCCTCGTCAGGCGGACCAAGTGCTCAGTCATACGTGGCTCCTCGCGCAGGAGAGCGGCCTCACCCTGGAGCGGGGAGACAAGGTAGCGTACTACGTCAAGGCCTGGGACAACGACACGGTGAACGGTCCCAAGAGCGGTCGGACCGTCACTCAGCGGCTCCGCTTTCCGTCCCTCTCCGAACAGTACGAGGAGTTTAACAAGCTTCAGCAGCAGACTGGAGAGCAAATGCAGAAGCTCAATCGGAAGTCGAAGTCTCTCCAGCAACAATTCCAGAAGCTGCGCGAGGAGCTTCGCCGCACTCGGGAAGCCGACTGGGAGGACCGGCGCAAGCTCGAACGGATGCAGCAGCAACAGAAATCGCTCCGGAAGGGCAAACAAAAACTGTCCCGGCAGGTCGACTCTCTGAATCGGGCAATGCAGCGCAAGGACCTGTCGAGTCCCAAAACGACCAAACAGTTTCGGGAGCTGAAGAAGAGGATCAACGAAATGAAAAGCTCAAAGGAGTTGCAGAAGGCCCTACAGAAGCTGCGCAAGTCCATGCAAAGTCGCAGCTTCCGCAAGATGCAGAAGAACATGCAAACGGCCAAGTCCCGCCTTCAGCAACAGCAAAGCCGACTCCAGCGCATGCTGAACCTCTTCAAGCAGCTCCAGGCGCGTCAGAAGATGGAAGAGCTCACACGGCGAGCCCAGAACATCACCGAACGGGAGAAGGAGATTTCCAAGAAAACCGCCGAGCGGATGAACCCATCCCCGGACTCCACCCGGCGTCGCAAGACATCCTCCCCGTCCGCCGACTCCACCACCGCCGACTCTGCCCGGACCTCGCCGTCGCCTCCTTCTGACTCCACGACGGCCCTTCGGTCCGACTCCACAGCTTCCCCCCGCTCCGACTCTGCAGCCTCCTCCCGATCCGATTCCACACGCACCGCTCGGTCCGATTCCACCACCGCCTCCCCATCCGATTCTCTCTCCGCCCAGCAGACGCCGTCCCCCGACTCCTCTGCCAACGAAGACCTCGCCCGCGAGCAGAAGGAATTGGCCAAGAAGATGAAGAAGCTGATGAAGTCGATGAAGAAGGCCAATCAGAAAATGAAGGACGTCCCCTCGGCGCCAAGAAAGAAGCTCCAGAAGCTCCGGAAACAGATGCAGCAGCAGAACCTGCCGAGGAAGATGCGTCAGAACAGCCGGAAGCTCCGCAAGAACCGGCTCCAGAAGGCCCGGACGCAGCAGCAAAAACTCCAGCGGCGCCTGCAAAACATGCGGTCGCGCCTCTCAAAGATGAAGAAGCAGATGCGGGGCCGTCAGCGACAAATGAACCTGACAGGCCTTCGCAGCGCGCTCGAAAACACGCTTCGTCTCTCCAAAAGCCAGGAGTCGCTCCGCCAGACCGTCGAAAAGCTCTCTGGCAAAGGACCGACGGTCCGGCGCTATGCGGTTCAGCAGCAGGACCTGCGGGAGGGCCTCAAGCACGTCGCGGACTCGCTCAACGCCATTGCCAGTCGGCTGCCTCGCATGTCTCAGGCCGTGCAGAAACAGACCGGAGACGCCCTACGAGCGATGGAGAAGGCCACCACCTCGCTCGACGAACGAGAAGCAAAACGGGCCACTGGCTTCCAGAAGACATCTATGAAGCACCTCAACGAGTTGGCGCTCCTTCTCTCTAGCCTTCTTGACCGCATGCAACAACAAGGGGGCGGAGGGGGCAGGAAAATGTCGATGCAGCAGGCCATGCAAAAGCTCCAGAAGGCCTCCGGCCGGCAGCAAAAGCTCAACCAGCAGATTCAGAAGTTCCTCAATCAGGTGCAGGGCAAGCGGCTCTCGAAAAACATGAAGAAGCGACGGAAGCAACTGGCCCGTCAGCAGCGGAAGATTAAGCAGCAGCTCGAAGAAATGAACATCAGCAAGGAGACTAAACAGAAACTCCTCGGCGATCTCCAGAAGATTGCGAAGCAGATGGAAAAGTCCGCCCAGGACCTGAACAGCGGACGACACAGCCGAGACCTCATCGAGCGCCAGCAGCAAATCCTCACCCGCCTTCTTAACGCCCAGCAATCGCTTCGCACCCAGGGCAAGAAGCAGAAACGCCGCGGCCAACGGGCCGACGAAAACGTGGAGCGGGAGCGGCCCGGCGAGCGTCCCCCCTCAGACGACGCCGCGACCCTGCGGCGGGACCTCATCCGAGCGCTGGAAATGGGGTACAACTCCGACTATGAGGCGCTCATCAAACGCTACTTCGAGCTTCTACAGGAACGCCGGAAGGAAGAGCCGCAGAAGTAGCCCCTCCCTCCCCCATTCTCCGGTGCGTATCATTGTGCCGTGGGCGCCTCCAGGAAGCGATCGCGCTCCTCCGGTGCCGGGACCCGGCACTCGTCGCGCCGCCCGAACCAATCGTACCGATGGTCGGCGATCCGGTCGTAGATCCAGTCTCGCAGGGGGCGGGGGACCGCAATAAACGCGTAGAGTAGGGGCCACGGGGAATCGAGACGCCGGAGAACCCGAAGTGCGGCCGTCGAGCGCGTGAAAAGCCGCCCCTCCTCGATAAGGACCACCGTGCTCAGATCGTCGGCGTCCAGGCCGAACGCCTGCAGGTACGGACGCGCCGCCTCCGACTGCAGTGCCCCAAGCCGAATGGCCCCTTCCGAGTCGGCGTCGAGCACAAAATTGACGAACCCATTGCACAGGTTGCACACCCCGTCGAACAGTAGCAGAGCCCGCGGGGCCTCCTCCGAACGTTTTTGCGGTACAACCTCGGTGTTCATTGGGGGGCAAGCGGGAGCCGGGGAGCGGAAAGACACGGGTTCAATGGAGAAATTGAGAGCCGAGGGCAACTCTGGGAACGAACCTCTCCGGAAAACGGCCTCTGAGACAAACAAAAAACGGCTCCGCTGGTGACGGAGCCGTCTGTTGTTGAGGGCTGAACGTTGTAGCGGGGGCGGGATTCGAACCCGCGACCTTCAGGATATGAGCCTGATGAGCTACCACTGCTCCACCCCGCGATTTTAAGTCATCTGTTGGTATTCAGCAGAGCAGTCCAGGTTTCGTCGACCGCCAATTTCACGTCGATCTAATACCGCATGCCCGGCTTCTCAACGAGTCTCCTGAAGCGGGCTACGATCGAAGAGAAAGAATCGGAGCTTTCCAAGAGCCGCCTCCCGGACTCGAACCGGGGACTTCATCCTTACCATGGATGTGCTC
>JBDGQN010000217.1:4763-14877 GCA_042219055.1 Salinibacter sp. | reverse complement strand
CGCAAGACGTCGACCTCGTCGTCTCCATTGCGTGCCCGCAGATCGTGCGCGAGGACCTACTGACGTGCCCGCCCGAAGGCGTCGTCAACATTCACGGGGCACTGCTCCCCAAGTACCGCGGAAAGCTGCCCAGCTTCTGGGTGCTCGCCAACGGAGAAGAAAAGACCGGCGTGACGGTGCACTACATGAACGAAGACCTGGACGACGGGCCGATCATCGTGCAGAAGGAGGTGCCCATTCGTCCGGACGACACGCTCCACTCGCTGGTGCTTCGGTCAAAGGTTCAGTACGGCGCCTCGGCCCTGGCCGAAGCGGTACGGCAAATCGCGAACGGAACCGTGGAGACCGAGGACAACCCGGAAGAAGACGCGACCTACTTTTCGTTTCCGGACGGCGAGGCGATTCGGCGATTTCGCACGCGGGGACGGAAGATTCGATAGGTGCTGAGGGCTTCCCGGGTATCGCGGAGACGCCGGTCAACGAGGGCTTGCAGACGTTTGCCGACTGGGTGACGGCGTATTATGCGGACCGGCCGGTGCTGGAGGTGTGAGGGGGGCGGGGGTGTAGAGGGCGCGGGCGCGTGGGTGTGGAGAGCGTGGGAGTCTGAGCGTGGGGAGGTGCGGAGTCGTGTTGGGCGTTTGTGCGTTGAGCGTTTTGCGTTGGGCGTTTTTCTTTCGTGGGAGAGGGGAAATGCGGGAAGGGAGCGAGCATGAGGAATTGAAGCAACTGTCCCCCGACGCGTGTGTCCTCTTCTTGAGAGGCTCTTCTTGAGAAATACGTTGCCCTTTCAATTCCTCCAGTACGACCATGTCCTTGGATCAGCGAATTGAACGGACGGAGGGGATCTGTGGCGGGAAGCCCCGAATTTCCGGCCACCGAATCACAGTCCATGACGTCGTGGTGTGGCACGAGCGGCTGGGATGGAGCGTGGATCAGATTCCCAGCGAGTACGATTGATCTTTCCCTGGCGGATGTCTACGCGGCCCTTGCCTACTATTTTGCCCATCGGGAGGAGATTGATCGTTCCATCGAAGAGAGCCGAGCCTTTATCGAGCAGATGAAGAAGGAGCAGTCGCCGGAGCAGACGGAACCTCTGGCGGATGATGGGTGAGCCGGTTTGCTTTTATTTGGACGAACACATTCCGTCGGCTGTGGCGGAAGGCCTTCGGCAGCGGGGCATTGGGGTGCGTACACTCGTTGAGATGGATCGATTGGGAGCCCGAATGTAATTGTTCTGTGCAGAATGCGGGGGACATTGACATTTCCCCCCGCCAATCCCTACCGTAGAGGTGCTATGAATGCACACGCTCCCACATTCGCCTCGCCGTCCGCGACCGTCCCCCATGTCGGCGCGACTGGGGGTCTGTATGCGTTTGCCCTGTTCTATCTGGGCTACGCGTATGTCTATTTTTATCTCCCGACGGCCGGCGGCACGTAGCGCGCGTGTATTCTCTGTATTTGCACCCCGCCGGCCGACGCCCCTCGGCCCCGGCGGGGTTTCGTCGTGTGCGGGCCAGGGGTCGCGTGTCCGACGGGGTCTCCAAGTTTATTCTTCAATCGGAGCCCCGACCATGACAACGACCAAAACCACGACTCTTCAGGACGCCCGCGCCCGCATCGACGAGATCAACGAGCAGGTCGTCGAACTGCTCGCCGAACGACAGGCGATCGTCGACGAGCTCTGTGACATTAAGGCCGACGCCGATCGGGCGGTGCGGGATCCCGAACGGGAGGCCGAGTTGCTCGCTCACGTTCGATCGGTCGCAACGGAGGCGGGGTTTCCTCCCGATCTCGCCGAGACCCTCTTCGAGGAAATTCTGGCGCATTCCGTGCGGCACCAGCGCCGCCGTCGGAACGGCGAAAGGTCCTCCGACGCTGCAGGGGAGGCTTCCTCCGACGCCGGGTCAGCAGCTGCGGCGGCCGATCCGGCGGATCGGAACGGAGCGGCCTCGTGAACGGACCGTCCGTCTCGGTCCGGGAAGGAAGGAGAGGTCCCCGTGCCTGTCTGCATAGGCGCGTCGCATGAGGGGCTTTTGCTCCATGCTGAGGACCCCAATCGAACAGGGACGACCTCGCTGCGGGAAGGTGGGCGTCACGCCGAATCTCTGGGTCCGAAGATGCATTCAAAGCGCGCACTGTCGGTACATTGGCCCTCTCTTGCGCTCATGGGTACCTCTTCGGACCGCCCGGACTTCGTTCCGGAATACAACAAGCCGGACGCGCCCGGTCTTCACATGCAGTTCGACAATACCGTCTCGCTGTACCACATCGTTGAGAAGGGCGATGACTTCGAAACAGCGGCGCAGGATATTTTTTCTCTTCTCAAGGAGGCCCAGGGCGAATTTCCGGACTGGCCGCGTGTGCTCTACCTCGATATTGAAGGGCACGTTCGCGACGATGGGCGATTAGAGGAGGACATGGTGGAGCTCCAGCAAGAATTCCTCATCGCTGCGATGGGCAAGTTCTTTACCGCCCTGGCTCTGCCCCTCGTCTCCGTCGTGAATCCCGACGACCAAGTGAATGATCTGCCGGACGAACTCGTTCTGCAACCGCCCGACGCGGAGCTTCCGGAGGAGACGGCATGGCCACAGGAATAAGCGAACGGAGGATGATCCTGCCGTGCGCCAACTCTTCGTGGCTCGTTGACACGTCTTCGTTCCCAGGTCATTCATTCGGGACGGACAAAGATATTCGACGGAGTAGTCCCCATTGCTGAACTTCCCGTCCACCGTCCCGTGAAACATCTGCTCAGCACAGAATTTTCCCCATCGTCCTGAGAAACCAACACCTCCCTCGAGGAAGCGCATGAGGCGTTTGAGGAATGATCTTCTTGGAAATGGTGGAACGCGTCCGAGAGACGCTCTTTCGTCCGCAGACGTCCCCGTCGAGGAGTCTCCGAAGAGGCCAGTCGGTGACATGAAGGGGGCAGAAGCGTCGGAGGGAGCGGGGACCTCCGCAGTCGGACGCTGAATTCGTCTCTTGATCTTTTGGTGGATCCTCTGGCTGGTGGATCCCCTAGACGGTTCGGTCCAGAGAGATGCGCGCGTCTGGGGACAATTGGGGGAAGAGACTCACATTTGGGAGTTGCCGCCTTTCGTTTTGGGTACTCGTCTTCCGATGCGTGTTATACAGGAAGGAACGACGGGCTCCCGTTCGAGAAACCGTCGTTCCACACCGTACACGCTTGAAATCTCGACTTTACCAATACCTGACAAGCATGAAATACCTGATCACTGGCGGGGCCGGATTCATCGGGAGTCATCTGACCGACCGGCTTATTGAGGAGGGCCATCGCGTGCACGTATTCGACAATCTCTCGACCGGACATCTCGACAATGTTCGTCACTGGATCGACCACGATCGCTTTTCGCTTACCATTAGCAGTGTGCTGAACGAGCATACGCTCGGGCAGCGCATTGCAGAGTGCGATCGGGTGATCCACCTGGCGGCGGCCGTCGGGGTGGAGCGAATCATGGATAAGCCCGTGGAGACCATTCTGACGAACGTACGGGGGACGGAGAACGTCTTGCAGATGGCGCGACATCACGACAAGAAGACGCTCGTGGCCTCGACCTCCGAGGTGTACGGCAAGGCCATGAGTAAGAATGGTGGGGGGCCCTCGCTCGGAGAGACGGACGATCTCACGCTCGGAGCGACGACGAAGCGGCGGTGGGCCTACGCCTGCTCAAAGGCGATGGACGAGTTTTTGGCCCAGGCGTACCACGACGAGCATGATCTTCCCGTCATTTGTGTCCGCTTCTTCAATACGGTGGGGCCGCGCCAGTCTGGAAACTACGGCATGGTAGTGCCCACCTTCGTGGAACGGGCCCTGGAAGGGCGTCCCCTCGAAGTGCACGGCGACGGGACGCAGACCCGCTGTTTCGTCCACGTGGCCGATGCGGTGCAGGCCGTGCGAAAACTTCTCGAGGCGCCGGACGCTGAGGGAGAGGTGTTCAACGTGGGGCGCCCCGACGAGATTTCGATCCGCGGACTCGCCGAGCGGGTCGGCTCGCTCGTGTCGACTGACGTCGAGATTACCCACGTTCCGTACGAAGAGGTGTACGGGGACGGCTTCGAAGACATGCAGCGGCGCGTCCCCGATCTGGCGAAGCTGAAGGCGACAATCGGGTACGAACCTCGGTTCTCGATGGACGAGATCCTTCAGGACGTCATTGACGACGTGAAGGGACGTACGCCGGACGTGCCCACGTCTGCCGAACGGATGAACGGTGAACTCTCGGAGCGCTGACGGATTGTCTGTTTTCTCGAGCCGTTCAACATTCCTTCCGGTCCGTTCCCGACCGAGGCGTGATGCCGAGGGCCGGTTCTCTCGTCGCTATTGTGTTCAACTTCTTGGTCCCATCATGTTTTTGGCCCTCTGGATATCTCAGACCAGTGCTGCCTTCGATGCCACGGCGCCGACTGGTACAGGCCTTGAATGGCTCACGGTCGGCTCCATTCTGGTTCCTGCTGTTCTGCTCGTCGTTCTCGTGTATCTGGGAGCGGAGGAGACCGTATAGCAAGAGTTGAGAGCGATTTGGTCCGTCCCGCCAGTTCGGGGCAGGAACCTCGAATTGCGCAAAGAAGTCTTGCAAGAAAAAAACCCGTGTCGGGCTTCCACCCGGCACGGGCTTTTCATATTCGATACAGCCAGCTTCGGCGGATTGCGGTGGGCGAGGTCCCCCCTACCTCTGAGGTCTATAGATCGTCGCACTTGTTGTTGAGGTAGTGGTTGGCGCGCGCCTGGTAGTTGCCATACGCAGCGTTCTTAAACGTCTCGCAGGCCGAGGCTTTACTGCCAGTCTCCCACTGAGACTCCGCGATCACGTAGTAAAACTTCGCGGCGTCGCTGCGGCTTCCCTGATGCATGTCGAGGCCCTTGCGGGCAGTCTGAATGGCCTTCTGATACTGGCCGTCTTCGAAGAGCGCTGTGGCTCGGTAGAACAGGGACTTCGCATTGGGGTCCACGTACTCGCGCATCTGATCGAGGGCGTCCAGGGCCGTGTTGATCTTTTCCTGTGATGGACTGTCTCCTTGCAGGGCCTTGGAGGCCTTGGCCAAAAATTCGTCTCGGATCCGTTTGGTAGCAAGGCCCGCCACTCGGGTATTGCCTGTCTTGTTTCCAATGTCGATTGCCTTCTTCAAGGACTTCAGGCCGGCCTTCGTGCTGTCCATGTTGATAAGGGCGAGGCCCCGGTTGTAATGGACGGCCGGATCTTGGTTCGTGTACTGCCTCAACTTCTCATAGTGAGAGAGGGCCTTCTTGTAATTCTTCTTCTTGAGCGCCGCACTGCCGGCCCCTTTCAGGCTTTCAACGAGGTTTTTTCTCTTAATTTTGCTGGCGAGGTCAGCAAGTCCGAGTTTCTTAGCCAGCTTGATGGACTTCTGAAACCGGGCAATCGCCACGGTGAAATTTTTTGCGTTTCCGGCCTTGGCACCTTCCTTGTACGTCTGCTGGAGTTTCTTCTTGAGTTTCTTTTTCTGTTTTGGAGACAGGGAGTTGCCATTTTGGGCAGAGTTCCCATCTTGAGCGACGACGGGCGCTGCTGTAAACTGGAGACCGAAGAGGCCGAGCAGGGCCACGACGATCCAGCGGTGTGCGAGGAGACGGGAAGGCCAGAGCATATTCATAACTGGTGAGCTGATTTCAGAAAAAGTGAAAAAACCGGTGACTGAAAATCCTTCTTACGTAGGGCGTCCGCTATTCTATTGTTTCCGGAGCGTCCATCTGTGCCCCTTTGCAGAGGGCGGACTGCACTCAGTCTCGGGAATCGGTCGCGGTGACTTCATGATGGAACGACTTTAAGGCGCAACGTTTGTGCCGCACTCCAGAATGAATCGGGGGATAGACGCCCGAATCAGGTCTCAAACCGGGTCCAGATGAGGCACTCGGCCATTTTTCGGGTTTTTTGTCCGAGCGGACGGCCCTGAAGGAAATCTCGTACGTCCGGTTCCACGCCTTCCACGCGGGCTTCACCGCGAAGGGCAGTGCGCAGTATTGTCTAAAATCCGATACATTCCGGCGCAGGATGGGGGGCATTCCGGGGCGGATTCCCGAATGACCACTGGCATTCGCCGTGCAATCTCGTTATTGTTACGGGGGCCGCAGTGAACCGGTCGTTCTGTCTGCCTGGCACGTTCGGGCGGTCCTCTCTACGCATTGCTTTCTTTCTACACGCCACGCATCAATCGCACCTATGAAACTCATTGTCCCTATGGCGGGGCGGGGCACTCGTGTCCGCCCGCACTCGCACGTTACGCCGAAGCCCCTTCTCTCTGTGCGGGGGCGGAGCATTGTGGCCCGCATCGTGGATACCTTTTCCCGCGTTCTCCCAGAACCGCCCGACGACTGCGTGTTCGTACTGGGACCGGATTTTGAAAGTGAGATCCGAGACCAGCTCACGGCGCTCTGTGAAGAGCGGGGCATTACGCCGCACTTCCCTGTGCAGGAGGAGGCCCTCGGCACGGCCCACGCCATCGGCTGTGCGGGGGAGCACCTCCACGGAGAGGGCGTCACGGTCTTCGCCGACACGCTCTTCGACCTGAAACAGGAGGTGACCCTCGGCGATGCCGATGTGGTTGCGTTCGTCCGGGAAGTCGACGACCCGCGTCGCTTCGGAATTGCGGTGCGCGACGGCGAGCGGATTACGGAGCTTATCGAGAAACCCACCGATCCGGTCTCCAATGAAGCGCTCATTGGAATCTACTACATCCGGGAACTGGGCAAGATCAAAGAAGCCATCGACTATCTTATCGAGAACGACTTGAAGGGGGCCGGCGGGGAATACCAGCTCACCGATGCTCTGGATCATCGCATCCAAGAGGGAGATCTGTTTACGACGGCCAACGTGGACGCGTGGATGGACTGCGGTACCATTCCGGCTCTTCTGGAGACCACGGGGCGCGTGCTGGAGCGCGAGCCGGATGACCTGCACCAGGGCACCGTGGAGGACAGCGTCATTCACGATCCAGTGTACATCGGCCCCGACGCCACCGTCGAGAACGCTGTGGTGGGCCCCCACGTCTCGATCGAGGAGGGCGCCACCGTGTCCGACTCGGTGGTGCGGGACAGCATTGTCTTTGCGGGGGGAGAGGTCGAAAACGCGGTGCTCGAAGACTCGGTCGTGGGCCGAGAGGCCGCGGTCAATCAGCAGGTCCAGAGCATCAACGTGGGCGATCATTCGCAGATCAACGTGGAGTTGCGCAGTTAGTGGGTCTGCGTGCGGGTGTCTGGGGGGGCGCGGTGCTGCGAAAGATGGGAATTCGAGTTGACGGCGCGGGCTGCTGCGTGTGGATTTTGGGTGGACATTGCGGGTTGAGGGGGCTGAGGCCGGTTTGAGCACGACGCGTTGGAGCAGCCGGTCCGGTTGTTTGTTGAGAAGAGGGGCCGGTGGCCAGGCGGTCCGTTGGCCTTCCGGCACGAATCTCTGCCATCTCGGCCCGTGACGCGTGAACCGTGAGGCGTGATTCGAGGATCGGGAGCATCGGCGGTCGTCGCCCACTCTCACTGTTACGCATCACTCCTCACGCATCACTCCTCACGCATCACTTTTCACGCATCACACGTCCCTCTCTCCGACCGCTACACGCCGCTCTCTCTACCCCACACGCCTCCATGGAGACGTATCCGGACTCGCTGGACAAGAAGCTCGGCTTCGACGTCGTGCGCGACCGCCTCTCGGCCCGCGTACAGAGCCCGCTTGGCCAAGAACGTCTTGAGGCCATGCAGCCGGCCCGGACCATGCGTTTCCTCCGGGACGAGCTGGATCGGGTGGAGGAGCTACAGGGGGCGTTCCAGTACGGCGACTCGGTGCCGCTGAGCCCGATGTATGATCTGCGCGACGCCCTGCGCCGCGCTGCGCCCGAGGACGCGTACGTGGACCCGGAGGACCTGCAGGCCATCCGCCGGACGCACGTCACGCTCCGACGGCTCAAGAAGCACTTTCGGACGCGACGGAAGGACTATCCCCGGCTGGCCGAGGCGGTGGAACGGATCACGCCGCTTCCGGACCTCGAAGAGCACGTCGCCTCCATCATCGACGAGGACGGGACCATCCGGGACGACGCGTCGCCGGAGCTGCGACGGCTGCGGCGGCAGATCCGAAAGAAGGAGGAGGACCTCCGCAAGACGCTCGACAAGGCTCTGCGTCGGGCCGTGCGGGAGGGCCACGCCACCGGCGAGCAGGCCACGATTCGCGGTGGACGCATGGTGATTCCGGTGCGGGCCAGCGCGAAGGGGAAGGTGAAGGGCTTCGTGCACGACCGCTCCGCCAGCGGGCAGACCGTCTACATCGAGCCGGCGGCCTGCCTGGAGCTCAACAACGAGGTACGGGAACTTAAGAGCGCGGAGCAGGCCGAAATTGAACGCATTCTGCGGGAGGGGACCGACCACGTACGGGCGGAGAGCGACGCGATTGAGGTCAACCTGGAGGTGCTCGCGCAGTTTGACTTGCTGCGTGCGAAGGCCCGCTTTGCCAACCGGCTGGAAGCGGTGGTCCCCAAGCTGAATGAGGAGGGCCGCATCGAAGTGTACGAGGGCCGGAATCCGGTCCTCCAGCTGCACTTCGAGAGCCTCGACGAGGGCGCCGAAACCGAAGGGCGGGCACCGGGGGAGGGAGACGCAATTCCGCCGCGCGAGGTGGTGCCTCTCGACCTCGAGCTCGGCGACGATTTCCACACGCTCGTCATCACCGGTCCCAATGCCGGGGGGAAGACGGTGGCGATGAAAACCGTCGGGCTCTTTTCGCTGATGCTCGCCTATGGCCTGCCCCTTCCGGTGGCGCCTCACTCGTCGTTTCCGCTGTTCGATCAGATTGTGGTCGACATTGGGGACGAGCAGTCGATCGAAGATGACCTGTCGACCTTCAGTTCGCACGTCTCCAACCTCCGACACATGCTCGACGTGGCGTGCGAGAATTCGCTCGTTCTGATCGATGAGGCCGGCACTGGCACGGATCCGGACGAGGGGGGCGCGCTGGCGCAGGCTGTGCTGGAACAGCTCGCGGGCGCCGGGGCACGCACCATCGCCACCACGCACCACGGCACGCTGAAGACGTACGCGCACGAGACGGACGGCGTGGAGAACGGCTCGATGGAGTTCGATCAGGAGACCTTGCGTCCCACCTACCGCTACCAGGAGGGCGTGCCCGGTTCCTCGTACGCCTTCGAGATCGCCCGGCGCATGGGGCTGGCGGAGGACCTGCTGGCACGGGCGCGCGACCTTGCGGGAACGCAGAAGACGGCGATGGAGAATCTCATTTCTACCTTCGAACAGCGGACCCAGCAGCTCGAAGATGAACTCTACGAGGCCCGCAAGGCCCGCGAAAAGGCTGAGACGGAACAGCAGCGCTACGAGGAGAAAGTGCAGAAGCTGGAGAAGGAACGCGACGAGTTTCGCCGGCAGGCGCTGGAGGAGGCTGAGCGCATTGTGGAGGAGGCCAATGCGCGAATCGAGAACACGATTCGGGAGATCAAGGAGGCCCAGGCCGAGTCGGAAGCGACCAAGGAGGCCCGCCAGCGTCTCGAAGAGTACAAGGAGGCCCTTCACGATCGCCGAGAAGAGGCCGAGTCGGGCGCGACGGACGAGGGGACGACGGACGAGAACGGGACGGCGCGCGCGGCGCCGACCGAGCCCATTGAGGAGGGGGATCGGGTGGTGGTGGACGACGGCTCGACCGCCGTGGAGGTGCAGGAGATCGAAGGTGGGGAGGCCCGCGTGGTGATGGGCTCGATGCGCATGCACGTCTCGCTCGGTCGTCTTACCAAGGTAGATGGGTCGAGCTCAGAATCCGAGGAGCAGACCGGCGGCGGGACCGACATGACGGCGCTGGAGGCGAGCCCTTCGATCGACGTGCGGGGCGAGCGGGTAGACGAGGCACGTCAACAGGTTCAGCACTTCCTCGACGATGCCGTGGCCGCCGGACTTGACACAGTGGAGATTCTGCACGGCAAGGGGACGGGCGCCCTGCGGAATGCTCTGCACGAGATGCTCGCCGAGCGCCCCGACATCGTGGACTACCGGAAAGCGCCGATTGAGGAAGGGGGCGCCGGGGTCACGAAAGTTGATCTCGGGTAAGGCGTGTTTGCGTGTGGGCGTGTTTGCGTGTGGGTGTAT
>JBDGQN010000217.1:0-4753 GCA_042219055.1 Salinibacter sp. | reverse complement strand
CCGACGTCGCCGATTTTCGGAAAGCGCCGATCGAGGAGGGCGGTGCCGGAGTGACGAAGGTGGACCTCGGGTAGCGTGTGGGCGCGTTTGCGCGTGGGCGTCTCGTGGTCGTGAGGCGGCCGCTTTCGAAAAATCTGACGCCCAAACGCAAGTTGGACGAAGCGCCCGCCGATTTGTAGCTTCGTGGTCGGCACGCTGCATTGACGACTGTTCTCCCACCGAGACTTCAACCGATGGCCCACATCGTTGCGACCCGTCCGCTCATTGACGGAGGACTGTCCGGCTTGAAGGACGGACACACCGTCACTGTCTGTGATCCGCCCGAGGGGAGCACCCGCTCCGTCGACGAGCTGATTGCTTTGACCGACGGGGCTGACGTCCTTCTCTCGATCCTTGCCGATCCGGTGACGGAAGGGCTGTTTGAGGCGCGCCCCGCCCTCCAGATGGTGGCGCAGTATGCGGTGGGGGTGGACAACATCGCTCTGGACGCGGCGGAGGCCCATGACGTGGCCATAACGCACACGCCGGGCGTACTCACCGACGCGACCGCCGACCTGACGTGGGCGTTGTTGCTGGCCGCGGCCCGGCACGTGCCCGCGGCGGACCAGTACGTGCGCGACGGCCGCTTCGAACGGTGGGAAACAACCCTCCTGCTGGGGACGGAACTGTCCCGCAAGAAGCTCGGCATCGTGGGCCTTGGTCGCATTGGGGCGGCGGTGGCCCGACGAGCCCTCGGCTTTGGGATGGAGGTGGTGTACCACAATCGCCACCGGGCGAATCCCACGATCGAACGACAGGCAAGTGCCCAATACGTAGCCCTCGACGAACTCTTGGAGACGAGCGATGTCGTCTCCCTGCACTGTCCCCATAATGCGGACAGCCATCACCTGATCGACGCCGAGGCGCTGAGGACCATGAAATCGTCGGCGCTGCTCGTGAACACGGCCCGCGGCCCCGTCGTCGACGAGGAGGCCCTGGTGGAGGCCCTGTCGAGGGAGGAAATTGCGGGGGCCGGGCTCGACGTGTTCGAAGAAGAGCCCGACGTGCATCCGGGCCTTTTGGAGCAGGATCGGGTCGTCCTCGCGCCCCATTTGGGCAGCGCCACCACCGACGCCCGCATGCGCATGGCACAGATGTGCGTGGCGTCCATCAAGGCGTTTTTGGACGACGCCGAGAGCGTGCCCCACCGGCTCGTGTAGGGGGAGGGAAGAGGGCATTGATCGATGCGGTGGACGCCCCTGTGTGAAGCGGCGTACGATTGGGGCGGGGGGAGAGCCTCGGAGCCCGAAAGCGGCCCCCCGGTCCGTTTTTTGCGGGCCCGTATTCACAACAGTCTTTTCTTTGTTCACTATTCGTCCCTCGGCCTGCTGCCCTCATGATTGTCCGACGATTGACGCTAGTGTGCCTGCTAGTCGGGGTCGGGGGACTGCCGTCAGGCGCCCGGGGACAGGCGTCGGACTCGCTCGCCCGGACGGCAGACTCCACGAGCAAGGCCCTCTCGACAGTCGCCCGGCGGGTGACGACGGCCTTCACGCAAGGAAATGCCAGTCGCCTCCTCTCCCCATCGGCGGACCGGGTCGAGATCAGTCTCTTTGGGGCGCGAACATTCTACAGCAGTGCGCAGGCCCTGTACGTGCTGCGAGAGTTCTTCCGGGCCCACGTCCCTCAACGCTTTCGGGTTCGGGACGTCACGGACACTGGACGGAGCTACTTCGTGCGTGGGACGTACGACCAGGCCAACCGGACCCGGCGGCTTCAGGTCTACGTGCGGCTCGGGCAACCGGAGGGGCACGACCTGTGGCACCTGCACGAAGTGCGCATCGACGGCCCGTCCGAGTAGCATCCGACCGCTATGGGGGCGTTGCGTCGGCGTGTCGTGCTGTCTCGGGCTGCGAACGACCCGGTGCTCCGATCCCGCTCCTCGTCACGCGTTTCCGTCTCTTCTTCGTCCCGCACGATGGACCGCCTACTCCGCACACTGCGACGGCATCCGTGGGCGTGGGGCATGGGGCTCGGCCTCGGGACGGCCCTTCTCGTGACGATGGTTGTTCGCGTCGCTGCTCTTCGGGCGGTGAAGGCGGATCCCCAGGCCCGGCAGGCGGCGGCCGTCGAGTCTGCGCTCACTACGGTCGGCGATCGGTTCGCGGCTCTTCGGAAGGCGCTGCACGGACGCGCCCAGGCCCTGTCCGCCGATTCGGGCGTTGTCCGGGGACTGCAAGTCTGGCGGGACCGTGCGGTGCGCTCGTCGCGGCTCATGCAGCACGTGGCGGAACGCTCCCCGGTGGCCCACACGACCCTCGAGGTCTATGCCCCGGAGACGAAACTCCTGGCGTGGACGGGCCCGCACATGCCGATTGACAGCACGCGGTTTGGGGGGCGCCTGCCTCGAGGTCCCCGCACC
Organism: Salinibacter sp.; assembly: GCA_042219055.1. Lineage (GTDB taxonomy): Bacteria > Bacteroidota > Rhodothermia > Rhodothermales > Salinibacteraceae > Salinibacter. The sequence continues at coordinate 2,352 of JBDGQN010000217.1, read as the reverse complement.
ACGGTCGTCAAGGACGGGAATGGACGATGGGCCCTTGCGGCGTGGACCCCCGTTGAGCACGCGGGAAGGGTGCTCGGGGCGGTGCGAGTGGCACGGATTGTTCGCTATCGACCGCCGATACAAAACCGGTACGTGCGGGCAAGGAGTCTGGCGGATCGGTGGGGGCGGAGGACGGGCGAAGTGATTCGGGTGCGCTGGACCGATACGGCTCCGAGTGTCCCGCATCGGGCGCTGCGGGGAGTGGACGGAACAGTGCTTGGGTACGTCTCCGTGAATCCCCCCTCTCCCGAGCGACTGGTTCAACGGACGGCCTCCTTTTACAACGACCTCCTCGCAGCCGGAGTCGTCGGACTCATCGGGTGGGGCCTCGTCCTCGCCGTCGTCTGGTTTCTGCGGCTCGCCCGTCGGGACGGACTTTGGCGACATCCGGAGGCGCGCCGGGCGGCGGGCCGGCGGCTCATCGTCGTGGCTTTGATCGCCGTGGGAGCCCGGTACGCGATTCTCCTCCTCCACGTCCCGGCGCGATGGGCTGTCTCCGGCACCGGGATCGCTCCCCTCTTCGATCCGACCTATTTCGCATCGACGCTCGGCGGAGGCATCCTCCGATCGATTGGCGACCTTCTCCTGACCGGCCTCTGGGGCGGAGGGCTCGCCGTGGGCCTGATGTACTTGGCGCGCCACTATCGCCCCCGCGCCGCCACCCTGAGCGACCTGCCGACTGCCTTCCGCAACTGGGGGCCGCGCATCCCCCACGTCGGTCACTATCTGGGCACCCTCGTCGGGCTCGTCGTGGGGAGCCTCGGGGGCGTTGTCGCGCTTGCCCTGGTGGTGCGGCGGGCCGTACTCGACAGTACGCTCGGCTTTTTCTCCCGGACGGGTCTGCTGCCGGAGCCACTCGTTCTCGGGGTCCTGTGCGGCCTTTTTCTTCTCGTGGCCGCCGGAATCCTTGCGGGCATTGGGGGAACCTGGGGGGCCATCCATCGTCTTCTTCGGCATCGCCCGCGCGACTGGCCCCGGGGGGTGTCGCTCGTCTTCGGGACGGTTCTATTCGGCGGCGGGATTGCGGCGTTGTATCTGACCACGGAGGTGGAGAGGGTCGTTTCGCTGCCGTACATGCTGGTACTGCTGACAAGTGTCGGCACAGGGGCGATCTACGGGCTCGTGGGGGACTGGGAGGGCGGGGAAACCCTGACCCTCCGTGGACTTCTGAGCGGCCTCTTCGCAGTGACACTGTTGCTCTACCCGCTCCTCTACGCCGGAATGGACGCCAAGCGACAGGAGCACATGGTCGATGCCGCTCGCACGTTCGAGCGCGGGCAGGACCCCCGCGTCCTGTACTCCATTCGCCAGGTGCTCCGCTCATCCTCCCAAGCGCTTGCGCCCGTCCTCGGTTCGGACGAGCCAGCCTCCCAGGCACGAATCGACTCGATCGCGACCCGGCTCGTGCGCCAGTCTCTCCTCGCCTCGCTGACCACCTATGAGGTCCGGCTCAGTGTACTCGGCCCTGAGGGAACGCTTCGCACTCAATACACCACCGACGGACGGGTGCAAAAGGCGTCCCTCAGTCGGGCCGAGCGGGCCGTTTTTACGTCCCTTCGTGCCGTCTACGGTCGAACCCCAGGACCCGTGGTCGACCAGCTTGCGCAGTCCGGCCCGGTTGCGTCGACAACAGAGAGTCGGTTTCAGTACGCCGGGCTCCTCGGCCTCCCGCCGGGTCGGGACTCGGTTGCGGCGTGGGTGTTGCTTCGGGTGGAGCCGCAATCGCTGCTCCCCGGTTCGGGGATTGGGGGCTCCCCCGTGTTGCTGCCCAACGGCTCGTTTGGGGACCTCTACGCCGACCTGTCCCTGGCCGAATTTCGAAACGGAACGCTGGTCCAAGGTATGGGGGAGGGCTTTGGCCGCATTCGTCTCTCGTCCGCCGTGCGGTCGGCCCTTGCAAAGCAGACGAGCCTGTGGCGGCGCGACGTTCTTCGAGACCGCCAGTACCTGACGTATTATCGTCGCTTTTCGTCGGCGGACGGGACACCGCCCTCTACCGTGGCTGTGCGGATTCCCGCCGTTCTCGCCTTCGATCACCTCTACTACCTGCTCCGCCTCACGGTGGCCGGCCTCTGCGTGGGACTCGTGGTGTATCTACTCGGACTCTACGTGCGGTACCGGCGGGGGCGGCTTCCGGCCTCGCGCCTGCGCTTCCGCAACAAAGTGCTCAACGCCTTCCTCGTCGTCGGGATCGTCTCGATGGTGGCGGTGGGGATCGTGGGGGTGCGGGTGGTCACTGGTGAAAACGAGCGCACCATTGAGCGGCGCATGCAGGAGCACCTGGCCCGCGTCGAAGCCACTCTTTCTCTGGAG
>JBDGQN010000216.1:0-6868 GCA_042219055.1 Salinibacter sp. | reverse complement strand
CCCTTCGAGACGGCGTGGTGAGCCGACGGTTCTCCACGGGCGTCGGGAGCCGCGAAGGGACTCTTCCGTTTCCATGTCTCGTGCATCGATCGGGAGACTCCTCGTGAAACGAGCCCTTCAAATTTTCGGCATTCTCGTCGCCGTTCTCCTCGGAGGGACGGCCGTCTTCTTCGTGTGGGCGAGTTCGGGACGTTTGTCGGAGGCGGAGCTCGCACAGGTCCGCACGTACGCCGCTGCCCCCGACACGACGGCCCCGGACACCCTTACAGTGACGACCTACAACATCGGCTACTTGTCGGGCATGAAAAACAACGAGCCGGTGGTGCGGTCGGATCGTCTTTTCTACGCGAACATGGACCAGGCCGTCCGCTTCTTCCGGCGCGCCAACCCTGACATCGCCGGACTCCAGGAGATCGACTTCGGGGGCGCCCGGGTTGCGCACGTCCACCAGCTCGATACGCTGGCCACGCGACTCGGCTACCCCACTGCGGCGCAGGCCGTGAACTGGGACGAGCGCTACCTTCCATTTCCGTACGGCCGCCCCGCCGTCAATTTTGGTCGCACCCTCTCCGGCCAGGCCGTGCTCAGCCGCTTTCCAATCCGACGGCACGTGCGGAACGTTCTCCCCCGTCCGCCCCAGCCATTCCACCGGGAGGCCTTCTACCTCGATCGCCTCGCCCAGGTCGCCGTCGTGGACCTCGGGGGGCATCCGCTCGTGGTCGTCAACGTGCACCTGGAGGCCTTCAACACGGACACGCGTGAGACGCAGGCTCGTCGGGTGAACACCCTCTACCGTCGCCTCGCCAAGAGCGGGATTCCTGCGCTCCTCCTCGGAGACTTCAACAGCCGTCTCACGCGACCTGATTCCGTCTCCCCGGACGAGACCATGGGGCTCCTGCTGGACGGCACAGACCTTCGATCCGCGGCGCTTACTGCCCCGAATGACACGATCGGGGCGACCTATCCCGCCAACGCTCCCACGCGGCAGATTGACCACATTTTCTATCCCCCGCGGTTCTTCGAGCCGACGGACGCACAGCGATGGTGCGGGGCTCCCGCTCCCCCGTCCGATCACTGCGCCGTCACGGCCACCCTCCGCCTCACGCTCCCCGCCAATGAGTGGCCGCCCCACGAGTCCCTGCCATCGCTGGAAATTCAGTCGGGCGAGTAGCCGAGACTTCCATCGGGGGGGCGACACCGACCCCCATGCTCCCGCGCTCTCTACCCACGCTCTCACCCCCGCGCCCTCTCTCCCTCTCGCCCATTCCCAAACCGCTACGCCGTCTCCAGCTCGCAGGCCTCTTCGGGCTCCGATTCGTTCCAGTTGGTCGCCTCGGCCACGATCTGGCACTGCGGACAGCGGATGTCGCGGTCCTCGGCCTGATAACAGGGACGTTCGCTGCCCGGCTCTGGCGTCTGCACGTTCGGCAGCTGAAGCTGTGCGGCCGTCATGTCGGCCAGCGTCTCGATGAACTTGGGGTGGCTGTTGAGGCCCGGCATCACCTCGTAGTGCTCCGGGATGGGAGCGCCCTCTTCCTCCAGGTCCTCCGGAATCTCGATCGCCAGTTCGTAACTCGTCTCGATGTGGTCGGTCACGAAGGCCACCGGAATGACGAGCACGTCCTCACCTTCTTCAGCGAGCTCCTCCACCGTGTCGTCCGTCGCCGGGGTAAGCCACTCCGACGGGCCCACCTTGCTCTGGAAGGCGCTCGTAAAGTCGTGGTCGAAGCCGCGCTGCTCCATCACGTGCTTCACCGTAGAGTGGACGAGACAGCAGTACGGGTCTTCCCGCTCCTCCATTTCCGTGAGGGGCGTGCCGTGCGCACTGAAGAGCAGGTGTACGTCGTCGCGCACATCGTCGGGAAAGCGCTCCAGCCCTTCGTCGATGCGGTCGTTCAGCGCCTCGATGTACGTCGGATACGTCGCGTACTCGAACACCGAGGTCGTAGGCCAGGCCGGAATCTCGCCCGCTTTCTCCAGCTCGTGCCAGTAGACGAGCGAGGCGCCGGTCGTGGTCTTTGAGTACTGCGGGTAGAGAGGGAGCAGGACGACCCGATCCACGCCGTCCTCCTGCATTTGTGCGGCGGTCTGCTCGCTGGTGGGCTCCCAGTACCGCATGGCCATGTACGTCTTGAAGGTGACGCCCGTCTCCGCGGCGTACTGCTCGTTGAGCCGCTGCTCCAGGGTGTCGGCCTGCTCGCGCGTGAGCGGATTAATCGGAGAGCCCCCATCGTCGCTGATCTCCTTGTAATCCTCGGCCACCGACTTCGACCGGAAGTAGGAGATGATTTTAGAGAATGCCTGGCGGACGCGGCCCCGGGCCTGAAAGTACACGACCTCCGAGAAGTCGATAATGGCCGGGTCCATGAACAGGTTGTAGAGGAACGGCTCCACGGCCTCTTCCCCGTCGGGGCCGCCCAGGTTGAGGAGCACGACTCCTACCGTGTCGCCCGATTCCACGCCCAGCTTGGACGACGGGAAGAACTCTCCTTCCACGAGTCGGGGATCGCTGTTGTATCCCTCACGGTCGTAGCGTTGTAAGAATTCGTAAGGCGTCATTGGGTGGCGGCGGTTTCTTATGCAGAGAGGGTCGTCGAGAAAGCAAAAAAGTAAACGGGACCAGAAACGGAAAGACTCGCCCGCCGCCCCAATCGTTGCGAATGCGTTTCGGTGTTCACGCGGCGAATGGAGCCCACGATGCAGTCTCGGAGCCCGGTCCCCTTATTCGGGAGTAGGGGGACACTCAAGCACGGAGTGGAAAACACCTGCTACACTACAGAATACGCTCTCCGCAGAGAAGGCTTCCACGAGTTTTCTGTTCAAGAGACCCAGGGCGATGGCAATTTCTCGGCGTCGATTTCTCGCTCTCGGTGTGGCGGGGACGGCGGCGGTCGCCGCGCGTCCTACCAGGGGACTCTTTTGGAACGCCGGCGGATGGAACGCAGGCCCCCCGCTTCCATGGGCCACACAGGAGGTCTACTGCACGACGTGGAATGAGCAAATTGTGATTGCGGGGGGACTCCGCTCCGGGGCCGACAGCGACCGGCGGTTCGCGACGCTGGCGGGAACGGCTCTTTTGGATCCCTCCAGGGGCACGTGGACGAAAGGACCGGATCTTCCGGCGCCGCGCCACCACATCGTCCTGGTAGAGGCAGGCGACACGGTGTATGGCTTTGGGGGGTTCGTGGGGGAGACGCTGCGCAACGGCTTTCAGTTTCGGAACGACGTGTACGCGTTTGATGGCGAGCAGTGGGCCCGCATCGGGACGATGCCCACACCGCTCGGGGAAACCGTTGCGCTCTCCCACGGCGGGCGGATTCACCTCGTGACCGGCAGCCTGCATCCTGCCGACAGCGCGTCGCAGGGCGCGTCCAGCACGCACCTGGTCTATGAGCCTAGCGCCGATGTCTGGACCGAGGCGCGTCCGGTCCCTACGGCGCGGAGCAGCGCCACCGGAGCCGTGATCAACGGCCACCTCTACGTCGCGGGGGGACGGCGTATCGACGGAGGGATGACTAATCTCGGTGCACTGGAACGGTATGACCCGGCGACGGATGCGTGGAAAGAGCTTCGCCCCTTGCCGCAGCCGTCCGGGGGGCTTGCGGGGACGGCGCTCAATGGAATCCTCTACGTCTTCGGTGGCGAGTATTTTTCGGCGGGCGGGGGCGTCTACGAGCACACCTCGGCGTATGACCCAGAGTCGGATGCCTGGACCGAACGAGCCCCCATGCGCACGCCACGCCACGGATTGGCCGGTACGGCTCTCGAAGGCCGGGTCTATGCGATCGGGGGCAATACCGCCGCCGGTATCGGCGCCGCCACCACGCCCGTCGTCGAAACTCTTGCTCCCTCTGAAGACTGATTCCTCGAGGAAGACACGCCCCTCTGACCCTCATGCCGCAGAACTCATGACTCGCTCCCCAACGAAGTCCAGCATGCCACGTTGAAGCCTCCACGTTCACCTCTTCCATAGCCTGTGCTCCCATGATCATCGACGTCTACGCCGACATCGCCTGTCCCTGGTGCTACGTGGGCCGCGCTCGCCTGAAGCAGGCGCTCGACCAGCGTCCCGACCTTGACGTAACGCTTCGGTGGCGCCCCTTCCAGCTCCAGCCCGACCTGCCGCCTGAGGGACGCGACTTCCGCTCTGTGCTCGAACAAAAGTTCGGGGACTGGGACCGTGCGCAGCAGATGTTCGACCGCATTCGCCAGCTGGGAGACGACGAAGGGCTCACGTTCGACTTCGAGGGCATCGATGTGGCCCCAAGTACAGCCGATGCGCACCGGCTCGTTCTCTGGGCGCAGGATCGGGACGACGGGGAGGCAATGGCGACCGTGCTGTTTCGGGCCTACTTTTCGGAGGGGCGGAACGTCTCAGATCAGGAGGTGCTCGTGAGGTGTGCCGACGAGATTGGGCTGGATCCGGAGGCCGCCCGCGCTCTGCTTGCCGGAGCCGAGTACGCCGACGAGGTCCGCGCCAGTCAGCAGAAGGCGCAGCGCCAAGGCATTACAGGGGTGCCGTGTTATGTCTTTGGAGGGGAGCACGCCGTGATGGGGGCACAGTCCGTGGAGGCCTTCACGGAAGCACTTGACGCAACCGCGGCAGGAACGCCCCGTGGGAAATAGGGATGATCCGGTTTCGACATTCGACGCGCCGTGCCGTAGGTTCGGACGAAGAGCCTCTGCATTCCGGCACCTCGGTCAGGGGCTCCGGTCACCATTCTTCCGACGTTAAATCGCAGAGCCAAATCCCCATGGGTCGAACGCGCATCATGTCTCCGGAGCGGGTCCGGCGCACGCTTCGTCGTTTCGCCTACGAAATTATCGAACACAACCGAGGGGCGGACTCCGTCGAACTCTTCGGCATCCAGCGGAGTGGAGTGCCTCTCGCCCACGCCGTGGCAGAGGAGGTCAGCGATATCGAAGAACCTTCCACGGCAGCTCATGACCTCGACGTCACCCCTTTCCGGGACGATCGGCCCGACCTCGACCCGCCGACCTCCCCACCGCACGACGTGGATGTGACCGATCAAGACGTCATTCTCGTCGACGATGTCGTCTTCACAGGACGAACGGCTCGGGCTTCTCTTGACGCCGTGCTTCAGTACGGGCGTCCGCGCAGCATCCAACTCGTCGTGCTCATCGACCGGGGCCACCGCGAGTATCCCATTCAGCCCGACTATACCGGGCGCCGCCTTCAGACGAAGCATCGGGAGCAGGTCGTCGTGGAGACCGACGGGGAGTTCGCCGTGTACGTAGAAGGGTAAAGGAGATTGTGGAACGATCCTCAGTGACCAGTAGCTGTCGTGTCTTGAAGCGCAGTCTGGGGGTCGGGGGCCTGAGTAGAGTTGGCCGTGGTGAACAGACGGATTTCTGTGCCGGCTCGCACCTTTGTCTTCGGGGCACGGCCCTGTCGCTGAACGAATTGTCGGGCTAGCGAGGTGTCCGGCTGAGTGGGGGCTTGGGCAGAGCCGGACGTCTGTGAGGCCTCCGACATGCGTGAATCCACGACGACCGCTCGAAGCTTTTGTTGGAGGAGAAGGCTTCGGGCTTCTTGGACGGTTCGGCCTACGACACTCGGCACTCGGACGGTGTCTTGCCCGAGTCCGGTGCTGTACCAGAGATTCACGACGCCCCCCTTTTTCAGAGAGTCACCGGGCTCCGGACTCTGGCGGGTAATGGTGTTCGGGTACGGCGAAGGAATCGAATCGGGCTTGATCATTCCCGTCTTAAGCCCGAGCGAAGAGACTCGGTTTTTGGCGTCCCGGACCGAGATGCCGTTAAGATCAGGAACGCTCACCATCGGAACTTCGCCCGCATTCACAGTCAGATATACACGGCGTCCCGGCTTCACGTTGGAGTTAGGAAGGGGGTTTTGGTCGACGACCGCTTCGCGGGGCACGTTCGGATTGTAGCGACCGACCTGACGCTTGACCGTCAGGCCCCGTTTCTCTATGAGCCGTTTCGCTTCCTGATACGGGCGGTTCTCCACGTCGGGCACCTGTACGGAAACGCCGTGACGGGTGTAGGAGGGCATGATGACCGCATCAACCAGAACGTACGTTCCAATGCCTATCAGCAAGAGCGCTCCCAGTCCCCCCCAAAAGTAGGGGTTCTTGAAGAGGATACGGAACCAGTTGAGGGCGGCCTTGGCCGCTTGGAGAACGCGCATGGCTTAAGTAAGGAGAAGCGAAAAGAGCCCCGAAGGCGCCGGATGGGAGGCTTATTCACCTGGTTAAGCAGGGATCTGCTTCAGGGTCCCATCGGCTGAGCATCTCATCGGCAGAGTAACATAAATCAGGACCTGCGGTTTCCACACCTCTTTTCGGCATTCGAGACAGGGACCGGCAAATCAAGGGAGAACGAAATGGGGCAGTCCACCTGTTCTTGACACGAAAGACTGGAACAGCCAGGGTGGTTTTATGTCCAATGCCTCGCCTCGATGGAGAGAGGTCCGCGCCCCGAAAGAAATCGAGTAAAGACGCGCCGGACCGATTTAATTTGGATTCACGCCGTGAGTCGAAACCAATTCTCACGCGTTGAGTCTAAGTCGGGCACAATAGCGAGGGTCGGGACAAACGGTTCTCGCCTTTCCCCCGCGAAGATGAAAGCGCGCGAAACCGCTGGCCTTTGAAGTAATGTGAAAAGGCCTGCTCGGAATTGACACGGTGAGTGATTCTTCGTATTGTGTAAGTCCGCGCTCAACGGAAATATCCCAGCGTGGGGTTGTTCTTTGACGGAATTGGAAGCATAGCGAGTCCTTGTCGGTTCCTTTTCGCCTCGCGGCGAAAAGTGAATGCGATCGAGTTAGATCCAAGCTTTCCTACTACGGAGAGTTTGATCCTAGCTCAGGACGAACGCTGGCGGC
>JBDGQN010000215.1:0-7030 GCA_042219055.1 Salinibacter sp. | reverse complement strand
GCGTTCGGCGTGGACGAGCGTGCGGCCCGACACGCCGTTCGCCCCGCAGTTCGTCGACCGGCAGCTGGCCCGGCTCTACGAAGAGGAGCAGCGGATCGGGCAGATGGGGATGGGCCTTACGGTCATCGCGCTCCTCCTCGCGGCCCTCGGGCTCGTGGGCCTCTCCGCCTACGTCGTCCAGCGCCGGACCACCGAGATCGGCGTGCGGAAGGCGCTCGGCGCCACCATCTCGGACATCGTCCTTCACCTCAACCGCGAGTTTCTGGTCCTGGTGGGCGTCGCGCTGGTAATTGCCGCCCCGTTGGCGTACGGCGTGGCGCAGCAGTGGCTCACCTCCTTCGCCTACCGCATCGACGTGAACCCGCTCGTGTTCGTCGGGGCGGGCGGCGGGGCGCTCCTCGTCTCCCTCGCCGCGGCCACCTATCAGGCCTGGAGCACCGCCCGCATTAATCCCGCCGACGCCCTTCGGCAGGAATAACTGTTCGAGGTCCTCGAATGCTCTGGTGCTTGCGTGTTCAGAAGTACGTGCAAGGCCGAACAGTCAACGACCTTAACACGCCAACACTTTTCCCATGATCCGCAACTACCTCGTCACGGCCCTCCGGGCCCTCCGCCGCCACCTCGGCTACAGCGTGATCAACGTGTTGGGACTGGCCGTGGGCATGGCGGCGTGTCTGTTGATTGCCCTCTTCGTCCGCCACGAGCTGAGCTACGACGACTTCCACAAAGACGCCGACCGGATTTACCGGCTCGTGAGCGATTACGGCAACACCGCGATGCCCGCCACCACCTGGCCGACGATCGATGCAATCACGGACCAGAATCCGTCGCTTCCCGTGGCGTCGTTCTTCGAGGCGACGGCCGTGGTGCGCCGCGGGACGAGGCGATTCAACGAGGACCCGATCTTCGTGGCGCGTCCCTCCTTCTTCGAGGTCTTCACCTTCCCTGTCCGTCGCGGCTCGGCCAAGGCCGCCTTCGATCGGCCCTACACCGCCGTCCTCACGCCCTCGATGGCCGATAAGTACTTCGGGGACGCGAATCCGGTGGGCAAGACGCTGTCGATGACGGGGCTCAACTGGGGCGACGAGACGGTGCAGGTGACCATCACCGGGGTCCTGGAGCCCATTCCGGAGGCCTCCCACTTCCACCCGCAAATAATCGTGTCCTGGGCGACGATGGACGCGGCCTTTAACTTCACACAGCGGATGCGCGACGGCTCCGGGGGGGGCTTCCGCGCCTACTTCAAGCTGCCGAACGGCACGAATCCCGACTCCCTCGCCGCCACGTTTACGAAGCAGGCAAAAACCCGGTTGGGCGACGACTGGATTGGGGCGACGCTCCGCCTCCAGCCGCTCACCGACATCCACCTCTACTCGGATCTCAGCCTCGAAATCGAGCCGAACGGCTCGGCCACGTACGTCTATCTCTTCGCCGCCATCGCGGTCTTTATCCTTCTCTTGGCCGGCGTCAACTTCGTCAATCTGTCCACGGCCCGCTCGCTCGAACGGGCGCGGGAGATCGGGGTGCGCAAGACGATCGGGGCCGCCCGGTCGCAAATTGTGCGACAGTTTATGGCGGAAGCGGGCGTGCTCGTGGGGGCAGCCCTCGGGGTGGCCCTCGGGCTTGCCCTTCTCGCCCGGCCTCTCTTTCAGTCCCTCACGGGCGTCCCCCTCCCGCTCGCCGTCTTTGCCGCCCCCTACACGCTGGCGAGCCTCGCCGTCATCGGTCTCGTTACGGCCCTCGGCGCGGGCAGCTACCCGGCGTTCGTCCTGAGCCGCTTCGATCCGGCGCGGGTGCTCGGCGGAGGTCGGGGCGGCCCGTCCGCTACGCCCGGCGCGTCGCTGCTGCGGAAGGGCCTCGTCGTGTTTCAGTTTGCGACGGCGGTGGTGCTCGTCGCCGGGACCATTGCCGCCTACTGGCAGCTCGACTACCTCCGGCAGGCCGACCTTGGGTTCGACGCGCAGCAGGTCGTGACCGTCCCCCGCCCGCCCGCAGCCGAGTCGACGGCGGTGTCGCGGACCTTTCAGCGCGAGGCGCGGCAGCAGCCGGGGGTCACGGCGGTGTCGCAGGCATCGGAGCCGCTGCCCGCCAAGTTACAGGCGAGCGTCGGGGCGGCCTTCTTGGGGCTGGGAATTCCGGCGGAAGAGCGCTCCCCCCTGCGTCTCGTAACCGTTGGGCACGACTTCTTCGAGATCCTCGGCGTAGAACCGGTCGCGGGCCGTACCTTTGAGCGCGGTCGGGCCGCCGACTCGTCCGTCGTCGTCCTCAACCGGGCTGCGTTCGAACTGCTGGCATCGGATCTTCCACCCAACCAGCGCACTCCGGCGGACGCAGTGGAACGGTCGCTCGACGTAAGCGTCGGGTGGCTGGGCGAGAGCCCGGACGTCATTGGGGTCGTTGAGGACCTGCACCTCGCGACCCTCCATCAGCCGATCGAGCCGATGGCATTTTTTCTCAATTCGACGCTCCTCGACACCTACTACCTGCGCATCGAGACGAGTGCCGTGACGCAGGGCCTCAAGAACGTCGAGCGGGTCTGGCGCCGATTCTTCCCAAACGCGCCCTTCGCGTACGAGTTTGCCAACCAGTCTTTCGCCGCGGCGTACCGGGCCGACCGTCGCTCCGCGTCCCTCATCGGCGTCTTTGCCGGCCTGGCGATCTTCGAGGCCTGTCTCGGCCTCTTTGGCCTCGCCGCCTTCGCCGCCCGGCAGCGCCGGCACGAGATCGGCGTCCGGAAGGCCGTGGGCGCTTCAGTCAAGCAGATCGTTGGACTGCTCTCCAAGGACTTCCTCCGACTCGTGGGGCTGGCCATCGCGGTGGCGATCCCAATCGCGTACGGAGTCCTCGCGTACTGGCTCGAGACGTTCGCCTACCACTTTTCCCTCGGCCCCGGACTGTTCCTCCTGGCCGGCGGCGGGGCTCTCCTGGTGGCCCTCGTCACCGTGAGCGTACAGGCCGTCCGCGCCGCCCGCATCGATCCGGCCACGGTCCTGCACGACGAATAGGAAAGCGGGCGCACCGAGGCCCCTCACCCGCGGTGCCCAGCACCGTGAGGCTCCAATAAGCCCGGATATTCCGCTTCGATTTCGGCTTCCAGGTCGGGATCCAGACGGGCTTTGAACAGCGTATCGACCTCCGCAAACGCGTCGGCGGTGGCGTTTCGAAGGGCCCGCAGATCCGCGCCCCGAAGGTTGGCCCCAGCTAGGACTGTCTGCCGTTGCTCCGATACCCTCCCTCCTGCAAACGCGCCAAGGTGGGCCCCGGAAAGGTCGGCCTTTTCGAGGTTGGCCCCTGAGAAGTCGGCCGTGCCGAGGTAGGCCTCCGACAGATCGGCGTTCCGGAGGTTGGCGTCCGACAGATTGGCCTGGTGTACCGAGGTTTCCGAGAGATTGGCGCCCTTCAAGTCCGCCCCCTCCAGGTACGCCTTGTTCAAACTCTCCGGCGACGCGCCCTCGCGATTCAGTCGTCGCACGTTCCCCACGATTCGGTACGTCGCCATCTCATGCTCCCAGCCGAGGAGGTCGTTGATGGCATTGGTGTACTTCTCGATGCGCCGACGCCGCTCGGCCTTCTGATCAAACCAAAGCAGAAGACAGCCGAAAAGCAGTAGATCTAGAAGCATCCCGTGCGCCTCCGCGAGAAGGTTCGTCCAGAATTCCGGGTTCCTCAGCCATGCATCGAGAGACAGAGGAACGAGGATTGCCCCAATGACCAGAAACACGAGAAACGAGAGCAAGACAGGGCGGTCGGCGCGAAGGGGAGCAATCCGTTGCTCAAAAACACGAAGCGAAAACCAGTCTCTCCACGAAGACGAAGGCATGAGCGAGGTCAGGGATGACAGACTTTGAGCCGGCGAGGTCGGACGGATGATCCGAATCCGGTCGGGGACGGCGTGTTCGCGGCGGTCCCGGTGGAGTACAGTGCTCCCACGCAACGTTCCGGGGTTGCACGCGTCTACGTACTCCACGCCCTGTGAATTGCTTTCTCCTCCGCCATTTCCAACCGGCAGATTTGGCTCGTTGCCCTCGCCCTCATCGCGGTGGACCTCACGTTCTTTATGGTCCCCATCGTTCCCTTCTTGGCCGCCTACGTGCTGCTCGTGCGTCCAGCCTGGTTTAAGGAGTTCATCGACGAGGTGTACGATCGACCATAGCCCGGGGGCCCGAATGGACGGTCGAAGCGATCGAACACACTCGACGGAGCGTCGCAATCCGATCCTGCTTTGCCCCGACTGTCATCGCCCCCTGAAGACTGTTTTCGAAACGGTCGACGGGCTCAGGGGTCGTCATTCCCGAAACGGAGGCCCATCTCTTCGCTTTCTCCCCTGGCCAACAACCGCCGGAGAAGCTTGGAGGTTCTTTGCAATAACAGAACCGCTTCACCCCTCTCCATCGTTGCCGATCCCATGGACTTGACCAACCACCGCGTCGCCGTTCTCGTCGATCGATCGTTCGAAGACCTCGAATTCTGGGTCCCCACGATGCGGCTCCGCGAAGAAGGCGCCGAGGTAGTGATTGCCGGACGGGAGGCCGACACCACCTTCACCGGTAAGCACGGCCTCACGGCCACGACGGAGGTGGCCGCCCGCACCCTCGACCCCGACCGCCTGGACGCCGTCGTCGTCCCCGGCGGCTGGGCGCCCGATAAGCTGCGCCGCGACGACGGCGTCACCGACCTGGTGGCCGCGATGGATGCCCGCGAGAACATCGTCGCCCAGATCTGCCATGCGGGCCTCGTCGGCATCTCTGCGGGCATCGTGGAGGGTCGGAAGGCCACCGGGAGTGAGGGCATCAAAGACGACCTGGAAAATGCAGGAGCCACCTGGGTGGACGAGGCGGCCTTCCAGGAGGACCACCTCGTGTGGGGCCGTGTGGTGAAGGACATTCCGGCATTCTGCCGAACCCTGATCGGCGCGCTGAAGGCCCCGCCAAAGACGACGTAGAGCAGGGCGAGGGAGAAACGAATTGCGGCGACTCATCGCTCGAGTGCGACGAGTCGTCGCTTCGGAGCTAACAGCCTGGCACACATTGCGGTAGGAATCTGCCCTTCGCGACGGGATCGGGAGATGATCCCGCCCTCACTGCTCTTCTGTGCCGCCCCCCCTGTGCCCCGATGCGTTCCCTTCTGGTGTCTACCCTGAGCCTGCTCGCTCTCTCCTTCTGTTGGAGTCCGAACGCCTCCGGACAGTCGTCCGCCGACCGGCTGGAGATTCCCACGCACTTCCAGGCCCACCGGATCTTCGTGACGCCGGTGACCGCAGACGGACAGTCGTTTCGCCTCTACACCGATACCGGCGGCGGACGCTACCCCATCCTCCTGAAATCGACCGTGGAGCGGCTGGATCTGCCGCTGGTCGACACACTCTCGCGCGGCCGACGCTCGATCCCCCTCACCCGCCTTCCCGAATTCCCGGACACAACCGCATTCCCCCCGCTCCGCACAGATCGCGTTCTGGTCTTCCCCGAAAATCGAGAGGTCCAACTCATTGGGCTGGAAAACGGCATGTTGGGACAGAGTTGGTTTGCGGGCCGCACCTGGACCTTCGACTACGGGGCCGAGCGCCTGCTTCTACATAAGACGTCTCCCGAGCCTCCTGCGCCCGCCCACACCGTCGACCTCGGCTTCCGGACGGACTCGACGGGCCAGCGTCTCAGCAATCATCCCCGGATCCAGGCAACCATCGACGGGACCACACACTCGTTTCTGTTCGACACAGGTGCAACCACGATCCTCACGGACAGTGCGCAGGCGGCGCTGGGGGGGCCCAAGCGCCGGGGAGGCAGCTTCATGGTGGCCTCCCTCTTCGACCGCCTGCGCAACGCCCATCCAAACTGGCGCGTCCTCGAAGGGGCAAGCCCGTATCGCGGCGGTACGCCCCTTCTCCGCATTCCCGAGATCACTATCGCCGGACACACGGTAGGGCCTGTCTGGGTTGAACGACGTTCGGACCGCGCCTTCGAGCAAATGTCGCGCCGCTCCATGGACCAGCCCGTACAGGGAGCCCTCGGGGGCTCTCTCTTTCAGTACTTCCGAATCACCGTGAACTACCCCGAGGCGTGGGCGTCTTTCGAACGCGTGCAGTAACCTCGAACGACAAGAGGGGTGGCCAGACGACCACCCCTCTTGGGACATCATATCGGCGGATCCCCAACGGGAACACAGCGGACTACGCTGAAACAACGTCGTCGTAGTTGTCGGCGACGGCATCCCAATCCACGACGTTCCACCAGGCGTCGACGTAGGAGCCGCGCTCGTTTTGATAGTTCAGGTAATAGGCGTGCTCCCAGACGTCTACGCCGAGGACGGGCGTGTGCCCCTCCATCAGCGGGTTGTCCTGGTTGGGCGTACTCGTCAGCGAGAGGTCGCCGTTGGGCTGCGCCACGAGCCAGCCCCAACCGCTTCCGAACTGTCCGGTGGCGGTGTCGGCAAACTGGTCCTGGAAGTCGCCGAAGGATCCGAACTGGTCGTCGATGGCGTCGGCGAGGTCGCCGCTCGGCTCCCCGCCGCCGTCCGGCGACATGACGTTCCAGAAGAGACGATGGTTGTAGAACCCGCCGCCGTTCTGCCGGACTGGGGTCTGAACGTCGGCCGGGAGCGAGTCGATGCCGGCGAGCAGCTCCTCGATAGAGTGCTTCTGGAGATCGTCGTGCCCCTCCAGGGCATTGTTCAGTTTGCGGGTGTAGCCAGCATGGTGCTTGTCGTGGTGAATCCGCATCGTTTGCTCGTCGACGTGCGGCTCCAGGGCGTCGTAGTCGTACGGGAGATCGGGAAGTTCAAAGGCCATAAGTTGGACGTGTATTTGTGGGTGGATTTTCCGAGGCGTTTCTCCAAACTAGCACTGCAATGAACGTCAGTGAGCAGATGTTTGTTTTCGGTTTCTCAGAAGTTCTCGCTCGACGCGGCGGCCTCGATCGTCCCTTCCGAAGGGGGACTGCCCCCAGTTCTACTGGAGCAGGAGTGTGCGCAGGAGCACCGCGCCCGCCCATAGAAAGAAGATGCCGTAGACGAGGGCTGCCGCCCCGTTCCACCG
>JBDGQN010000214.1:0-6988 GCA_042219055.1 Salinibacter sp. | reverse complement strand
CGCAGCACGAGTACTCCCCGGGGTGGCCGTAAGCGTCTCGCCAAACAGGTTCTCATAATCCAAGATTGAGGGAATCCGGCTCCGCGCCCGAACTTGCCCTCGCCGTCGGAAATAAGAGCCGCCTCCGCCGTCTCGTTGCTGCAAGCCTGCAACGCTTTCCCGATCGACCCCCTACCATGAGTACTCGACGCGAGGCCCGAGAGCACGTCATGAAGGCGCTCTACGCGCACGAGCAGTCTGGCCTCGACCCCAGCCATCTCGTCCACACCCTCATCAGCGCCCGTCTCGACGACGATCCGTCTACCCGCGAGTTTGCCGAGCACCTCTTCCGGACTACCCTTGATACCATGGAGGAGGCCGACGAGATCATCGAGAAGCATGCGAAGAACTGGGAGATCCACCGTATCGCCGTCATCGACCGGTCGTTGCTCCGCATGGCTACCACGGAGTTTCTGAAGTTCGAAGAGATTCCGCCCAAGGTGTCGGTCGACGAGGCGATTGACATTGCCAAAAAGTACAGCACACCCCGAAGCGGCACCTTCGTCAATGGCGTCGTCGACGCGATTCTTCTCGACCTCCACGAACAGGAACGCCTCAACAAGTCCGGCCGTGGCCTGATTGGGATGGATACTATCCGCGAGCGTGCCGACTCGTCATCCTGAGTTGCGTTTCTCGTTCCAAATTCTCAATATAAAGTCCCTGGCGAGTCCCCTCTTCTCTCGACCGGGGGTCTCATCTCTTTTCCCTCTCTGGTAAAGCAGGGCAAGCGTGATGGCCCTCATTGCAATCGGTGACATCCACGGATGCCCGAAGTCGCTCGACGCGCTCCTCAACCGGCTGGACCCGTCGCCGGACGACCATCTCCTCTTCGTCGGGGACTACATTGACCGAGGCCCCGACTCGAAGGCCGTCATCGATCAACTTCTCGATCTGCGCCAGGACATCCCGTGCACATTTCTTCGGGGCAACCACGAGGCAATGATGATCGAATACCTCGACAGCGGCGCCTTCAGCCTCTGGCGCATGAACGGGGGCGTCTCTACGCTCCAGAGCTATCTCGGGAGTGACTCCGAAATCAACATCCCCGACGCCCACACCGAGTTCGTTCGCGACACGAAACTCTACCACGAGACGGAGGGCTTCTTTTTCGTCCACGCAGGCCTGAAGCCGAACCGCACAATCCGAAAGAGTGTGGAGGAGCCCGACGAGGAGGTGCTTCTGTGGGAACGGGGCCATCTGGAGGCTTCGGAGGTGGCCTGGGAAAAACCCGTTGTGTGCGGTCACACTCCTCGCCCGGACCCAATCGACCGCGAGAAGCTCCTTCTCATCGACACGGGCTGCGTGTACCACATGCAGCCCGGTATGGGGCGTCTCACGGCTGTGTACCTCCCCGAACGGGAGTTCGTGGACGTGCCCTACGCCGATGGATGAACGTTGGGGGCCTCGACGGTAGCCCAAACGGAGGAACACGCCCGTCGAACGTGCGATACATCCCGGTCGCGTCGTTTTCCGCAGGCCTCCACCCTCCCATGTCCCTCCAGTGTGGCCTCGTCGGCCTTCCCAACGTTGGCAAGTCCACGATCTTCAACGCGCTGAGCAACGCCGGGGCCGCGGCCGAGAACTACCCGTTCTGCACAGTCGATCCCAACGTCGGGGTCGTTCCCGTTCCGGACGAGCGTCTGCCCCGTGTTGCCGAACTGGCGGGCTCCCCAGAAACGGTGCCCACCACAATCGAATTCGTCGACATCGCCGGCCTCGTGGAAGGGGCCGCCGAGGGGGAGGGATTGGGAAACCAGTTTCTTGCACAGATCCGCGAGGTCGATGCCATCGTCCACGTCGTGCGCTGCTTTGAGGACGACGAGGTAGCCCACGTGGCGGGATCCGTCGATCCCGCACGCGACGTAGAGGTGATCGACACGGAGCTTCTCCTGAAAGATCTGGAGACGGTGGAGAAGCGCATCGAGAAGGTCGAGACGGCCGCGAAGAAGGGAGATCAGGACGCCGCCGAGGAGTTGGAGGTGTTCGAGCGCCTCCACGACCACCTGAGCGGGGGCCAGTGGGCTCGGTCGTTCGAGGTTCGCGATCCCCAGCGTCCGCTCATCGACGAGCTGTTTCTTCTCACCGAAAAGCCGGTCCTCTACGCCGCCAACGTCGGAGAGGCGGCCCTCCCCGACGGCAACGAATACGTGGATCAACTTCGGGCCATCGCGGAAGAGGAGGGAAGCCCCGTCGTCGTTATCTCGGCGGAGCTGGAGGCCCAGCTCGCTGAGCTTCCTCCGGATGAGCGCCGGCTCTTCCTAGAAGACGCAGGCCTGCAACGCCCCGGCCTCGAACGGCTCATCCATGCTGCCTACGACGTGCTGGACCTCATCACCTTCTTCACGGCGGACGAGAAGGGCGCCTATGCCTGGACCGTCGAAAAGGGAACCCGGGCCCCCCAGGCCGCCGGCAAGGTCCACAGCGACATGGAAGAGGGGTTCATCAAGGCCGAAACGATCCACTTTTCCGACTTCGACGAGGCGGGGTCCGAGGCCGCGGCCCGCGAGGCAGGACTCCTTCGGACTGAGGGCAAAGACTATGTGGTGGGGGAGGGGGACGTGATGGAGTTTCGGTTCAACGTGTCGTGATGCGTGGAGGTGTGATGCACGAAGTGTCCACACACAGTGAATCACCCTTTACGAATCACGCTCATTACGAATCACGCTCACTCAACCTGCACCTCACCGCTCCGCCCCCTATGTTGACGTCGCGCGCTGTTTCTCCGAAGACGCCCCACGTCGCCATGTTCCGTTTTCGTCTCCCGCTTCTCGCCGTTCTCCTTGCCGGATTCCTTTCGTGGACCGGCTGCACCTCCGGGTCGGATGCAGGAGATAGCAAGGCCGTGGCGCCCACCGACACAATCTCGCCCGAAACGAAGGCCGACTCGGTCGCCTACCGTCTTCTCAAGGCCCACGGGGCGGACGCCTGGGCCTCCGCCCCGTACCTGCGGTTTGACTTCGGCCTCGAACGGCCGGACGGCAAACAGATTATCGCGCGCCACCTCTGGAATCGAACGACCGGAGAGTACCGCATTGAGTGGTCGAGGGGGCCGGACTCCTCGTACGTGGCCCTCGTCAACGCCCGGAAGGTGAAGGACGGCCGATTGGCCGGAACCGTCTACCTCAACGGCGAGAAGTTGACGGGGGCGGCTGATAGTGCGGCCCGTGAAACGGCTTACGCCCGCTTCGTGAACGACACCTATTGGCTGCTGTCGCCGCTGAAGGTCTTCGATCCGGGCGTCAACCGCACCTATCTTCCCGACTCTTCCACCGCCGAGCACAACGTCATCCACCTTACCTTCAATGATGTGGGCCGGACGCCGGGCGACCAGTACTGGCTCTACGTGTCGAAAGAGACGGGACGACTCGACCGGTGGGCCTACCATCTTCAGCACATGCCCGAGAAGGCCCCGGCGCAGTACTATGACTGGACCGGATACCAGGAGTTGAAGGCCCCGAATGGAACGGTTCACCTTGCCACGCGCAAGGAGGCGGTGGGCGCCGAGCAGACCATTCTCACGAGCAACTTGTCCCTGCCCAGCTCGCCGCCGGACGGTGCCTTTTCGAATCCGGAACCGATGCTTGGAGATGGTGAGTAAGACTCCTCGGAAGACCGATGTACGTGTTCCTGTAGTGCCGTTGGCCTGTCCGTGCGTAACGAACCGGCCTGGTTTTCTCTGTAGCACCGCGGGAGTCCAACGGCGCTCTGCGCAGACACTTCGTGTCCGGCCGCTTTGCTGAACGCAGTTGTTTTCCTCGGTCTGCACGTTAGACGCCCGATAAACGACGCCCACTGTGGACTACCGGTTTCAAATTGCCCGGCGGTATCTGGCGAGTCGCCGGGAGGTGTCCCTCATTTCGATCATCACCGGCATCTCGATGACGGGGGTAATCCTTGGCGTGGCGGCCCTCATCGTGGTTCTCTCGGTGATGAACGGCTTCTACGACTTCGTGCGCGACCTTCTCGTGTCCCTGGATCCCCACGTGCGAGTCGTGAGCGCAGAGGGACAGGGAGTGGCCAACGCCGACTCGCTTCTCCGCCTGGCCCGCGACACGAAGCACGTGACGGCGGCCGCGCCATACGTGGAGGGGAAGGCCCTTCTCCTGACCCGCGACAGGAAGGCGTCAAATCAAGTTGTTCGCGTTCGCGGCGTGGCCCCCTCGATGATGAGGACGACCGCCCCCCCGATGGCCATGGGAAGGTTTGATCTGAGTAAGAATCCGAGCGGAACGCCGGGCATCGTACTCAACCGGAGGCTTGGGCAGCGCGTGGCCGCGATTCCGAAACGTAGTGCAAAGGCGACCCAGAGCGTGGGCTTGTTGTCGGCGCCCGCCATCGAACGCACGCTCACGAATGTGTTTTCGAGCCCGCCCATTCGGCAATTCGAGGTGCGGGGCCTTTTTCAGGTACAGGGCGCCTCCGAGCAGAAAAGCGTCTTTATCTCCCTCTCCCAGGCGCAGCGGCTGTTTCACACAGAGGGCCGCGTTACTGGCATTGACCTTCGCCTCGATAATTTGGAGCGGGCGGGGGCGGTGAAGGCCGCCCTCCAGCAAAAGCTGGATGCCGACCGGTACACCGTGCGGACGTGGTACGACCTCCAAAAGTCCCTCTACGACGTGATGCGACTCGAAAAGTGGGGGGCCAGTGCCATCCTTGGGCTCATCGTTATCGTGGCCGCGTTCAACATCATCGGCTCTCTCACGATGGTCGTCATCGAGAAGCGGTCCGACATCGGGGCTCTTCAGGCGATGGGGGTTTCCCAGTCCAACGTACGGCGCATCTTCCTGTACGAGGGAGCACTCATCGGAGCAGTGGGGACCGGCCTCGGGCTGGTACTGGGTCTCGGCCTCGCCTTTCTGCAGAAATACTACAAACTGGTGCCCATGGCCCAGGCTCAGTCATTCCTCATCGAGGCCTACCCGGTGGCGGTGCGTCCCCTCGACGTCGTTCTGATCGCCATCGTCTCCTTCGGACTTTGCGTTTTGGCCGCCCTCTACCCGGCCACCCGCGCTGCGTCCATCGAGCCAGCCCGAGCTGTGCACATGGACGCGTAAAGCGTTGGAACGTTAGAACCTTGTGCGTTGAACGAGTATGGAACTGTTGTCCAGCATTTGCCCCGGTAAGCGTCTCTCCACGTTCTACCCCGCCGCACAATGAGCGGGACTGGTCGACATCCGCTGCCATTTGATCCTCGCATTTCGCGTCGCCTCCTCTAGCCGCCCGACCGTGCCATGCTCAACGATCACTTCGATCTTATCGGCCTGCCGGACCGGCCCGAGAAGCCGCGGGAGCGGGGGCTCACCCACATGCTGGATAAGGGGCTCTCGCCCCGAGAGGTCGAAAATGTGCTCGATGGGGCCGCCCACATCATTGACGTCGCCAAGCTCGGGTGGGGGACAGCCGCCGTCATGAAGAACCTGGAGGAGAAATTGGAGGTCTATCGGAACGCGGACATTCCGTTCTTCTTCGGCGGTACACTCTTCGAAGCCTACTTCCTGCGCGACCAAGTGGACGATTATCGTCGTCTTCTTGACGACCTAGGCGTGGGCCACGTTGAGATTTCCGCGGGCGTCGTCTCGATGGAGCACGAGGACAAGCTGGAGTTCATCGAACTCTTCGCCAAGGACTTTACGGTCTTGAGTGAGGTGGGATCGAAAGACTCCAGCGACGTGATGGCCCCGTACCGGTGGGTTGAGTTCATGCAGACGGAGCTGGAGGCGGGCAGCTGGAAGGTGACTGCCGAGTCGCGGGAGGCGGGGACGGCGGGTCTCTTCCGGCCCACCGGAGAGGTGCGCAGCGGTCTCGTCGACGAAATTTTGTCCCGGGTCGATCCGCACGACATCATTTTCGAGGCCCCCAACAAGGAGCAACAGGTGTGGCTCATCAAGCATCAGGGAGCCAACGTGAATCTCGGCAACATCCACCCTGAGGAGGTGCTTCCCCTCGAGACCCTCCGTCTCGGCCTGCGGGGCGACACGCTTTTCGAATTCCTCACGCCGGGAATTACCCCACACCTGCCGGGAGGAACCCCCTCGGGGGATGGGCATTGACAACTAAATGGGCAAAAAGATAGCGAAATCCCCAAAAGGAACGGTGAACTTGCGCCGTCTTCACGAACAAAGCCCCGCAATCCTTCCTTAAATCCCGTCGATTTGACGCGCGGCCTGCACGCGAGACTTCGATTCGCTGATGCGGGGCGACACGCCGCCCAAACGAATCAATCCACAGATACAGTTATGGCTCGCAAAGACGATCTCACCGGAGAGGGGCCCGTTACGGGAAACAGCGTATCGGACTCCAACCAGAAGACGAATCGTCGCTTCAAGCGCAACCTGCACGAGAAGCGATTCTACATTCCCTCTCAGGACCGCCACGTAAAGCTCAAAGTATCCTCGAAGACCCTGAAGACGATCAATAAGAAGGGCATTCAGGCGGTTCTTCAGGAGGCCCGAAAGCAGGGATACAACGTGTAGCGTAGGCGAAGGCCTCCCGGTCCGCCCCACAGCGCTCCGGAGACACACACTGACAGGAACAACCTCTTCAAATACAATGGCCACAGGTGACCGCGTCCAAATCGTGCTCGAATGCACGGAGGAGCCCGGAACGTCGCGCTACCGCACGACGAAGAACCGGAAAAATACCTCCGACCGTCTCGAGCTCATGAAGTACAACCCCGTTCTTCAAAAGCACACCCTTCACCGAGAGAAGAAATAAGCCATGGCACAACAGAGCAACGGGTCGGCCTCGCGCAAGATGGCGAAGCTTATTGTCGCCGAGGAAAAAGAGGACGGCTCCTACGGTTTTCGGCAGAGGATCGTCCCCCTCGACGACGTCGAGGAAGAGTTGGAGGAGGCGAAGGAGTTGAACTAGACAGTTTCCGTATATTCTCCATCGCGCGGGGCGTGGCGCAGTCCGGTAGCGCACCTGCTTTGGGAGCAGGAGGTCGCCG
>JBDGQN010000213.1:371-11803 GCA_042219055.1 Salinibacter sp. | reverse complement strand
TACCGGCGGGGCTGGGTGGCGCATGCTCTCGGCCCCGATGAGCGGCGTCACGCCCGAAGACCTCGCCGATGTTAGTCTTGTGCAAGGCATCAGTGGACTGCCGTTCAGCGGCGCGTCGCCCAATCTCTACCAGTGGCCCGGCGGAACCGATGCCAATACCAACTGGCAGACTCCGTCTGACACAGACGACCTTACCGGCAGCGGAGCTCCGTCGGGCGCCGCTGGAGGTTTCGTCTGGTACGTGTTCGACGCCGCTGAGACTGAATTTACCGACACCCCACCCTTCACCCTCAGTCTGCCCGGCCCCTCCCGCACGATCGACATCACGACGGGGTCGCTGTCCGGGACCAGCACGAACAACAGTGCCTTCCACCTGCTCGGCAATCCGTACGGGCAGTCGTTTGACATCTCGGCGCTAAACCTGAGTGGGCAGGGGTTTCAGACGACGGTGCAGGTCTGGGATCCAAGCGTGGGCTCGTACGACCAGGTGATGCAGTCGAGCACGAGCGCCGACTTCATCGGTCCCTACCAGGGCTTTTTCGTTGAACGCGCGAACGATAACAGTAAGATGCTTACTGTCTCCGCCAGTGGCCGTCGCGCCGATCCCATCGATCTGAAAACGATGGAGGATGCGCCCCCGCGCATCGAATTCCGGCTCGTCGGTCGAGACGGGGACGGGGCAGAGCTTACCCGCGACGAGGCGATTACGCTCCACGCGCCGGAAGGGGCCACGGCCAATTGGGACGTGCACGACGCGTCGAAGCTCACGCCGCTGTCCGGGCGGTACGCCACCGCCGCTTTCCGCGGCAGCCTCAACGGTGGTACGCGGTTGCAGTCGGTGATGTCTGTCCCGTCTGCCTTGCCGGACGGGGGCATCGAGGTGCCGGTGTCCCTGCAGTTGCAAGGCACCGACCCGGTCGAGACGTTCCGGTTCAGTTGGCCCACGTGGACGAACGTGCCGGACCACTGGGGGCTCGCGCTGCACGATACTGTCGCCGACACCACGGTCAATCTCCGCACGCAGTCGGGCTACACCTTCACCCTACCGTCCTCGAAGGCCCAGTCGGTACCGCCGCCGCGCTCTCCGATGGAGCTGCCGGATCAGATCCGCGCGAAGGCCCAGTCGGACAGCGCACGATTTACCCTTACCGTGCAGCCGAGTCGCATCCCGGTGGAGTTGACCGACTTCGGCGCTACGGTCTCCGGCGAGACGGCGCAACTCACCTGGACCACGGCCAGCGAGACGAACAACGCAGGCTTCCACGTCGAGCACCGCGGGCCGGAGAGCGACGGATTTGCGTCAATGGGCTTCGTGGAGGGGCACGGCACCACGGATCGGCCGCAGCAGTATCGCTTCCGCACCGAGCCGCTCGATCCGGGGCGCCACGTCTTCCGCCTCCGGCAGGTGGACGTGGACGGCACGGCCAGCCGCAGCGATACCGTGGCGGTGCAGGTGCGGCTCGGTACGTCGGCGAGCATCGAGGTGGCCCCGAACCCTGTTCGCACCCGCACTACGGTGTCGCTCCGTGTGCGGACTGAGCAGGAGGTGAATGTCGCTCTCTACGACGTGCTCGGGCGGCGCGTGCGCACGCTTTACGACGCGTCCCTGACTCCTGGTCGGCGCCACACGCTCCGGATCAACGTCGGCGATCTTTCCAGCGGCCTGTACCTCCTTCGGGCCGATGGTGAGCAGTTCCAGAGAACCCGTCGCGTCACCGTGGTGCGGTAGTTGGACACCGTCACAGGCGAGAACACGGTCACTGTTCGCGTTCGCTCCGGTACCAGTCCACACGTTCCCATGACCGATTCACGTAGCTACGCAGAGACGCACACTCTCGCGGTCGCCATCGTCCTTGGATCGATCGGTCTGCTGCTGGGGGGCGGCGAGTCCGCAGTGGCTCAGGATCGAGGGCGGGCTCCGTCGATGCGGTCGGCGCCGTCTCAGTACGGCACCGGATCGGCGGGGCAGAGACGAAGGGCCGACCGTTCGATCTCCGAGGTCCCGGGCACGGAACTACCATCGGCGGCGCGGCCCGCCGATCCCCCAGCCGTCGGCATGCCTCCAGCCGGAAGAGAGACAGGGCCGCGGGGGTCGGCAAGAACGTCTGCGCCGGGCATGGAAGATTCGCCCGCTCAGGCGCCGATCGGCGGGGCCAAGTGGCTCGCGGCGGCGGGGGCAGCTTACGCCCTCAATCGCTTGCGCAAGCGGGAATCGTCCCACGACCAGGACGAGGACGACCGGTGAACGAACGAGTCCGGCGGCGAGATCTTCGTGAATCGTCCTGCTCACGCTCACTGTTCTTACCCTCGATTATGGCACGCTCGCCGTACGGACCGGATCGCAGTCTTTTTCTTGCCATTGTCCTTCTCGCAGGGGGATGCGTCCTGGGAGCAGGGGGGCTCTACGTCTTCTCGTCCTTGTCTTTAGAGACGGGCGGTGAAGGGGGATACGTCGGGGGGCAGTCGCCCACGTCCTCTATGTCGGGGCGTGCGCCGGTAGCGGTGCGCTCCTCGCCGTCGTCATCGTCGGGGAGAGAAGGCGTTGTGAGCGGCATTCCGGAGGCACCCGGACCTGTCTCCACTTCCCGTTTGTCCCCGACCTCGTCTGACCCGTACGCGGTCGATCCGGACCTCGGCCACGCGGATCTTGGCGCTCCGTCGGCGCCGTCGGGCGGCGGGCCGGGAGGCGGCGGCGCCATCGCGGACGCGGGCCGTGCGGGGGAGAGCGGTCCAACCGGAATGGCATCCGCGACTTCGTCATCGGCGCCGGGCCTAAGCGGAAGGTCGTTTAGCGGATCGACGACCGGTCGGGAGAGCCCGGACTGGCGGTCGGAGGCACAGGCGCTGGCGAGCCGAACCCGGGCGCTGAGTCGGGAGCTCAGGCGCCTCGATCGAAGCAGGGGCCCGGCGTCCTCGAACGCGGCATCGGAGCAGGACCGGACTGACGGCACCGCCGCCACCGCCTCGACCGGGTCCGGGCCGAGTGCCAGTTCAGGGCCGGGCACGCCGGATTCCCCTCCGCAGGTGCCCCTCGGCGGCACCGAGTGGCTCGCAGCAGCGGGGACCGCCTACGCGCTCAATCGACTGCGGAAGGACGACACCGAAGAGGGGAACGAGGCCTGAGCACCCGATCGGAGAGGCCCTACCGACCCTCCACGGAACGACCCGTGGGGCTTTTCGTCGGGGGACACCGCGTAACTCCCCACATGGCACCCGAGGAGGCATCTGTGGCATCTCTCGACGCGCTTCGCGCGTACCTCGACACGCTCGTGGACCGGTACGAGCGTTCCGTCTTCATCGACGACGATCCCGTCTCTGTTCCCCACGCGTTCGACGATCCGCGCGACCAGGAGGTCATCGGGCTTTACGCGGCGCTCCTGGCCTGGGGGCGGCGCGACGTACTGCTCCGCAAGCTCGAAGAGCTCTGCGAGCGCATGGACCACGCCCCGGACCGCTTCGTGCGCTCGTTTGATCCTGAGCGGGACGCCGGGGCGCTCGACGACTTCGTCCACCGCACCTTTCAGCCCACCGACGCGATCTGGCTGACGACCAATCTCAGCGCGGCGCTCGATCGATTCGGGACGGTCGAAGGGCTTTTTGAGGCACATCGTCCCGACGATCCGGACGGAAGCCCGGTGGCGACCATGCTTCAGGGCGTGAGCACGACCCTCCTCACGATCCACGACGACACGCCGCAGCGTCTCCGCAAGCACCTGGCCCGCCCCGAAGCTGGCAGCGCCTGCAAACGGCTCAACATGTACCTCCGCTGGATGGTGCGCTCCGGCCCGGTCGATCTCAACCTGTGGTCCGTCCTGGAGCCCTCGGAGCTCATGCTGCCGGTGGACGTGCACGTGGGACGTCAGGCTCGCTCGCTGGGCCTGCTCCGCCGGAAGACCAACGACTGGACGGCGGTGCGCCGCCTCACGGCCATCACCCGAGAGTTCTGTCCAGAAGACCCTGCCCGATACGACTTCGCGTTTTTCGGAATCGGGGTTCAGGATGAGTCGCTCGACGCGCGATTCACGGGCGCCAATCGGGTCGATCGCAGTTCGCTCCCCACGCCGCGGTAGCCGCTCTTGTAGTAGACCACTGCGCCCCGATCTGGACGTTCTTCCACCTCCAGCACGAGGCCCACGTAGAGCCGATGGTCGCCAGCGGGGAGCGCGTCGTGGGGCCGGCAGTGAAGCACGGCCGAGCCGCCCTCAAGGATGGGCGTGCCGTGGGCGTCCCGACCGTGGGGGACGGCCTCGAACTGCTCGGGGCCGCTAAGATCGGGCACGGCAAACTGCTCTGCCAAGTGGGCCTGGTTTTCGCCCAGCACGTGGACCGCAAACCGGTCGCACTTCTCCATCACCTCGAACATGCGCGAGTCGCGGGCCACGTTGAAGCTTACGAGCGGTGGCTCCAACGCGACACTCGAAAAAGAACCAATCGTGATGCCTCGGGCCTCGTGAGGTCCCCGGGCCGTCACGACGACGACGGGCGAAGGGACTCGGCGCATCGAGTCGCGAAACGTGCTCGGTTCCTCGGCCATGAAGGACAGGTACCAGTGCGTAGCGGGCGGGGGATAAATCCCTCCGGAACGAACGGACAATCGGCAGCTCGAGCGGCTCCTTAAATGCAGCGCCGGGATGCCCGTTCGGGTTGCGCCAATCCGTTACGAAAAGACGTCAGAAACGCGGCGGAAGAAGGACTTCTCGGGCTCCTGGTCGGACGGCTGGGGCTGGAAGTTTTCGTGGTGGCGAAGCTCATCGAGGATCTCCTGCTCCTCGGCCGTGAGCTCCTGAGGCGTCCACACGTGGACGCGAATCATCTGGTCGCCTTGACCGCTGCCTTCAAGGTCCGGCAGGCCCCGATTGCGCATGCGCAGGATCTTGCCGGCCTGCACACCCGGTTCCACCTCCAGGCGCGCACGGCCCTCCAAGGTGGGCACGTCCACCTCGGTGCCGAGAGCGGATTCAGGGAAAGAGATGTGAAGGTCGTAGTAAATATCGAGCCCGTCCCGCTCGAAGTGCTCGTGGGGCTTCTCCTCGATTTCGATTCGCAGGTCCCCGGACGGCCCGCCGCGCAGCCCCGCGTTGCCCCCCTCCGCGAGGGTCAGATAGTTGCCTTCCATGACTCCCGGCGGCACGTTGATCGAGATGGTTTCCTCCCCCTGTACGCGGCCCTCTCCGCCGCACTCGCCGCACAGGTTTTCGATGATGCGACCGTCGCCCTCGCAGCGGGGGCAGGGCTGTACGTTTACCATCTGGCCGAACACCGAGCGGGACACCTGCCGGATTTCGCCGGTGCCGTCGCATTTCGGGCACATCGAGAAGTTCTGGCCGCCCATGCCGCCCTCGGCCCCGGTGCCGTCGCACGCCTCGCATTCCAGGTACTTCTGGAGCTTGAGATTCTTTTCCGTTCCTTCTGCGATTTCTTCGAGCGTGAGCGGAAGCGACACTCGGAGGTCGCTGCCGGGCCGACCGCGGCCCCGGTCCGATCGACCGCGCCCCTGGCCCCGGCCTGCGCCGCGCGCCCCGCCAAAGATGTCGCTGAACGCGTCGAAAATGTCCTCGATGTCGTGGAACCCGCGCCCGCGGCCCCGTGCGCCGGCGCCATCCTGGTCGAGGCCGGCGTGCCCGAACTGGTCGTAGCGCTGGCGCTTCTCGGGGTCGGACAGGACCTCGTACGCCTCGGACGCCTCCTTAAACTTCTGTTCGGCCTCCGGGTCGTCCGGATTGCGATCCGGATGGTACTCCATCGCCTTCTTCCGGTAGGCTTTCTTGATCTCGTCGTCGGAGGCGTTCTCGTCGACCCCAAGAACGTCGTAGTAGTCGCTCGGCATTACAGTATCGGTATTCGTTGGAAAGAAAGATTGCCTCGCAGCCGGACGGGTGGTTCGGGAGCTCAATCGTCCCTATGTCCGGGGGACCCTCAGGTCAATACTCCAGCCGGTTTTTCAGGGGACGACGAACGGCTCCGGGAGTGCTTGCACAGTCCCTGACCGCGGAACGCCGGTATTCCTGGGGGAGGAGAAGAGATCCGCAACGGGAACCCACGTGGTGGCAGACCGGGACCTGAGTCCTGCGAAGGTCATTCCGTGTGATCGTCCGTCATCACAGGTGCTATGCAGAAGCATCGTCGGCCTCGCCATTTTCGGAGGGTTCAGCGGCCACCACTACCCGGCTGTGACGAAGTACCCGATCGCCCATCGTGTAGCCCCGCCGGATTTCCTGCAGGACCGTTCCGGGCTCGGCGTCGTCGGTGGGCTGCCGCATCATGGCCTCGTGCAGATGTTCGTCGAACGGTTCCCCCTCGGCTTCGATCGGTTCCACGCCAAAGGATTGGAGCTCGTCTCGAAACTTGCGAAAGACCATCTCGACGCCGCCTTTCAGGGAATCATAGGCCGATTCCACGTCTTCGGCCTCGTCGAGGTCCTCGGCCGCGTCCAGGGCCCGCTCGAAGTCGTCCATCACCTTCAGCATCGACTCAATGACCCGCTCCTTGCCGGCCCGGTGGCGCCGCTTCTTTTCCTGCTTCATGCGACGCTGGAAGTTTTCGAACTCCGCGGCCTTGCGGAGCAGACGATCATTGAGTTCGTCGCGTTCGTCCTTCAACTCCTCGACCTCTTCCGCGAGGTGTTCGACTTCCTCGGTGAGGGCCTCGATGTCGTCGGGGTGTTCGGTCTCCGGGGCGGCGGAGGGATCCGCGGCGGTCTCTGTGTCGGGAGACGGTTCCTTCTCGGTCGATTCGTTCGTCATTTGGGGACTGTTGGATTGTTCGGTGCTCACAGGCCGGGAAGAGCACGTTCGGGAAAAGCGGCGACGATATCCTCGAGTAGTCGCCGACACGGGCTGGCGACTGTCAGTCAGGGCGAGTGATTCGTGACGCGTAAAGCAGAGAGGTGATTCGTGATGTGGGACGCTTTGGCCGTGCCTTCACGCATCGCGGACTCCACATCATGCCAGGGCGGCGGTTTCCGCCTCAGATGCGGGGGCGAGCCCCGGCGCGGAACGAGTGCTTCGGGCGTTAAGACGAAACGGACGAGTCGGTGCCCTCATCGTCCGAGGGCTGGTTCACGACGGTGGCCATATTCTCGACGAGGGCCACGGCGCGGCCGTAGTTCATTCGCTTCGGGCCAATCACGCCGAGAGAGCCAACCGTATCGCCGAGGAAGTAAGGAGAGAGCACAATGGAGTAATCGTCCATTTCCGCCTCGTCGGTCTCGCTGCCAATGTGGACGACGGCCTGTCCCACAGCGTCGGGGTTGGCTTCAAAGATGTTTTCGAGCACCTGCACAATGCGGTCCTCGTCCTCAATGGTTTCGAGCAGTCGGCGCACGTCGTCCGAATCCTGGAATTCGGGTTGAGAGAGAATGTTTTGGGTGCCGTCAAACTGGAGGCGTCCGTCGTCGGGTTCGCTGAAGAGGAGGGCGGCCTCGTCGAGGACGAGTTGGATGAGGCCGGTTTCGTCGCGGAGGTCCTTGAGCCGCTCTTCGTAGCTCTCGCGAATTTCGTGGAGGGCGAGCCCGGCCATTCGCTCGTTGAGCGTCGACACGATGCGGTCGAGCTTGGAGCGGTGCACGTCCCGATCGAAGCTGAGCACGACGGTCTTCACGAGTCCGCCCTGGAGACTCAGGACGAACATCAGACGCGATCCGGAGAGGGGAACGATGTCGAGTCGGTCCAGCACGGCGGTGGACAGGCGGGGCGACAGGGCGATGCCCAGCAGGTTCGTGAACTGGCTCAGCAGGCGGGTGCTCTCGCTGAGCAGCTCGTCGGTGTCGTCCACCAGGCGGGCGAGCTTCATCTTGAGCACTTCTCGCTCCACCTCCGACAGTTCGGGGGTGTCCATGAGCTCGTCGACGAAGGTGCGGTAGCCGAGCTGGGTAGGCACGCGGCCGGCGGAGGTGTAGGGGTGATCCAGGTAGCCCATGTCCTCCAGGTCCGCCATGGTGTTGCGGACGGAGGCCGCGCTGAGGTCTATGTTCGTGTCCTTTGCCAAGGAGCGGGACCCGACCGGGCCCGCCGTGTCGACGAACTGCTCGACGACGAGGCGAAGAATGTTGCGCTCCCGGTCGCTGAGGGAGGGACGATCGTCGGTGGACTCTACGGGGCTCACGGTGGTGGACGCAATTTCTCACACGGAGATTCGTGCCGTCACGAGAAGGAACTGTTCCTTCTCCGTGGACGTCACGCGGGACATCTCGCCGGGTGGTGAAGCGTGACGGTCCGACGGGGGGAGGGACAGATCATGGTCAGTTTACATACTTGACGAGTGGGGTTGAGTTTCCGCATGGAAGCGGGAGGAGGGGTGTCGGAAGTGAGGAAAGCGTGGGGATGAGAGCGGGGGAAAGAGAAGACAATGGTCTCTGCATCACAGGAGACGGCGCGTCGGGACGAAGTCGATGGCTTGCATGCGCACGACGGACGTGACGTCGGTTCGAGGCTAAGGGCGTTTCCGAGGCGGGTTCCCCATCGGCCCAGCATCTCGCATATCGCGAGGGGGACCGTTGTCTTCTCCGGCACGTTGTGCCCGATCGTTGCGTGGTGTCTGGCGAAACACAAACGATCCTCTCTGCAGTGCGCGTGCCGAGGTCCTCGACGACCTGCAGACGGCTCTGGGACGACGGTTCTCAGGCAGTTCGACAACAACCTGGTGCCCCTCCTGAGCGAACTTCCCGTCCGAGTGGGGGAGAAGATTGGCCTGCTGACACCGAGTTCCGGAGATGGTGCGGAGGGTGCCCGAGTGGGCCGAAGAGGGAACACGGGGCGTCGACTCGTCCCCGCATCGGGGGCCACCTTGACGCACGATTCGGAGTGGCATTTCTTGCGTTCATCGCTCTCCCTCGAATTTTGCCTTCCGTGTCCATGACGCTTCCCACCGAGCCCATCGGCAGCATTCCGCGCCCCGAAGAGCTCATCGAAAGCCTGCTCGCGTTCCAGAAAGGCGATCTCAGTTCGGAGGCGCTCGACGGGGTGTACGACCGCGCCCTGCGGGCCACCATCGACGCCTTCGAGAACACGGGTTCGCCCGTCATTACTGACGGCGAGCAGGCCAAGCCCAGTTTTCTCACCTACCCGGTCGAAGGCGCCGACAATGTTGAGCCGGACGGAATGGAGATTCCGTTCGCCGCCGGCCACACGCGTCGGCTGCCGCGCCTCACCGAGGGTCCCTTCCGCTACGAGACGTACGCCGTGGAGTACCTGACCCGGGCGCAGGAGTATGCAAACGTGCCGGTGAAGCAGGCCGTCATCTCCGCGTCTGCCCTCAGCCTGCTCTACCCGGACGCGGGCCTCGACGGGTATCCCCGCGAGGCGTTTCTGGAGGATCTCGTGGACGAGGTGGAGGCCGACATCCGGCAGTGCCTGGAGGCGGGGGCGCACGCCGTGCAGATGGACTTTACGGAGGGGCGCCTCGCCGTGAAGCTCGATCCGTCGAAGGACCTGCTCCGGCGGTTCGTCGATCTCAACAACCGCGTCCTCGACCGCTTCTCCATGGAGGAACGCCAGCGGATCGGCATCCACACCTGTCCGGGGGGCGACAAGGACTCCACCCACAGCGCCGACGTGGACTACGCGGAGCTCCTGCCCCTGCTCTTCGAGATGAACGCCGGGCGCTTCTACATGCAATTCGTGAGTGAAGACGATCCGGAGCGCGTGCTCGACGTCGTCCGTGAGCACAGCCGCGACGACCAGACGATCTTTCTCGGTGTCATCGACGTGACCGATCCGGAGGTGGAGTCGCCCAAGGAGGTGCGGGACACGGTCCTGCGGGCGGCCGAGCACCTGCCGGCCGACCGCCTCGGCACGACGGACGACTGCGGCTTCTCACCCTTCGGCGACGACCGGTCGACGGCCCGGCGGACGGCCTTCCGCAAGATTGCGGTGCGGGTGGAGGGGACGCAGATGGCGAGCGAGGAACTCGGGCTCGACGAGTAGAAGATGAGAAACGGAGAAAACCTCCTGTCGCAGAAAGGCGTACATACCCCTCGAGACGCCCACTCCACACCACTCTACATGCCGCCATGACCCGTGCCGTCGAAACGACCGACCGCCTCATCAGTGGCGAGGACCTGCTCCGCATGGCGGACATCGGCCGCTGTGAACTCGTGAAGGGCAAGATCAAAGAAATGCCTCCAGCAACTGGTCAGTCTCACGGCCACCTCGAATTTCGAGTTGCGCAGCGGCTTGGGGACTTCCTCAGGGAGAAAGACATTGGAGAGGTCATGGTGGGGGAGGTGGGGGTGTATACGGAGCAGGATCCCGATAGCGTACGGGCGGCCGACGTGCTCTTCATCTCTCACGAGCGTCTCGAACAGAGCCAGTCCGAGGGCTTCTTAGACGTGCCCCCCGAGCTCATTGTCGAAATTATGTCGCCCACCAATTCATGGGAAGACATGCGCCGCAAGCTCAAGGAGTACTTCGACGTGGGCGTTGACACGGTCTGGGTCGTCGAGCCGTCCAACCGGGCCGTGCAGGTCTACGGAGGGATTGACGACGTGCAGACGCTGGAGGAGGGGGATACGCTCACCGGAGACGGCCCCCTCGACGGATTGTCGATCGATGTGGACACCCTTTTCGGGTAGCTACGCTGCCTCGGCCAGTGCCTCGGGGAGACGTTCGGGGAGGCCGCCGAAGCTGCCGTTGCTCATGAGGAGGGCCACATCGCCGGGCTGGAGCGTGTCCATCAGCGTAGGGAGCACGGCGTCCACGTCGTCGAAGGTTGTGGCGGGCGTGCCGCGGTTCTGGATGGTCTGGACCACCGCGTCCGGGTCGAGCATCGCGTCGGGGTCGTCGTTGTGGCGCACCGGTGGGGCCTTCAGGAAGACGCGGTCGGCCGCGTCGAACGATTGGCCGTAGTCGGTCTGGAAAAGATCGCGGCGGCTCGTGTTGGAGCGGGGCTCGAAGATGGCGACGAGTCGCCGGTCGGGATGCGCCGCGCGGAGGGCCCGCACGGTGGCATCAACGGCCGTGGGGTGGTGGGCAAAGTCGTCGATCACGAGCACGTCGTTGGGACAGCCGCGCACTTCCTGCCGGCGCTTCATGCCCTCGAACGTGGCGAGCCCGTCTGCGATCTCCGGAAGCGACACGCCTTCGCGGTGGGCGAGCAGGGCCGCGGCCAACGCGTTTTCGACGTTGTGGCGGCCGGGGTGCGGGAACCGCACCGCTTCGCTCCGTCCGTTCAGTCGGAGAGTAAAGGTCTGCCCCCGTTCGGTCGTCGACAGGTCCCGGACGTGGACGTCGTTGCTCGCGTCGAAGCCGTAGGTGCGAACCGTTGCGCTCGTGTGGTCGGCGAGGGCGCGCACGTCGGGATCGTCGCCGCAGAGAGCGAGGAGGCCGTTGGCGTCGAGCAGGCCCACGAAGTCCACAAAGGCGCCGCGGTAATCGGCCCGATCGGCAAAGATGTCGGCGTGGTCGAACTCCACGGAGCTGACGACGGCGGACTGC
>JBDGQN010000213.1:0-334 GCA_042219055.1 Salinibacter sp. | reverse complement strand
TCGTCGCCTTCCACCACGAACGGCGCGTCGGAGCCCAGCGCATAGCTCTGCCCGGTGTTCTCCATCACGCCGCCCACGAGGAAGCCCGGGTCGCGCCCGGCGTGTTGGAGGAGGTGGACGAGCAGCCCGGTCGTCGTCGTTTTGCCGTGGGTGCCGGTGACGACGAGGGGCCGGCGGGCGTCGGTAAGGAAGCAGTGGGCCAGCGCCTCGGGAAAGGACTGCTGCGGGAGGCGCTCCTCGCGGGCATAGGCGGCTTCCGGATGAGTGGGCGTGCAGGCATTGCCCACCACGGTGAGATCCGGGGCGGGATCGAGATGGGCCGGGTCGTAGCCCT
>JBDGQN010000212.1:0-4339 GCA_042219055.1 Salinibacter sp. | reverse complement strand
CGAAGCCGTAGCGATCCACGCCCCGCTTGGCGGCCTCCATGATCTCCGGATGGTTGGCGAGGCCGAGGTAATTGTTGGCGCAGAAGTTAATGACGTGCCGGCCGCCCTCCACCTCAATGTCGGCGTCCTGCTGCGAGGTGATGACGCGCTCTTCGTTGTAGGTGCCGGCGTTCCTGATTTCCTGAAGGGTTTGGCGGAAATCGGCCGTCACGTCGTCGGTCATCGGCATGGTGGTGTGGCGGGTTGGTTCGTATTCGGAGTGAATAGGCAGGTCGGAAGGACGGGCCCGTAGTAGGGGGGGGCGTGGGGGAAAGGGGGAATGGGAGAAAGGGGGCGCAGGTGCCAGCATGACCGATCGGAAGAACCCATCTCCCTCATGCTCCCTCTCCCCCACTCACCCTTTCTCCCGTTCTCAAGTGGGAAAGCATGTCCTCCGTCATTGCGTCCAGGTCGTACTCGGGTGCCCAGCCCCAGTCGGTGCGGGCGGCCGTGTCGTCGACGGTGGAGGGCCAGGCGTCGGCGATCCGCTGGCGCTTGTCCGGCTCGTAGGTGCAGGAGAAGCCGGGCACGTGGCGCCGGAGGCTCGCGGCCAGCTCCTCGGGCGAGAAGCTGAAAGCGGCGACGTTGTAGCTGTCGCGCACGGAGAGGGCGGCGGGATCGGCCCCCATCAGATTGAGCGTGGCGCGGATGGCGTCGGGCATGTACATCATGGGGAGGCGCGCGTCCCGTTCCAGGAAGCAGGAGTAGTCCGCGCCCTCGGCGGCCCGCGTGCACATGTCGACGGCATAGTCGGTGGTGCCGCCGCCGGGCGCCGTCTTGTAGCTGATGAGGCCCGGGTAGCGCAGGCTTCGGACGTCGAGGTCGTAGCGGCGGTGGTAGTACTGGCACAAGAGCTCGCCGCTGCGCTTGGTGACCCCGTACATGGTGGCAGGGTCGAGCACCGTGTTCTGGGGCGTGTCGGTCTTGGGGGTCGAGGGGCCGAAGACGGCGATGGAACTGGGCCAGAAGACCTGAAGGTCGTGCGTCTGGGCAAGATCGAGGATGTTCTTGAGCCCTCCCATATTGACGTCCCAGGCCCGGTCGGGCTGCTGTTCACCGGTGGCCGAGAGCAGGCTCGCCAGGTGATAGACCGTATCGATTTCGTGGCGCGCGATGACATCCGCGAGAACCTCTCGGTCGCGCACGTCGGCCACTTCGAAGGGCGCGTCCGGTGGCTGGCCGTTCGGAGAGGGAGGGGGCTTCAGGTCGAGTCGGACCACCCCGGCGGGACCGTGCCGCTCGCGCAGCACCTCAACGAGTTCGCTACCAATCTGGCCATTGGCACCAGTGACCAGAATGTGGGACATACGCTTGGGACTGTCCAGTGAAGCATGAGAAGAACGTCCGGATCGCCCGCCCGTCACGGATCGGCTGTTACGGAGCACCAAGGGGATGGTGTCCCGGGGGATCAGAAGAACCGGACCCCTGGTCTTATCTGGAATGTATTTGCGCTTTACGAGTTGGCCCTTCCTCTCGTTCGGAACCGCTTCCAGAATTTGGGGGGGCTGTAATTGCGATTCGCTGAAGCGCTTCCAAACGGTGTTTTTACGTGTTCTGCAAAATTATTTGCACAGAAGGCTTGACAAACCAAAGAAAGTGGTGTAGTGTAGGCGTGAGCCAAAAATAAATAGACAAGATGAGTCCGTGTCGCACACCATCGACGAAATCGACGCGAAGATTCTCGAACTGCTTCAGCGGAGCGGTCGCATGCAGCGCAGCGACGTGGCAGAGGAGGTCGATCTTTCGATCTCGGCCGTCAGCGAGCGCATGCGCAAGCTCGAAGAGCGGGACGTGATCGAACGATACACGGCCGTCGTCGACGCCAAGCGCTTGCGGCTCGACATTACAGCGTTCATTCGCGTGTCCGTCGACGGGTCCGAACACTATGAGGACTTCGTGGACGCGGTGAAGGACATGGACCACGTGCTGGAGTTGCACTCCATCACCGGGGCCGGCTCGCACCTGATGAAGGTGCGCACCGCGGACACCACCGAACTGGAGCGCTTCCTGTCCACCATTCAGGCGCTCCCGGGCGTCAGCGAAACCACGACGAGCATCGTGCTCAGCACCTTTAAGGAGACGCGCGCCGTGCCCACTGAGCCGATGAAGATCTACGACTACGACGACACCGAGCCCTCCCCCGACTAGACCGACCGGCCGATCTGGCCGTTTTCCCTCACTCCGTTTTCCCTAAACCAGCATCCCCAACGCATCAATGCCGACTAAAACCAACGTCCTTGAGCAGATTGAAGCTGAAGGCGTAGACTTCCTGCGCCTGCAGTTCACCGACATTCTGGGGACGGTGAAAAACGTCTCCATTCCGGCCCATCAGGCCGAAAAGGCCTTCGACGAGGGCATCTACTTCGATGGGTCTTCCATCGAAGGCTTCGTCCGCATTCAAGAATCGGACATGCGCCTGGATCCCGATCCGGATACCTTTGCCATTCTTCCCTGGCGGAGCCGACGGGGCGATGACACTGTTTCGGCCCGTCTCATGTGTAACGTGATCAACACCTCCACCGGCGAGCCCTTTGAGGGCGACCCGCGGTACGTGCTGCAACGGGCCATCGACCGGGCCGACGAGATGGGATTTGAGCTGAACGCTGGGCCTGAGCCCGAATTCTTTGTCTTCGAGAAGGATGAGGACGGACGCGCCACCACTGACACGCACGATGCAGGCGGCTACTTCGACCTGGCGCCGAAGGACATGGCCCAGGAGATCCGGGCGGAAGTCATTTACACGCTCGAGAAGATGGGCTTCGAGGTGGAGGCGAGCCACCACGAGGTGGCCACTGGCCAGCATGAGATCGACTTCAAGTACGCCGACGCGCTGTCCACGGCGGACAACATCGCCACCTTCCGATCCGTGGTGCGGGCCATCGCCGAGCTGCACGACGTGCACGCCACGTTCATGCCCAAGCCCATCGCGGGCATCAACGGCTCGGGCATGCACACGCACCTCTCGCTGTTCGAGGACGGAGAGAACGCGTTTCACGACGGCGACGACGAGTTCAGCCTGAGCGACACGGCCTACAGCTTCCTCGCGGGCGTCCTGGAGCATGCCCCGGCCCTCACGGCCATCTGCAATCCGACCGTCAATTCGTACAAGCGCCTGGTGCCGGGCTACGAGGCGCCGATCTACGTGGCCTGGAGCGACGTCAACCGGTCGGCCCTGGTGCGCAAGCCGGCGGCCCGCACCCCGGCGGCCTCACGCATCGAACTCCGCTCGCCGGATCCCTCATGCAATCCGTACCTCGCCCTTGCGTCGATGCTGCACGCGGGACTCGACGGCATCGAGCGGGATTTCGACGCGCCCGGGCCGGTCCGCGAAAACATCTACGAGTTCACCGAGGCGGACCGCGAGGAACGGGGCATCGAGACGCTCCCCAGCACGCTCGGCCAGGCCATTACGGCCCTGCAAGCGGACGACGTCATCCTCGACGCCCTCGGGCCGCACGTGAGTGAGAAGTTCACGCAGGCCAAGACGCAGGAGTACACCGAGTTTCTCGCGTCGGTCTCGCAGTGGGAGCTCGATCGCTACCTCGAAACGTTCTAGCAGACGCCCGGTGCCGGGGAGGCATCACAGGCGCCTCCGCTGCCGAATGCGTTCAACGCCGGCCTCTCCCTCCGGAGGGGCCGGCGTTTCGTATGGCGCCCTGTGGTTGTCAGTGCACCGGTCGCGTGGGGTAGATTTCCCATCACGATTCGACGCGTTGGACGGCGTGAGCCCGTCTCCGTCGACGGAATTCTGACGGGTCGACGGGTCCGGACTGGGGACCCGGCCTGTCTGCCGCTCACCCTGCCGCTGCTCCTGTTCTCCACGGCCATCTTCGGGGACGGGGTACTTCTGTTCTTTCAGCTGCCGCCGTGGGGGCCCGCCCCCTCCTGATTTGAGGATTTTGGGAGAAGGACAGAACGGCTGGCATTCCCTCCCGCAGCGCACTTATTTTACCAAACGCAGTCCCGAACGGTCTCGTCCCGCCCTCCTAATTCCCCAGTTGCATGATCGACCGCTATACCCGCCCACCGATGGGCGACCTCTGGAGCGAAGAGCAGAAGTTTCAATCCTGGCTCGACGTGGAGCTGGCCGCCTGTGCGGCGTGGAGCGAGATCGGCGCCATTCCGCCCGAGGACGTGGAGACCCTCTACGATGAGGCCGACTTTGACGTCGACCGCATTAAAGAAATCGAGCAGGAGACGAAGCATGACGTAGTGGCCTTCACGCGGGCCGTCAGCGAGGCGCTGGGCGAGGAGAAGAAGTGGGTGCACTACGGCCTCACCTCCACCGACGTGGTGGACA
>JBDGQN010000211.1:0-12438 GCA_042219055.1 Salinibacter sp. | reverse complement strand
CCGACGAGGCAGTGGCCTCAGACGGTGCAGGGAGGTGTCGATCGCCCGAAATGGACTGGGCCATGGCGGTGCTGACTCCGAGGACGAGGACAAGGAACGCGGAGCCGAAGGAAAGAACAGAGCGAATCATAGAAGGCAAGACAGTTGATAGTTGGAGAATGTAGAACCAGAGACGATGCGCAGCAGCAAGCGCTACTTCACCAGAGTTACCTTCATGGTTCGGATCTGGTCTCCCGCTCGAAGTCGAACAAGATACGTCCCACTTGCGACAGATCCTCCACCCTGACCGCGCGCATCCCAGCGGACCGTGTGCGTCCCGGCCTCCTGGGAGCCACGAGCGAGGGTGCGGACTTTCCGACCAAGGAGATCAAAGACCTGGATGGTCACGTCCGACCGCTCGGGGAGCGCATATTTCAGTGTGGTTTGCGAGCGGAAGGGATTCGGATAGTTCTGGTGGAGGGTCACCTTCTGCGGAACCAGGTCCGACTGCTTCTCGGAAACGTAGGACTCATCTCCGAGCAGCAGGACAAAGCGGGAGTTCTTGGCACTGGGTTCGACCTCGATGGATCGATCTGCACGGAGATCATACGTCTTGGCGTTCGACGCGTCGTACAGCCGAATCTCCTCCGCCGCACTGAACTGCTTGAACCCTTCAGCCCGAAGCGTCAACTCTGTCCCCGGCTCCGTCGTCAGCGTGAGCGGAAAGGACTGCCCCCCCGGAGACGCGGGGCGAACGTCTGCGGCGAGCGGATACCGATCCTGAATCTCGCTGTTCTGGACCTGAAGACGCACATTGTCAAAGTGCATCGGCGGTGCGTAATGGTCGAACCTGTCCTTGCCCTTCTCGGCAGTGGAACTGAGGCCGACCTGAACGGAGGAGAGCGTTTCCCCATCCTTGGTGGCAGAGACG
This sequence comes from Salinibacter sp., assembly GCA_042219055.1. Lineage (GTDB taxonomy): Bacteria > Bacteroidota > Rhodothermia > Rhodothermales > Salinibacteraceae > Salinibacter. The sequence continues at coordinate 11,528 of JBDGQN010000211.1, read as the reverse complement.
GTGAGGGCCTTCACTCGATCCGTTGTGCTCTTCTCAGAGGCCGACGAGGGCGTGAAGGCCCCGTAGTACGGAATCTTCAGCTCGCTGAGGCCCTGGCTGTTAAGGAAGTAATAGGCTTCACCGTCCTTGGCCGAAGCGAAGGAGTTGGATTGTGAAAACCCGCCGTTGTAGGAAAAGAGGGGCTCCGAGATGCCGTTCTCGTCTTGGACCGCCGACCAGGGGACTCCGCCACCGTCGGGCCCATTTCCGAGGGGATTAGCAATGATGTTCCAGCCAGAGTGAAGGGGAATGGTCGCGTTCGCCTGCTCAGTGAGGGAAACAGGCTGCACCGTTTGCGAAACCGACCATGGATCCCGGCTAAGCACCCAGAAGCCCCGTCCCTTCTGAAAGTTGAAGGTAGAGGAACCCGACTGGAACTCGACGATGCCGTCGGTTTCAGATCCATCGTCCCAGAAGGCACGCCAATTGTTGCTCTTCCCGGGTTCTCCCTGCAGGGTCTCCGCAATAGAAAGACCTGCATCTCCGGGGAGACCCACCAACTCGTAACTCTGAGCGCTGGTCGGGTCTGTGAAGTTCCGACTCGCGTCTGCGGTGATGGACGAGCGATTAAGCTCCTGGACGGTCAGCTGGAACGACGTCTGATCGGACCGAAACCCATCCGACACCTTGACGGTGACGGTGAAGGATGAGCCCCGCTGTGAGAACTCCGGGGAGAAGGTAATAAGCCCAGAGTCGTCGATGGACAGTCCCGTCGGCTGATCGCCGACGAGGCTGTAAGAGAGATCATCCCCGTCAGGATCACTCGCCTCAGCCTGCACCGTAGTGGTCTTCTTCGGGTTCGGAGAGACCGACTGGTCACTGATGGACGAGATCGTTGGCGGCCGGTTGTCACGAATCGTCACGGCCCCGTCTCGATAGGTGACATTGTAGGCATTCTCGTTGGGATCGGTAACCACGCTCTCCGATCGATTGAAGGAGACGTTCGTGCTCAGCTCCTGAGAAGACGCCCGGAAGCGAAGCACGGCCAGTGAGTCGCCCACGTCGACGCCCTGCGTCGAAAGACCGGTCAGAATGACCGTCCCCGAACTGGGAGAGTTCGGACTAAGATTGAGACCACTGGTGGTGCTTACCGTCTCGACGAAAGAAAGGGCGGTTCCGCTGTAGTCAAGCCGGAGATCAACAGACCCGACATCGGTGAGGCGGTTGGCCCGAACGGGAATGTCAATAGTCTCTCCGGTAATTGCCACCGTGTCAGGGACGGAAAGAACCGGGCTCACACCGCTCACAGACCCATCCGTGCGGGTGGCAAACAGCGGGTTCTCCTGCGGATCCGTGAAAGTCGTGTTCGTCATGTTCAGGGACGACGAGCCCCCGAGGAATTCGAAGGTAAGCTGAGCAATGTCGCCGGAAAGATCCGAGCCATCAACGTTCTGGCCAACGAGAAAGACCGTGCCCCCGCTCGCATTCGGAGCTTCAAAGAAGCTTGCTGAACTGGACGCTCCCTGCTTAAACGCAAGGGCGTCCGTGTCGTAATCGATCGCAATGTCGGCAGAACCGACGTTGTTCAGGTCAGAGGCAGAGAGAGAAACGGTCACTTCCTGGCCCAGGCTTGCGCCCGTAACGTCTCCGAGCTCGACAGAGCCGACGGAACTTGCCACCCCTCCTCCTACAAATGCAGCGTCGATTGGATTGGCCTCCGTGTCCGTCAGCTTGCGGTCCTGTCCGAAGGAAAGGGCCGAGGAGCCCCCTTCGTACGTAAACGTAAGCTGCAGGAGCGTATCTTTGGCGATTGAGATGCCGTCCGTTGACGCAAACGAGATGGCAATGGTGCCGTCGGAAGGACTGCCAAATTGAAAGTTCCGGCCGGTCGGGGTCGTCAGCGTATCGCCGGTCGGCGTCAGGACGCTCGGATCAAAGTTGACCTCGACGGAAAACGCGCCGACGTCATTAAGGCGCTCGGCGGTCATCGGCACTGTCACTGTATTCCCGCTACTGGCAGACTCGACCGACAACTCAACGGACGGCTTTTGCGCCACCGCCGGGGCTGCCCAGATCGCGCAAGTGAGCAGGACAACCGTGCTAAGCTTCGAGAGAAAAGAAGTCATCGTAGCGCGGGTCATATTTCGAGAAGGGAGGAGGGTTCGACGCAAGGAAGAGAGGGGCACGCTTCACATCACAGTGGCGCTACGGACGAAAGGTGGACAGACGCTGCTGTCCACCTTCCGCCCGCGTGACCACGTGAGTATTCGTGCTACTTGATAACGGTCATGCGACCGGTCTTGCGGATGGTCTTGGAGCCCATCTCTACCGTGACCCGGTAGACGTAGGCACCGGAGCTCAGGCCCGAAGCGTCCATCGACAGCGTGTGCGATCCAGCCGAGAGGTCCTTCTCAATGGTCCGTACGGTCTGACCAAGGACGTTGTGCACCTCGACTGTGACGTTTGCCTGCGAGGGGAGCTGCAGCCCAAAGTTCGTGTTCGCCTGAACCGGGTTCGGGTAGTTGCCATCGAAGGCGAAGGATTCGGGCGAGGACCCGACCTCGATGGTGGGCGCCGTCAGGGTGACGCCGGAGAGCGTGTTGGCCTCCTGATCGGCAAACTTCCCAGTCACCTTGCCGAGTTCAACGCTGGTACCGTTTTCGACGCCCTCCCGCTTCTCAAACTTGAGAGCGAAGAGCTTGTCCCCAGCACTGTAGCTGGCCGGCTGGCTTGGGGACCGGTCGAACCAGGACACCTGGATCTTGCCATCCTGGGCGTTGGCAATCACGTCTCGCCCAGACTTGACCCCCTTGAAGGTGACCTTGTCGGCCGGGTACTCCATCGTGAGGGAGTAGGCCCCAACCGTCGCGGCGTTCGACAGGCGCACCGGCAGTGTCGTGGACTCTGCAGGAGCGCCGCTCTTAGACGCAGCGGACTTCGAGGGCGGAGCCACAGCGATCGGGCTCGCCGTCGAGCTGCTCGTGCTGTAGCCACTGCTGCCGTCCACGTCGCCGTAGGCGGCGGCCTGCACGGAGGCCTCATTCCCGGACGAGCTTCCAACCGTCGCCTCGTTGCTCGCGAACGACGTGCCGGCCGGTCCAAGGGTTACGCTCTGACCAGCGTCGAACCGTGCGATGCGCAGGGCGTCAACCGCCCCCACAGTATTGTCCACGGTTACGTCTGCGATCGTCGCCTGCAGCGGCACGGCGGGCGTCAGGCTCTGGTTCGCAATCCGCAGGGTCTGAAGCGCATCGACAGCGTCAATCTCCGAGCTGTCAACCGTGCCCTGGATGCCCACAACCCGGACGTTATAATTTGTGCCTGGGTTGAGGCCAGTGGCCACGAAGTTTCCGTCACTGTCCGTCGAGGTCACCACTGTGTCCGTCTGCGTGTAGACGGCAACTTGCGCCCCAGCGATGCCTCGACCCGTGACGTGGTACGTGGCTTTGCCCGCGATGCGCTCGCCGGTGCCAAGGCCATTGTACTCACTGTCCGAGGCGAGACCGAAGATGGTTCCCTTCCGGAGATCCACGCCTTCGTGGATGACGTTCGACACACCACTAATTGTGGCGTTCGGACCTCCGGAGGCCCCCGATTCGTCGTCGATCGGGCTCCCTTCATTCTCGGCATAGCCATCTTCGCCGCCTGCCACCGCGTTATTCCACTCATTCGCGCCTTCCGACGCCTGGAGGATCCGCAGCTGATTGACGTCGCTGACTCCCTCGACGTTCGATAGTACGCGGACGTCAAAGGTGTTGAAGCCTTCAGCTTGGTCGTACGTGACCCTGAAGTAGGGCAGCGACTGTACGTTGAGATCAAGGTCCACCGTCGACCCGTTGACAACACCCGGATCCGTCAACCCATCGGGAAGGCTGATGCCCGGGTCCGAGATGGTCGACACCGTGTAGAACTGGGCGTCAGAGTGATCCGTGACGGTCTCGAGGACAAATCCACGGTAGCGGGGCTCCTCACCGACGGTCCCCATCGGGAAGATGTATCCGTCTTCGACGAAGCCACCGGTGTCCGTGCCCGGGTCCTCAATGGCGCGTCGCAGGTTTCCGACGACCTTACTGTCGTTGTCGCCGCCGAGCACCGGACTGGCCGGCACTGCATTTCCATCGCGGAACTCGTCGGCGTTGTTGGCTTCCACGAGGTCGTTGCCGCTCGTGGGCACCGGCGCCAGGACGTTCAGGGTGTCGCTCTGCGTCCGGACATTGCCTTCTTGAAGTACCAGCGTGCCGAAGGGCCGCTGCACACCATGCTCGCTCCCGTCGGTCTTCGAACGGGCGCCAGCTGTGGTACTGATCGTCCCCTCAGGGAAGACCCCCTGTCCACCACGGAGTGTGTTCGTGGACACGTCCGAGGCGAGCTGAATCCCGTCACCATCTTCCTCAGCAGACACAACCAGGCCGTGGAAGTACGTACCAGGACTCTCATCAGTCTCCACGGTCTGAAGGTCGTCTCCCTCGAACCGGAAGGTACCAACGAGGCCTCGGTTGGAGGTTTCCCCGAAACCATAGACATCGAGAGGATACTCATCCTGGAAACTCAGGTCTTCTCTCTGCCTAAGTGGGGTAGTATTGACTATCGGTTCAGTCGAGACCACACCACTCAAAGCTGCCTCGAGGACGTTGAAGTCAAGGAGATTTCCGGGGATGTCACCGTCACCAAAGAACGCAAGTCCTCCGGTCCGCTGGCTCCATTCGTAACCGTCGAGACGCAATTGTGCATCTTCCTGGATGGTCGTCGTCCCTTCGGTTTCGTAGCTACCCGTATTCTCTCCACCGACAACGACCCGACGGTCCAACGTGGGATTGCTCGGAGAAGCAACACTATCCGGGCCAAGCGCGCCAGGGATCGACTCCGCGATCTCCTTTCGTGGGACCAGCTTGTTCTCCAAGAAGAAGTCCGCCGCTGAGACGTCGAAGAACGCCTCGGGAGCGTTGCCAACGGATTGAGCCATTGTCGGCGAAAGGTCCTGGGTAGCATTCCCCACGTTGATGGCCGCTGCACGGAACGCTTGGTCGCGCGGGGCAAAAACCTCAGGTCTGTAGTTGACATTGACGGTGTCGGCACTCACCACATTCCCATTCCCATCAGTGACTATGTTTGTAACGAAGGGTGTGCTTCCCGACAGTCCCTGGAGCGGGAAGTTGAGGTTGCCCCGAAAAGCACCACCACGCACGTTTACCGAGTCCTGCACATTTACGGTCGTGGCAGTCGGAATGTTGGTGTTCGGTGCGGGGTCGAGTGGCCAGGGAGTCGACACGTCCTGCATGAAGTCGCTGGGCCGCGTCGGCGCGTCAACCCGGGTAGCGCTCCCAATCTCGATGAGGCTGTTGTTTCCAGCGAACTGTTCAAAGAGCATCGTCCCTGCGCGCTGAATCACATCGCCCGTGATCGAGGCAAACGCGTCTTCCGGGCCGATCCCACCTTCACCCTCATCACGGTCTCGGAAGCCGCTGACCTCAAAGGCGGGACTACTGAAGGAAACAGCACTGGGACCACCGGGACTCTGTGTAGTATCGGTGGCTAGTTCGTCTACGGGGCTACTGTTTCGCACACCACCCTTCACAACGAAGGACTCAGAGACGATGGCGTAGAAGGACCCATTTTCCTGCGTTAGGGAGTCAACTTGGGCGTCGACTTGCCCTATCGAGAACTGAGCCACACTTGCCAATGGATCGGTACTAACCCCCCCCACGTAGAACCGGGTGGAGTCCGTGGCGTTTTTCGTGAAGCTCCCGGTGACGACGAACCGGCTATCCGGCATGCTGCCGGAGCGATCGATGCCGGGCAGCCATTCGAAGCCGAGGACGGAGGCTCCCGGTGCGTTTGCGTAGGCCGCAGCATCAGAACCAGTGCCCTGCACGAAGTTGCCCTGCACCTCAAAGACATCGACGCGATCGGTGGCCTCGCCAACTCCATCAACGATACCGGTATTCCGACCCGCAAGGGTAACCCCATCCTGGTATTCCGCGGGGCTGATTTCGTCTCCGTCTTTATCACCCGATGCATCAGGTGTGGGTCCTTCCCCAAAGTGCTGGGCATTCACGATTACGAAATCCCCCTCGTAAACGTAGCCGTCCACTGTGGTGGTGCCATTGTCCTCGATGGTGTTCGTGTTCGCGGTGGCGAAGACGACGCGGCGGTCTCCACCGTTCTCCGCGGCGAAACCATCCCTAACGTTCCCGTCGTTCCCACCATCCGCGACATCGAGGCGGCTTGCCCCGCTCTCGGCCGGCATTTTTCGGATCAGCGTATTCGGCAGGGTCTTCTCGATCCGATTTCCGGTGTCGTTGGCGTCCGCGAGGACCGTAGCCTGCCCGGCTCCACGGAAGTGCAGGGAGTCCGACTCCTGGACGTCAAAGCCACCGGACCCGACGAATCGAAGGGTGTTTCCGGGCGCCAACTCATTTGCCCCATCAAGACCCGTCTCATTGAGCTGGACATCCTCAACGATGCCACCCACATTTTGTCCGGGGGCTTCGTTGAAGGTCTGCATGCGGAGGGTGTTCGCGGAGGCATCGTCGGCGCTCAGATCGAGCGTGCTCCCGTCTTCAATCCGCATGTTCTGGTTGAACTGGTAAGTGCTTCCCGATGCCAGCTGCACAGCACCTGTTCCGGCCACGTGCACGTCCAGGATCTCCTCGGGACGGCGGTTGTCAGCCTGCTGCTGCTGCGAGCGGGAGAGCCACTCGATGCCTCTGGATGTGCCCGGCTGTGAGGCACCGTCAATGGCGGCGGTATTCGTGTACTGCAGATTCACGCCTTCAATGCCCTTCACGAAGTCGGTGCCCCCAGCAAAGCTGTTTGAGCCTGTGCAGTTGAAGCCAAGGGTGAGGGCCTCGATGGGCTCAACCACGTCGCCCGTGATGAACTCCGCAGGGGCGCCGCCGCGGCTGCCGCGCTGAATGGTTCCGCGGCACTCAAGGCGCAGCTGCTCCCTCTGTGTGAAGACTAGGTCTCCACCCAGAATTTCAAGCCGTGCGTCCGAGTCAGCCGTGCGGGCCTGGCGTCCCGTTCGGGGACTCGCAATGCGGTACGCCGGAGGACTCAGCGTGATGGCGTTATCGTCGCCGGACATCGCAACTTCGAGCTCCGGAAGCGTCCGGTTCTCGATGCTAACACCGTCGGGCAGGAATTCCGCACCGGTCGTGGTGTTGCCGCTCCCGATGTACTTGATGCGGTACGGCGTCTGTGCCGTGCTGCTCTCGACGCGGTATGCGACATCTTCCCCATCTATAACCTGACTGGAGACACCCTCAATCAAGTTTCCGGTGTTATCGATCTTTCGGACCAGGGTCCGCTTGAGATCGGAATCCGTGACGTTGTTTTCCTCAGGCGCGGCGGCGACTGTTCCACTTTCTCCTTGCCGCATATCCAGGCCCCCGTTGGTCACGAAGTCGCCGTCCTCGAGGCGCAGGATATCGAGAACCTCGAGGTCGAACGCACTGTTGTTCTCCGCGATGGTCAATTCGACACCGCTGCTGTTGTCAAGCACCAACCGGTCGGCACCGTTGATGTCCCCGGAGCCTCCGACAAACTCTTGCTTGCTGCTACCGGAGAGGATAAGGTTCGTGCCGACGTCGCGCTCGTTATACTCTGGAGTGGCCGGAACAATGGTCGGCTCGTTGCTGCCGTTGTTCTGAATGATGTCCGTCTCATTGTCTTCGAGATTAAAGGTCAGCGTGCCACTTGCAAGGTTCGCATTTCCCTTGAGCTGAAGGTCATGGCGGCCGTTTCCACTTCCATTGGCAGCGGCAGTGCCGTCCCCCAAGTTGATCGTGGAGGAGTTTCCGGCGCCCGGATCGGCGGTCAGTGTACCGTTGATCGTGGACCGACCGATTACGTCGGCCAGACCGGGCGCGTTGAAGTTCAGCGTGCTCCCCAGATTCACGTCCTGGAAGCTAGCGACGTTGTTAAATGTGGCCGTTGCCGGATTCGAAGGATCCCCATTCTCTTCGACATTGAGCGTGCTATTGAAGGTTGCCTGGCCGTCGAACGTGGCAAGAGTCCCGGCACCCAAGATATCGACCACGCCTGCAAATTCGGCCGCGTCGTTAGCATTCAGGGTCGAGCTGCCTTCTACGTCTGTCTCACCCTTAACGGACAGCTTGTCGTCGAAGTCAGCATCGCCCCCTACGGACACTACTGCTCCAGCTTCAACATTCAGGTCGGTCGTAATTGTCCCGAGGACCGGTGCAGTGACGTCGACGCTCGATCCGTTCGCAGTAAAGGTGCCCTCGATCTCCGTGAGATTGGGGAAACGGAGAACACCCGAGTTTGCTCTCGACTCTCCTCCGTTCCCAATCGCCGAGAACGTAACCTTATTTCCTTCCTGATCGCCGTCACCTACGAAGCTCGGCGCGCTGTCTTGCACGAAGAGCGTCTCCAGCGTCCCGGTGCCGTTGGTCCCAAACTGGTTTTCACCAACTACATTGAAGCTCACGGTTCCAGGACCGAAGACACGAGCGTCATCGTCGGTACTTGGATCATCGTCGATCTCGAATACCGGAAAGGGATCGGCGGGCGTCCCGTCGGGCCCGGTGTCCGCGTTGAAGGCAATTTCGACATTCTGCTGAACCTCAACCTCCCCCGCAGAAACCTCGAACCGGCTCTGGGCCTCCTCATCAGTGTCGCCAATCTGAAACACCGCCTCCAGATTCGATGCGGTCACACCCCTGAAACGCTCAAATGTCACAAGCCCGCCGGGCTTGTCGATCTGAATGTCCTGTATGCGGGTCTTGATCGTTTCATCGGCGTTGCTAACATCATCTCTCGCCTGGTTCGCACCGATGTTCACCTCGCCTCCACTGGTAGAAACGACGACTTGTCCCTCCCCAAGGATTCTGGAAAATTCCCCAGTGCCAGTTCCCTCGCTGGCGAGCTCGAGGACTGAGTTCTGGGCAAATACGAGTGAAACGCCTTCTTCAAGCGTCAGGTCTACTTCACCGACGTTAGGATCACCTTGATCGATAGATCCAACAGTGACATCACCGTCGACGCGGATGTTTCCAGGGGAGTTGAAGGTGGCGCTCCCTCCTGTTTCACCATTCCATGTGCGGATCCGGAGATTTTCCCCCGCTTCGTCTCCTATCGGCCTGCTCGGGGCATCATACTCTGCAGGCACCACAAAGAGAGTATCTTGCGCAGCGTTGGAGCCCTGACCCCCTGCCGTGTTCGCATCCTGGATGGCGGCATCGAGGTTATTATACGGACTACCTGACGTTCCATTCCCGTTCGAACTGGCCGTGCCGTCCAGGTATATTTGCGCTGAGGCTGGGGCGACGGAGAGCCCAAGTAGCACAACCAGCGCGCAGGCGAACTGAAGAGCAAATTTGAAGTAGCGAGTCATTGTCGTATTTCGTTCTCCCATGAAGTTCATTGAGGTGTGTGAGTCGTGAGTGTCGGTCGACGGAGGGTCGTCGGTCACGTGGCGTGGGTGCGTCGATGTCATATCGAGCGGTCGGGCTTCGCGAGAAATGTGGTTGGTCGTTGGGTGATCATGTCAGGGAATCCACGTCGCGAGGGCACCCGCTGAGGACATCGCCGCAGCCAGGTCCCCGCTCCAAGCAAGGCATGTTCGCGTAGATCACACAGAGGGTGATCCCGGAATAATCCGTTACGCGAACCTAGGTGTTCGTTTTCGGATTGTCAAGGGCATATTTTCCCCCAGACCTGCTAGTACTCGGTAAGAAATAGTAAAACGTCGGTGTGGTGATGCACCGTTTTTGTGCCGGAGGCAGCGACTTCAGCCGCCCCAAGGACGCCGGTAGTATAGCAGTGTCGGTTTTAGATGTCAAGCCGAGGTTTCGTCCCAGGGCCGTCGGCTCCCGCCTAGCCTCCAGGCCCCGGGTGCCGCCGGGCAGGAACTCTTGCTTCCTCCCTGTAGCACGGCAGGTGGGGACGGGGAGCCTCAAAGGGACGCTTTTCAGTATGAGGGCTTCCGCAAAGAAAGACAAGGGGGACGACTGCTGTCCTCACGCGCGCATGCCTGTTTCAATGAGACATTCTCATAGAATCTGCTTACAGTGCTCTCACTCCATCCGAAAATCAAGAGGAACAAACGCTCCGTTCGCAGGCAGCGGCACGTCGCACTGCTGCGTGCCTGCAGTCTTGGGGTCTAGCAGGAACTCCGCCGAAAATGCCGGTAGAAATATCTCCCGCTCTTTGTTTAGAAGTGACCAAGCCCTCACACTACTCCTCGACGAAAGGCTGAGCAAGGAAAAATCGCCTCAGTTGCCCGGAATCCGGCCCTTCCAGAAGGGGGGCGGCCGACGAATTTCGAGGCAGTCGGAGGCCAGCGTGTCGGCCGTGCGGGTCCAAAAGATCTTTGCCGTCTTCGAGAAGAATCCTTCGGCGGACCGGCCTCACCCTCGGGATGGTCCGGGCTCAGAACGGCTTGTGCTATGGTGCAAAGCACGTGCGGTGCCTTCAAAACAAGCTTCTTCCCAGAAAAACAGCTACGTCGTCGCTCAGGGCTTGACTCAGAGCCCATCTGACAATCGCCGAGCCCTCCACCGTCGGTGGGATGGGCCCGGACCACGACTGGAGCGACGATATGGGGTCGGTTCTGGCAGGTGGAGACGGACACACGTGCTCAGGATTTTTTCGTGTAGTAAGCGGAGCCTTACGAGCACGCGCTCAACACTAGTCAGGATGCTCAGTCTTTCGCCGTAGAGAGCATTCTCGTCGGGCGTGCCGATGCTCGGACGTTTCCCACCGGACACGCCCCGCCCCTCTTTCCCCCGCGCCTGTTGGATGCTCAATCGTAGACGACTCTGAAGCACATCCGTTACATCTTCCAACTGGCACCAATGTTGAATTTCAGGGTGTGCGCGGGAATTCGTAAAAATGTGGTTACACACAAATCTAGGCGGAGCGATGCCGCTGCTCCAGCCGCGGGCAGTCGCGCGGGGGAGCAATCGCGTCCTCGCGTCGGCGGTTCAATTCCGCCCTCGCATGACTGGTCGCCCGCATGGTCGGGCCCGCTGATCGAACGATCCCTTCGGACGCAAATAGGACTACCGTTCCCACTTCTTCTCCCGAGTGCGATTTCCTGATGGATCCCCGTCTTTTCCGACCCGCTAGGTCCTGGCACCGCCTCGTCACGCTTGCTGGACTCCTGCTTTGGCTTTGGACCGTGCCCGTGCAGGCCCAGGTCCAGATTCGGGTGGGGGTGAGGGAAGGAGGCAATTTTGCCACGCTCCAGGGTGGGGACCGGACCCAGGCGGTTACACCGCGGTTCAGCAAGAGCCCCGCCACGCTGAGCCGACGCCCTGGATTGATCTTGGGGGGACTCGTGCAGCTCGACCCCAATGGACCGCTGGCGTTCCAGTCCGAAGCGCTGTGGATCTGGAAGGGCGCGACGGGCACTACCAATAGGGGCGAAATCGTCACGACGCTCAACTACCTGGAGGTTCCGCTGCTGGCGAAGTACCGCCTCCCCGTCTCCTGGAAGTCCATTACGGGACACCTGCTGGCCGGTCCTACCTTTGGCCTTGTCACGCAGGCCGAGCGAAAGCAGACGACGGCCGACGCCGAGG
>JBDGQN010000210.1:0-11369 GCA_042219055.1 Salinibacter sp. | reverse complement strand
TCCTCTTTCAAGCCGCCTGCGGCGACGTGGTTTTCAACCCCTGATTGGCATGAGTAGTTGTAATTGAGCGCGGAAAACACGACGTCGAACTCGCCAAAACGGGAGCCCTCAAGATTGCTCCGGACGGCGTTCGCGTTCCTCTTCACGTTCTCGACGAACTTCCCGATCTGCCGGTTCAGGCCCTCGCCGTCGACGGTCGCGAGAGCCTCCTCCACAGCCTCGGCCCGGCGCTTCGTGAGTTTAACGATGGAGCGCAGAAACGCCGAGGGCTGCACCGGGCTGACGGGCTCCCCGATAAGCGTTTCGACGTCGCGCCGGAAATCGATCGCGCCCTGCATTCGTTTGCGCTGGTCGCCGACCGGGCCCTGCTCCTGGGAGAGGACGAGCTGACTCAGCGTAAGGACGAGCGTGACCCCTGTGATGATCGACCCAAGCAGGCCCTGAAAGAGGGTTTCCAGGAGATCCCCGTCGGCGAACAGAACGGGCATGCCCGCTGGGTGGAGCTGTCCGAGTCCCACGAGCAGAATGAATATGAAGCCGAGGATGCCGGCCGCGACGAGAAAGCGGTTCGCGTTGAGAAGCAGCCAGAACTTCCGGCTGTCCTCCGGCACCCGCTCGCGCATCGTGTCGCTCGGACGCTTGCCTTCACCCGACGAGACGTTCGACGTCTTATCGCCCATGGCATCATTGGTTTGACCGAATCGAAGGCCATTCTCCTCCCCCCCTACACCACTCCTCTATTCCTCCTCCAGGCCCCCGTCCTCTTCCACAGCCTCCCCCGACCGAACAGCCCCCTCCAATTCCTCTTGCTCAGTTTCTGTGAACGGGCGAACATACAGGGGAGCCGACATGACCTCAGCAAGACCGATGAGCAGACGAGACAAGGTCCCTCACCTGACCAACCTCAAAATGATCCGTTGAGTCTGCACCAGGGGTGAGGTCTCCGTGAGGCGTCCGACTCCGAGGGCTCAGAATTGGACGACTCGGGTCGTTCGGGGGAGGCGTAGGGACGACCTCCTGGGGGCAGTCCATACACTCATCGCGGCACTCGGGGCAGAGAAGCTCGCTCCTCCTCCGCGCCCAATTGCTACGGTGGCAGGCGACCGTGACAGCCGTGTAACTGTCCGGATTCGAATAGACCTCCGCAACATCGCTTCGCTCGACGGCCCATCCCCTGCAATTTCTTGCGAGACCATGCAAGATCTACGGACCAGCACGAGGTCGCAAATACCGTCAAAAACTGACTGGTCTTTATCGGCGCTAAACAGCGATTCTCACGGCCAAAGATGGTGCCGGGGGTGGGACTCGAACCCACACGGGCCACAAGGCCCAACGGATTTTAAGTCCGTTGCGTCTGCCACTTCCGCCACCCCGGCAGAGGGCATCTGTTATCCGAACAGCGCTATTTGCCTCTGGGTCCAAAGCGGGACTTCGCATACGGAGAGCGACTTTTTTCACCTCATCGGGTGCCTCCCCCTTTCTGAGACGGTCTGAGCGTAAATAAGCCCCCTTTTCTTTCCCTCTGGGACACGAGATAGCGGTAACATTCCGGCTCATCGGTGATAAATCCAGCAAAAGACCTCACTTCGTTGTGTAGGCCAGAAGCCCCAAGTCGCGCTTCCCTGAACGCCCAGAAGCGACGCTCCTCATCGGTGCGCTCTACCAAATGATAGCCCGCCGCAGAAAACGAGACAGCGAAGAGGAACGAGAGGAGAGCACGCGCCCATCCACGAAAGAGTGAGGAAGCCCTCTCAAAACGGCGCGCAACCCAACCCACGATTATACGATTGCCTAAAGCTCTGACTGCTCGTTTGCACCGCGCGCCTCATCCAAATCGATCTGGGCGTCGTACCCATGGCGATCCAGCAGCCTTAACAGGTCATCGCCGTTCAGAAGCTGGATAAGCTTATCTTTCGCAAAATCATGCGCCGAACGGCTAAAATCGGACGTAGTTATCAGCACGCCTTTATCAGCTCCCTCGCGCATCGACGTACCATGGAGATCCCGTACGGCAGACCCCCCCACCGGCTGCGCAGAGCGCTCCGCTTGGATGACGAACTTGCCCCCGCGCAGGGGGTCGGGATCGTATGCTATTGCGCCGATTCCGTCCTCCTGGCTTGCCTGTGTGATTTCTACTTCTCCCCCTTCATTTGCAAATTCTCGTTCGAGAAGACCGCCGATCAACTGCTCGAACTCTCCCCAGTCAAGTTTCATTAGGTTTTCTGTTCCTTCAGAGTCGTCACCTACGGGAGTCGGGGCCACCGATTCCGAGTCCTGAATGCCAGTTTGCATGATTGGCATGACGGAAGACGTATCAACCATACTTGACGCACTTATTCCTCCCAGGGAGTCGAACACGTCCTGGGGATTGGCTTCAGACAAATTTATCTCTCGGAGGTCATCCCGCGAACACTTCACTGAGACCTTACATCTCGCTTTCCCCATGCCAGAAGTGTACCCATTGAAGACGATATTCTCAATCACACTCCCACCAGAATAGTCAAATTCTAATATTTGCCTTGCTACCCTAAGAGCGATATTAAAAGGAATTTTTTCGTATATTTTCTCAACTCTAGCTTCGCCGATATTTACGGTTTTAAATTCGTCTTCTGATTCCACGTATTCGATTCTCTTTCTGTTCGGAATTTCATATATTTTCGGGAGTGCGTAGTCCAATACCACATTTCTACTTTCGTATTCGTATTCTGCTTCTAAAACTCCATTCAATAACTCTTCTATGTGTTCAAAAGATAAGCATTTAGGATATTTTGTTTTACTTACTTTTGCATAAACTACCTTTTCTACCGTACCTTTTATCCCCTCTACGTACTCTTCTTCATATTTATTTATTTTCTCGAATATGTTTCTTTTTTCGTACTCCATTTTGTCTCTTCTCATTTTCCATTTTTCTATTACTTTTTCGTTGTTTTTTTCTATTTTCGATATTTCTTGTTTCCATCTTTCGTGTCTTTTTTCGAAATACTCCTTTACTTTTTTTATCTTCTTTTCTTTTCTAGACGTTACAATATAGCCCAAAAACCCAAGATTAGGCTCAAACTCGTCGTCATCTAAGGACGGCTCTTCAGGCTCTTCTTTGATCCGATGTGTCGGTTTATCAGGGACCTGGAAATTTTCCTTAACTGACTCTTTGGCGGACTCCCAACCTATTACGAAGTCCATTTCATTTTTTTCTCCTGCGAAATTTATTAGCGTAAACAACCCTCTCTCCTCAAATTGCTTGTTTACCCCCTCTGCAAATGACTTCTTGATCTCCTTCGGTTTTTTCAGCGATACTCGTTCGTCAAAACTGTCTTTAGCTATACTTTCGTATTCTTCGAAATTTATTCCATGCTTACTCTTCCACATCCTGTTGAAAAAGATTCTAACTACATTAGAAAAATGGCTATCCGCGTCACTTGCGAACGGGTCGAAGTAAACTTTCCCGTTACCAGTTAATATCTCGGCCATAGCTAGTATATCTCATATACTTTCTAATTTAATAAAATCCATACAAATATATAGATACAGGGCATTCTTGACTGTTGGAGTCCAGCAAGAAGGTGACGGTAAACGCTTAATTGCGCATCTCTCCGGGCAAGTCACCGTCCCTATCCGTCTCTGTTTTCATAGTCTCCACTGCACCAAATAGGGGTAGTGTGGAAGAAAGAGAGAGGACACGGAAGCATCAAGGGGCGCTGGTTTCTGACAGGCTGAAATGCGTCGGTGTGTAATCAACTTACGACTTGAGGACGAAGAGATACGAATTATCCATTTTAACTGTGCATGTACAGTCGTATGCCAGCAGGGCAATCGCATCAATGATCCACGCTTTTCGGAACGTCCTCAGGGTCCATTTCCAAAAGACCGGGTGCTGAAAAGCACTCTCTTTGTCGTATGCCGGAAGGGTAAGCATGTCGCCGAGGCGCGCTTCGCGGCGGACATTCCTCTTCCAAGCAGGGTGGGCAAGAACATAACCATCTTTGAGAATTGGTAGAAGTCGTAAGATGATTGTTACTGGGGCGGGAAATCAGGAACGAAAGGGCCTCTCTCTTCCGGTTCGCACATCGGGGTGCTGTGGACTGCCCCTGCCTCAAACCGGGAACCTCCGCCGACTCCACCGATTCGCCCGGGTCCCGATTCGTCTCTGTGGACTCTCTTCCGGCCCCTATGCCCTCCGATTCGGTCCTGACACCGCTCCGCAAACGGGCCGAGCGGTGCACGGCTCACGCGCACGTTCCATTCTCCGATGTGCCCACGGCGGCCGTCCTGCTGCTTGACGACGGCCACTGGATTCCCGGCGTGCGGGTGGAGAGCGCGTCGTACTCGATCACCCTCCCTGCCCTCCTCAACGCTTACACCACCGCCGTGGCCGCGGACGTGGCTGATCGGGTAGCGGCCTTTGTCCTGTCTCGTCCCTTCCGGCGCGAGGAAGCGTTGTACGTCGAGGAGCTGGCACAGGGCCCCTACCAGGCAGCGGCCGATGACGTGTGGGTGCGTGGCGCCTGGACCGGGGACGGCGCTCTGCCCGGCCCGGATGAGTTGTTCTCCCCAGTCCTCGACGACTCTCTCGACGAAACCTCCGACGGCATCGGCACGGCGCGACGGGTGGCTCAGCGCGCCTACGTCCCTGCCTCCGATTATCCAGTGGGCGCTGTGGTGGACTGTGGCGAGGAGCGCCTCGTGCCGGGCGTCAATGTGGAGCACCCAGACTGGTCACGCATCCTCTGTGCTGAACGCAACGCCCTGGGCACTGTGCAATCGTACGGCCTGCCGCCCCCCCGGCGCCTTTTCCTGACCTGCGACGCAGATCCGGAGGGGACCCCCTGCGGCGCCTGTCGGCAACTCCTGGCGGAACTCGCCCCCGACACGACGCTTTGGATGGATCGACATCGCGATGCCCCCGAGCGCACCACCGTCTCGGCACTGCTTCCGGGCTCTTTTCGAGGCCAGGCCCTGCTCAACGACGCGTAATCCCTTCGCTGGACGATCTCCATACGGTGGAGATTCCCCTTGGCTGGGCCTCTCCCTCATCGCCCTTGACGACCGGGCCTCGCGTCACTTGTGTTTGGTTGGCGATTCATCTGGGTTGCCTACATGGTCCTTTATGTCTTCCTTTTCTTCCTCGGCCTCCTCGTGTTGTATCTGGGCGCCGAGGGACTCGTCCAGGGGGCCTCCAGCATCGCGTTGCAGTACGGCATTCGTCCCGTCATCGTGGGGCTCACCGTAGTGGCCCTCGGCACCTCCATGCCCGAGTTCCTGGTCAACTTTTTTGCCCTGCTCTCGGGGCAGTCCACGCTCGCGATCGGCAACATCATTGGGTCCAACATCAGCAATATTGCGCTCATCCTTGGGATGTGCGCCCTGGTGCTTCCCCTCACCGTGACCCCTGAAATTCTGAAGCGGGAGTACCCAGCCATGATGGGGGTCATGGTACTCTTCTACATTTGCGCCCTCGATGGGGTCGTCGGCATGGGAGACGGTCTCCTCATGGTCCTGGTCCTTCTCGGCCTTGGGGCGTATGTCTATTACGATGCGCAACGCACCTCGACGGCGGCCATCCTGCAGAGCATGGAGGAGGAACTTGACTCGGCGGAGACGGAGCTCTCGGCACTCGCCGAGACGGTCTACGTGATCGGGGGCATTGCGGGACTGGCTCTCGGTGCTCATCTCATGGTCGATAACGCCCTGGCAATCGCCGATCTTCTGCAGATCGATACGGTGGTGATTGGGTTGACGGTCGTGGCGATCGGCACCAGCCTCCCGGAACTTGCTGCGTCCATGGTGAGCACGATGAAGAAGGAGACGGACATGACCGTGGGCAACGTGATGGGGAGCAATCTGCTGAACGTGCTGTTCGTAGTGGGAACGCTGGCCATCGCCGAACCCATTACGGTCGCCCCCGAAACACTCCGGCTCCACTTTCCCGTGATGCTGGGCTTCTGCGCCCTTCTCCTCCCGCTCACTTGGAGTGACCACGAAATTTCACGGGTAGAAGGGGCTTTCATGGTGGTCACCTGCCTCGGATTCATGGCCTTGCTGTACGTGTAACTGGGGGGCTCTTGCGAACGGCCACGCATTCCGAGTCTCGACCGGTCCCTGCTCCGCTTCCCTCCGCTTCGGCCCTTCGTCCGGGAGAACCGACGCCTTCTCGGGACCGCACGGGGGACGAACATTCTGAGGAGGATTGACAATGCTCTCGCAACGACGTCCGGTTATGACGCAACACGTTCCTCTCGTCCGTGCAGTTCTCAGCGAGTTCCGGTTCCGGGACTCGGGACGTTTCGGGGCGAAGGGGCGCGGGCCTCGCCTCGCCGGATGGTTGTTCGTGCTGGGACTGTGTGTCGGGCTTCCGGCGGCTCACGCCGCACCGGAGGCCCGGGACAGCAGCGCGACCGCACAGAAGTACTGGATCTTTCTGGCCGATCGGCCCGGGGCGTCTTCTGACTCCCTCCAGGCCCGCTGGAACCAACCGGTGAGCTCCACCTACCTCGACCGCCTGCAGGCCCTCGGCGTAGAGCCGCTCGTCCGTAGCCAGTGGTTTCACGCCGTGAGTGCCCGTCTTTCGCCCGCGATCCGAAGGACCGTCCGCAGCCTTCCCTTCGTCCGACGCACCCAACCGGTGGCCACCCTGCATTCGGCACGCACGGGGATTTCCTCTTCCGCCCCGCGCGACCAGACCGGAACGATCGTGAGTCATCAAGCGGGCTCGTCCGCCTCCGCCCCGCCGAAGTATGGAGCAGCTCGATCCCGCCTCTCTCGCATCAATGCCCTGCCCCCCCTGAACCGAGGCCTCAGCGGGCACGGCGTCCGCGTGGGCTTTCTGGACGCTCACTTCCGCGGCCTACACCACCCGGCGTTTGCGACGCTTCGGTCAGACGACCGACTGGCGGCCCTCCGCAACTTTACGGAGAACCGACAAGGCGGCAGTCATGGGATGGGGGTCGCGTCGGTGGCTGCCGGGTACGATCCCGGCACGCTCGTGGGCCCGGCCTACGGGGCAACCCTCTTGGGCGCGACCACAGAGTACACACAGTTCGAGCGCAACGTGGAAGAAGACAACTTCGTGGCAGGTCTCGAATGGCTCTACCGACGGGGAGCGGACGTGGTGAACGTGTCGATCGGCTATACGACGTTCGACGAGGGCCAGCACAGCTACACGCCTGAGGATTTGGACGGAGACACGGCGATCACGACGCGGGCCGTGGATCGGGCTGCCCAACTGGGCGTGACGGTCGTGGTGAGCGCGGGCAACAGCGGCTGCGCCAGCCCGGACTCCTGCTGGTACTACGTTAACACGCCCGCCGACGCCGACTCGGCCATTGCGGTGGGGGGGATCACGCCCGACTCGTCCCTGGCCCCGTTTAGCGCACGGGGGCCCACCGCCGACGGGCGTCGCAAACCGGACGTCCTCGTGCAGGCCACTAAGGTGAGCGCTGCCTGGGGCGACGGCCGGTACGCCCGCCTCCAGGGCACCTCGTTTGCGAGCCCGCAGGTTACGGGGATCGTAGCCCAAATGCTCCAGGTAAATCCGGCGCTGAGGCCCATGCAAGTGCGCCGTCTGCTGCGACAGACCGCCTCGCAGGCCCACGCTCCCGACACCACCCGCGGCTGGGGCATCGTGAACGCCGACGCCGCGATCCGAATCGCTGAGTGGCGCGCCCGGACAACGCCGCCGTCTGCTCTGCAGGTCTCGGCTCCGTATCGCCCGGTCTCCTCCTCGTCCCTCGTCGTACCGGTGGCTGCGCCCCCGCACACCTCTACCCTCCGGATCGCCCTGCACACGCCCCTCGGGCGCCGGGTGCGGCGCATCAAACGCGCGGCCCACCCCGGCCCCAACCGCCTCCGCGTCGATGCGCAGTCCCTGCCGCCGGGCCGCTACCGCGTCGTCGTAACGACGGACGCTGGGGACCGGGCGACCGGTCGCGTCACGATTACTGAGTAGTTCTCATCGTCCCGCATGGTCTTTTCGTTCGGCTATTCCCCCTGGCTTCTCCTCCTCTGCGTGACGGTGGCGGGAGGGCTCACGTACTGGAGCTACCGGTCCACCGTGCCGTCCCTGAGCCCCGGCTGGCGAGGACTCCTCGGCGGGCTCCGGTTTTTGGCCCTCGCCCTCATCTGCTTTCTCCTCTTCGAACCCGTCTTCCGGCAGATCCAATCCATCGAGCGCCCCCCCGTCCTGGCTGTTCTGGTGGACGACAGCGAGAGCATGCAGGTGGTCACGGCCGGAGACCAGTCGCCCAGCGTCGGCACCGCGCGCGACTCGGTGCAGCCCATTCTCGAAGCGCTGAGCAGCGACGACCGACCGGGCTCGGCCCGCTTCTTCGCGGTGGGGAAAACGCTTCGTCCCCTCTCCGGTCCCACCATCGACTCGTTGCAGTTCGATGCGTCGCGCACGAACCTCGCGAGCGCCCTCCAGGCGGTGCCCGAGGAATTGCAGGCCTCCAACCTGAAAGGCATCGTACTCGTCTCCGACGGCCAATACAACACGGGCCGCAATCCCGTCCGGGAGGCTGGCCGCTCGCCTGTGCCGATTTACCCCGTCACCGTGGGCGACACCGCCCAACAGCGCGACCTCCGCCTCCGCAGCGTGGCGACCAACGACCGCGCCTACCTCGACTCAGAGGTGCCCGTGCGGGCCACCCTCACGGCAACCCAGGGGGGCGGCGAGGCCGTAACGGTGACCCTTGAGCAGGAAGGCACGACGCTGGACCGACAGCAGGTGCGCCTGCCAACCGGTACGGGGGAGGTGTCGGTCGACCTTACGTTCCGGCCTGAAGCCGCTGGACTCCAGCGACTGACCGTACGCGCGACGCCGTTGGCCGACGAGGCTACGACCCGCAACAACGCGCAGACCTTCTCGCTGCGCGTGCTCGAGAGCAAACGCCGGGTGCTCCTCCTCGGCGCTGCCCCGTCGCCCAACTTCACTGCCCTCCGCCGCGTCTACGCGCGCAACGCTGACACGAAGGTGACGGCCCGTGTGCCGATTTCGGACGGCTCGTTCCTCGGGGGCGAGTTGCCGGAGGACCTCTCGTCGTTCGACGCAGTGGTGTGTGCCGGCTTCCCCAGTGCCGCCGTGCCTACCGACGTGGTGGAACGCATCGCCGGCCTCATTGACGACGGCACCCCGGCCCTGTTCTTCCTCGATCGGCAAACGGACGTCTCGGCCTGGAGTCAGCACTTTGGGTCCGCCCTTCCTGCCACTCCCGGGGCGTCCGGCTCGGGCTTCGTTAAGGCTCCCTTCCGCCCCGTCGAAAGTGAGCGGCAGCACCCGATCTTTCGGATCGAGAACGCCGATCTGTCCCTCTTCGAACGCCTGCCGCCCCTCCGGGTGAGTGCCGTCAACTGGACCCCTTCGCCCGACGCTCGCGTGCTGGCCACCGCCGTCCGCCCCTCGACCTCAGCGTCCGAGCCCCTCCTCGTCGTTCGCCGCCGCGCGGGCCAACGGACGGGCGCGCTGCTGGGAACCGGCGTGTGGCGGTGGGCCCTGCTGCCCGCCTCGCTCGAGCCGGCCGATCCTCTCTGGCCCGGCCTCGCCTCCAACCTGCTCCGCTGGGTCACCACTGAGACCGACGACTCGCCTGTTCGCGTGCGTCCCACAACCCCCACCTTCGACGGCGGCGAACCTGTCTCCTTCACCGGCCAGGTCTACAACGAGAGCATGCAGCCGGTGCCTGACGCGACTGTAGAGGTTACGGTCACGGACTCGTCGGGGACAGACTACCCCTACACAATGGAGCCGCTGGGACAGGGCCGCTACACGCTCGACGCGGGCACGCTCCCTGAGGGCACCTACCGCTACGAGGCCACGGCCCAACGGAAGGGAGAAAAGTTGGGTACCGATCAGGGCACGTTTTCCGTTGCCCCCCTCCGGCTCGAATATCAATCTCCCCGGGCCGATCCGGTTCTCATGCGACAGATCGCCACGCAGTCGGGGGGCACGGCCTATACGCCCGAGACGGTGGATCAGCTACCGGACGACCTGGCCCGTCGCTCTTCCTTCTCGAGCGAGGTTGTGCAGCAGAGCACAGAGGCCGAGCTGTGGCGCTCGCTGTTCTTCCTGGTCGCCATCCTCCTTCTGCTGGCGGGCGAGTGGACTCTACGAAAGTACCTGGGGCTTTCCTGAGTCTCGCGGGGGCTCTCTCTGTTCTCCACGAAGGCAGTCTCATCCGGAGGTCCCTGGACCATGCATGAATCTATACGACGCTCGGCTCGTAGATAATGTCCTGGTTCTAGTAGCTCTTGCAACCAGTTCGCCGGTGCATAGACCGTCCCGAATGAGTACTTCCGCCACAGATGCTCTCCAGCGTTACCCTCGAAGATTCCAGTCGTCTTCCTGATTCGATCACCGACATTGCGGGCGATTCGCAGTCCCTCGCCCAGGTGCTGATTGGCGTCCGCCGCCACCTCCATCAGCACCCCGAAGTGGGAATGGAAGAGCACAATACGGCCCGCTTTATTCGGGAAACGCTGGAAGGATACGGGCTTGACGTGCACGGCCCCATCGCGGGCACTGGGTTGTACGTGGAAATCGAGGGGGAGATGCCGGGTGGCGTTGTGGGGTATCGGGCCGACATCGACGCCCTCCCCACGCAGGATCAGAAGCGGGTGCCCTACCGCTCACAGACGCCGGACGTGGCCCACCTCTGTGGACACGACGCTCACACGGCCGTCGGCATCGGGGTGGCCCTGGTGCTGCACGAGAACCGCGATAAACTTCCAGGCCGGGCGCGCGTCTTCTTCCAGCCCAACGAGGAAGGCCTCCCGAGCGGGGCCCCCCTCATGATTCGGGCCGGCATCCTCGAAAGCCTCGACGCCGTGTACGCGGTCCACGTGGATCCCACACTCGAGGTAGGCCGGTACGGGCTCATCAAAGGTCCTGCGACTGCCTCCTCCGATCGCTTTGAGGTGAAGGTGCGGCAGAAGGGCACCGGCCACTCGGCCCGTCCGCACGAGGGCGTCGATACCGTCTGGATCGCCTCCCAGCTCATGAACCAGTTCTACCAAATGACGGGTCGGGTCACCGACGCCCGCGACGCGAGCGTGCTCACCGTTACGATGCTCGACGGCAGTGACGCCCACAACGTAATTCCCGAGCAGGCGTCCCTGGGCGGCACCCTGCGCACGGTCTCCCCCGACGACCGGGAGACCATCCGGACGTACATGCGCGAGACGACGGAGCGGCTGGCCGACCTTCACGCGGTGCACATTGAGCTTGACTTCGAAGACGGCTCGCCTCCGGTCATCAACGACGAGGCAGCCATCGAAAACCTCGAGGCCACCATCCGGGAGACGTTTGGCGAGCAGGCTGTGCACAAGATCAAACGGTCGAGCATGGGCGGCGAGGACTTCGCCCACTACCTCAAGCACGT
>JBDGQN010000021.1:8009-21458 GCA_042219055.1 Salinibacter sp. | reverse complement strand
ACGGGGCCGAAGGGCGCCTCCTCCGTCACGGGACGCTTCTACTCGGCCGGGCACATCCTCGGCTCCGCCGGGGTGGAGCTTCGGTTCGAAGAGTGGGACCGCGAGCGGCGCGTCTTCTACACCAGTGACACGAACATGCAGGCCCAGACCATCCTTCCGGGTGGTGAGTATCCAGAGTCGACCGACATTCTCATCCTGGAAACGACCCTGGGGGCCGACGACGAGGCCGAGCAGACCAGTCGCCCGGAGGAGCGGGAGCGGTTTCGGGTGACGCTCGCCCGCGTGCTGGCCCGGGGCGGCACGGCCCTCATCCCGGTGTTCGTGATGGGCCGCGCGCAGGAGATGCTGGTGTTGCTCGGCGAATTGAAGCGGGAGGGTGCCATTCCGCGAAACGTGCCCATCTACACCGCGGGCTCGATGCGCTCGATCTCTGACCTGTACGACCAGACGCGCCAGACGACCCCCCGCCTCGATCCGGACGCGGAGGTGTTCGGGGTGGAGCAGGAGCGCGTGCCCTATGAGGCGGAGGCGAAGCGGGAAATTCTGGAAGGACCCGGCATCATGGTGGTCAGCAGCGGCATGATGATTGAGCCGACCCTGTCGAACGTCCTGGCCCGCCGCATGGTGGAGAATGAGAGGGACGCCGTCCTGCTCGTGGGCCACCCGGCCGAGGGGACGCCCGCCCGCCGCCTGCTCGACACCGCAGAGCAGGGCCCCGGCGCCCCTGTCATGCTGGCCGAAGGCCACGGCCCGCAACCCGTCCACTGCACGGTGGAGCGGTTCCGATTCTCCGGCCACAGCGACCGCCGCGACCTCCTCTCCATCGTAGACCGCCTGGATCCCGAGACGGTCCTTCTGGTCCACGGCGACCCCGAGGCCCGCGCCTGGATGGCCGAACACATCGAGGCAGACCATCCCGACATTGAGGTCCACCGGCCCGACTGGGGGAGCGTGATCGAGGTATAGCCCGGTGATAGAAAGTCCCCTGAGAGGAAGAAGGCCGAGGCCAAACGAGGACGATCCTTTCCAGGCGCGTGGTGCGTAGTGCGTATTGCGTTCTCGTTCGTCCCTCCCACCGCGACCCTGTAGAACACTCAACGCTCACCCCTAAACCGACAACGCGGTCCCCATGCCGACGCCCCAGACGGATTCTCAGCATGCGCTCCACGACCAACTCGCCCCTCGCATCGCAGGAGAACTGCACACCGACGAGATGATGCGGGCGCTCTACGCCACGGACGCGAGCATGTACGCGATGGAGCCGATCGGCGTCCTCGTGCCCCAACGAACAGCGGACGTGCAGGCGGCCTTGGACGTGGCGCACGAGCACGGCCTCCCCGTGCTGCCCCGCGGTGGGGGCTCCTCTCTGGCCGGACAAGGCGTCAACGAGGCTCTGGTGATCGACTTTACGAACCACCTCCACCGCATCCTCGACATCGACCCCGAGGCCCAGACGGCGCGCGTGGAGCCCGGCGTCACCCTCTCGGAGGTCAACCGCGCCGCGGCCGAACACGACCTCATGGTGGGCCCTGATCCGGCGAGTGGCAACCGCGCCACCCTCGGCGGCATGCTCGCCAACAACTCCACGGGGACCCACTCCATCGCGTACGGCAACTTCATCCACCACGTCCGCGAGGCGGAGGTCCTGCTGGCCGACGGCACGAAGACGACCGTCGGCCCCACCGACCCCGACACCTGGCAGGAGAAAATGCGCGATGACGGCCTCGAAGGCGCTATCTACCGGGGGCTCAAGGCTCTGCTTGCGGACGGCGGGCGGGCGACGATCGATGAAAATACCCCGAGTCATTGGCGTCGCAATAACGGATATCGTCTAGAGGCGCTGTTAGAGGACGAACCGAACCTCGCAAAGCTTCTCTGCGGCAGCGAAGGGACGCTCGCCGTCACCACCGAACTCACCTTCGATCTCGTCGAGAAGCCCGTCACCACGGGCCTCGGCGTGGTGCATTTCGAGTCGCGCGACGATGCCCTTCGCGCCGTGACGACCGTTCTGGACACCGACCCCTCGGCCGTCGAGCTGTTCGACGGCGTCGCGATCGAGCGCACCCAGCAGACACCGGGCTACGCCGAGCGGCTCACGTTCTTGGAGGGCACGCCCGGGTCGGTTCTCATCACCGAGTACTCCGGCAACTCGGACGCCGAGATCACGGCGGCCCTCGACGCGCTCGAACAGAGAATGGCCGACGCGGACCGCGGCTACACGACCGTGCGGGTGACCGACCCCGACGCCGTCAAGAACGTCTGGTCCATCCGCAAGGAGGGGCTTGGCCTGCTGATGGGCGTGGAGGGCGACTACAAGCCGTGGGCCTTCATCGAGGACGCCTCGGTGCCGGTGGAGAACTTGGCCGACTACATCGACGAACTTTCGACCTGCGTGGACGCCACCGACACCCGCGCCGCCTACTACGCCCACGCCTCCGCCGGCTGCCTGCACGTGCGTCCGTTCGTGAACACGAAGGACGAGGGGGAGGTGGAGAAGATGACCGAGATCGCCAAAGAGTCGCTCGATCTCGTCAAGAAATACGGCGGGGTCGTGTCGTCGGAGCACGGCGACGGGATTGCCCGCGGCTGGGCGAACCCCGAAATCCTCGGCGAGGACCTCTACGAGCTCTGCCGCGAGACCAAGGATCTGTTCGACCCGGAACGAATCCTCAACCCGGGCAAGGTGGTCAATGCGCCGCCGATGGACGAGAATCTGCGGATGGGGCCGACCTACGAGACCGAGCCGTTCCGCACGGAGCTCGACTTCTCCGAGGACGGCGGGTTCACGGGCGCCATCGAGAAGTGCAACGGCAACGGCGCCTGCCGCAAGCTGCGGGCCGGCACCATGTGTCCCAGCTTCATGGCCACCCGCGAGGAGCCGGACTCCACTCGGGGCCGCGCCAATGCCCTCCGGAGCGCCCTCGCAGGGGACCTCCCCGAGGACGCGATGACGGGCGACGACATGCATGAGGTGATGGACCTCTGCATCCAGTGCAAGGCCTGCAAGACGGAGTGCCCGTCGAACGTGGACATGGCCAAGATCAAGACGGAGTGGCTGCATCATTTCTGGGACGACAATGCGATGCCTCTCCGCACCCGCCTCTTCGCCCGCCAGCCGGACGCGGCGCGGTGGATCAGCGGCACGCCCCTGGCGACGCTGGTCAACTGGGCGAGCGATCAGTCCGCACTCCGCTCGATTGGGGAGGCGGTCCTGGGAATCAGTGCCGATCGGCCATTGCCCCCGTTCGCCCGACAGACCTTTCACCAGTGGTTTGCGGCGAACGAAGGGCGGGCGCCCGCCACCGGCCCTCGCGTCGTCCTCTTTCCGGATGCCTTCAACGCCTACCACACGCCGGACCCGCTCCGGGCCGCCACGCAGGTGCTGTGGGCCACCGGACACCGGGTGGAGTGTCCCCCGGCGTCGGTGGGCAGTGGACGCACGTTGCTCTCAAAAGGGCTCGTGCCGCAGGCCCGGCGTCGGGCTCGCCAGACCATCGAGGCCCTCCTCCCGTACGCCGAACAGGGCGTGCCCATCGTGGGGCTGGAGCCGAGCTCGATCCTGACGCTTCGCGACGAGTTCCTGGACCTGCTTCCCGACGCGCCTCGCGCCGAGACCGTCGCCGAGCAGGCGTTCACGTTCAGCGAGTACGTCGCAGCGCGGGCGTCGAACGGGGCCTTCGAGGACGCGGCGTGGACCGACGACGCCGGCGACGTGCTGCTGCACGGCCACTGTCACCAGAAGGCCCTCGTTGGGACCGAGGCCACGGAGCAGGCGCTGGCTCTGCCCGGCTACGACGTCGAAGCCGTCGATGCCGGGTGCTGCGGCATGGCCGGGGCCTTCGGATACGAGGCTGAGCACGTGGATGTATCGAAGCACATGGCCGAGCTCCGCCTCGCCCCCGCCGTTCGCCAGGTCCCGCCCGACACCACCACCATCGCGGCCACGGGGTTCTCGTGCCGCTCACAGATCAAGGACGTGACCGGCCGCACGGCCCAGCACCCCGCCGAGATCTTGTGGAAGACCCTCGTCCAAGAAGAGGATTCTCCCGCGGAGCAAACGAACGGGGGATTGGGTTAATGTCGTACGGTGACTCCTCGAACAAATCCTTCAGTCCCGTACCCCGAACCATTTCTGTCGAAGAAGTCGAGCGTGACCTGCTCCACATTCTGGACTCCCTTTCCGAGAGAGACCGCGTCACTGTCGTGGACGAGACCGGTGCGCCCTTGGGAGAAGTGACGGGCGTCCCAAGCGATACATCACCGTCCCGAGACGAGCGCGAAGCGTTCATGGATCGCTGGGAGGATCTTGTTCAGCACATCGGAGAAGCTTGGGGACAGGGAAAAGTCTGCCGTCAATCAGCTTCAGGAAGACCGACGTCGACTGGATCCCCAATTCCGAACCTGGGTCAACGATCCGTAGATCTCCAGTGAAATGATCTGCATCGACGCGGGGTGCTGGTTGCGCACTCGTTACCCCAGGCCCATTTCTACGAAGCAAGCCGCCAGTTCATCGACAGGTGTTCGTCCAGACTTCCCCCGGTGTTCCCCAGTGCTGGTCCTGCCGGAGCGTGCGGGCTCCGTGGCTCGACGAACGGACAGGGTGGAGATGGGGACGGACACCGCTGCATTTGTCAACAAGATAGAGGCCCTTTCTTCGGAACGGGCCTCCATCCCCTCTTCCTTTCTCTTGGCAAGCGCGCTGCCCAGATCGCGGCCCGCCCCCGCATCCGTGGAGCCGACTCGATCTGCGTGACCACGGCTACGTGGCCACGGCTGAGGCTTAAGACGCCACGCTCGTCACCTGAGACCGGGAGGGCTCGACCGCGGCGCAGCCGTCGTCGATACGGAAACATTCGGAGAGCGGATCGAGACGAACTCGCAGTCCGAATAGGGCTGCTTACTCCTGCTTCACCGTCGACGACGGTGTCGTCGTGTGATAGGCCGCCAACTTGCGGGAGGACGGCCAGAGGGTCATGGCCTCCTGGAAGATCGGATCGGTCTGATTAAGGATGGGTCGCGCCACGCCACGCCCGTACAGCAACCGTGCAAGATACCCTTTGACACGCGTGGCCACGAAGTCTTCGTTCGCCTGAGCGGTCGACCGCGCGTAGACGCGCTCAGCGGTGTTCACCGAATCCGGGTCTTCCGTAATCGTCACGCCTTTTTTCTCCGCAAACGTCCAGAAGGACGAGAGCATCTCGTCGGAGACCTCGAATGAAGCCTTAAACTCCTCCGGGCGCTTCTGCCACGAGCTCCGGAGATTCATCTCGTGGGTGCTAAACCACTTGCGGGCGAACGCATAGTCGAGCCCACTCCGAATGAAGTAGGTGAGTGCGGTCGTGTCGGGCTGCACCACGTAATCGGGCAGAATCCCTCCACCACCGAACACAGTGCGTCCATGGTCGGTCTTGTAGGCCAGTGAGTCCGGAATGCTCTGCCGATACTCCTTCAGATGGTACGTAGCCTGGCTGATCGTTGAGAACTTCTCCTGGTAATAGTCCTTCCGGTTGCCACGCTTGTAGGGAGACTGGATGAGGCGGCCCACCGGCGTATAATAGCGCCCCACCGTCATCTGCAGTACACTCCCGTCGCCGAGATCGAACTGCTTCTGGATGAGGCCCTTGCCGAAGGTGCGCCGGCCCACAATGAAGGCTCGGTCGTGGTCCTGCAAGGCCCCAGTGAGAATCTCGCTCGCAGACGCCGTTCCGCGGTTGACGAGTACAATGACAGGCTTCTCTCGAAGCAAGCCCCCGGGCTTGGCGGAGATGGTCCGGTCCATCCGAGCACTTCGTCCTTTCGTCTTCACGATCGTCATGCCTTCGCCCAGCATCTCATTGGCGATCTGCCAGGAGGACCGCATGACTCCCCCTGGATTGCCGCGGAGATCAAGAATGAGCCGCTTCATGCCTTTATCGAGCAGCCCCTTCACCGCCTTCCGAAACTCTTCGTGGGTCTTCATGGTGAACCGGGTAATGTCGACATATCCGGTCTTGTCGTCCACCATGTAGGGCGAATAGACGGATTGCGTCTCGATCTTTTCACGGGTGATGGTGAAGGTCCGGCGTTCCCCGATGGTGGGGCGGTAGATGGTCATCTGGACCGTCGTACCGACCTTCCCCTTCAGCTCGTTCTGGATCTCGTTCGATGAGAGGCCGATGGCCGAGGAGTCTTTGATCCCTACGATGCGATCCCCGGCCATGATACCGGCCTTTTCACTGGGCCCCCCGGCCACTGGTGAGATAACCCGCGCCGTGTCACCGGGCACCTCAAAGACGATCCCCACGCCCCCGAAGGATCCCTGGTACTGGTCTTTCACGTCTTCGGCCTGATCGGCAGGGATGTACGTGGAGTGCGGATCGAGATTTTTCACCATTCCCTTCACCCCCGCCTCCACCACCTTGGCGGCTTTCAGCGGGTCGACGTACTTCTTGTCGATGACAATGAGCGCCCGCTTCATCTTATTGAACTGCTTGCCCAAATCGTCTTCGGAGAGATAGGCGTCGAGGTTGACCCCGAGCACCGCCCCGAAGGCGATGAGGAGAACAGCCGGAAGAATGTGATATTTGCTAAGGCGCTTCATAAAATCGTCGGGCAATCCAGGTCGAACGACAGAGCAGAGCCGCCGCGGAGCACGGCGTGGGCCTGGGACGCCCCCCGTTCTCCGCGGCAGGAACGAATTCGTCGTGACGCGGAAAGAGAGCCGCGCACACCGTTTGGTATTTAGACCGGGCGGCTTTGTTGCAGGCCCACCCCCAGTGTTGAAAGAAAGTGAACGTTCCGGGCCGATCCGCTTACGAACGAGTAGTGACCCGGCCTCCTAGGGCACACCTCCCTCCTTTCTCGGGACTTATTTCTTTCACCATGACCGCCGACGCTCGAGCCCACCGGTACTACTACATCTTCGACAGCCGGAAGCGCCGCGCCCTGGTGCTGGATCGAACGACTGGCGAGGAGCGCGTCTCCGACGTCGATCCCCGCGTCGGCCTCATCCGGCACGTGCAGTCGGACGGGTCGGCGGGGGACCTCCGCGAATTTGCCCGGTGGTGTGCCCGGCAGGTGGGGGCCGACGCCGCCCCGTCGCACACCGCCGCCGGCCGCCTCTGGGCCGCGGCGCAGCGCGACGACCTCACCGCCTGGAAACGCGTCCGGCGCGAAACCAGCGACACGGTGATGCTCGCTGTGGCCCTGGGGCTGCCCCAATACGAGCCCGAGGCCGCACGCCTTCTCACCCTCCAGTCTGCCTCGCATCCTGACCCCGAACAGGCCGCACTCGACGCCGCCCACATGAGTGAGCGCTGGGCCGAGTTCGACGCGGAGGGCGAGCCCGCGGCCGCCGCGAAGGTGATGCGCGCCCGGCACATCGACTGGCTCCTCGACCGGATGCCTGAATCGTAGACCCATGAGAGCACCCCGGTCCCTCGGAGGGGGGCGCTCGGAAGCGGTCGGATGCGTTTCGTTTCACATTGGGCACGGCGACGAACGACCCCTCAACTTCATTCACGGCCGGAGCAGACTCCCGCGGCCCCGAATCGTTGCGATCTCCTGTAACATTTGCATTTTTCGAGAGGGGGGGGGTTATGTTGTGAGTGTGACGTGCCGGGCTAGGACTATCCCGTTCTCGATGACGATCCCGAAGCCGGCCCGGTTCTCTCCGCGCCCTGCTGCACCAGCGTCCTCGGTGCCATGCATTTTCTCGCTCGACGATCCCTTACCCACCCCGACAGTGTGGACCACCGAGCGACGGAGGAACGAGCCGATGCTAGACGCCCTGCCCGTGACGACCGACGGGTCTATTGCGGCGTTTCACTTGGCCCATCCCCATCGATCATTTCAAAACGCGAGGTGCTTTCCATGAAACGCCCACTCAACCATCGCTCCCGCCTTCCGCTGCTTGCGGCAGGGCTCACGGCCACCCTCCTCCTCAGTGGCTGTGGCGGCAATGAGTACCGGCCCAAGGTCACAGAGATTCTCCACGTGGAGGTAGACCCCAGCCCTGTGCCCGCGGGTGACACTGCCGTCTTTACCTGTGTCATCGAAGACAGCCTAGAGTCGGGATTCAGGTTTGAGTGGAACCAGTTTGACCCAACGTACGAGTTCCCTCTCGCGGTTACCGACACCAACCAGTACCCCTGGAAGGCGCCCTCCGACAGCGGCATGTATGCCCACCAGGTTATTGTGAAAAAGCCTGGCGCCGAGGCCGGACCTGCCGGACTGGAGCCCAAGCCCGTAAGGACTCGCTTTGAGGTAGTAGTCAGCCAGAACCCAAACCGGCAATCTTTGGCAGATTACCCCCCCCAACTGGACCCCGCAGACGAGACTGTGCCGCAAGAATGCTCGACTTCTCCCTCCAGCGAGTGCCGGACTCCTCAACGCCTCCATGCTTCCACGCATCCGAGCCTCTCCACCAGAAACAGTAAAATCTCGCATGAGGAGGTTGGGCGTCTTTGAAGAGGAGGCGTCCGCTCCTCGTCAATCCCCATCGTCTCCCTCACTCACCAGCGGCACGAAGCGGAACGAGTGGAATTCCTCCCGCTCGTAGTCGTGCGGTCCTGTGCCGGTGCGGGTGATGCGCGTCATGGTCTGTCCCCCACTGCTGCCTATGGGGATGACGAGCCGTCCCCCCGGATGTGCTTCCGCGTCCTCGGGCTCGCGAAGCTGGCGGAAAAGCGGATCGGGCACCTCGGGCGCGGCGGCGGTCACCACAGTGCCGTCGTACGGCGCAAAGGCGGTCCACCCCTTCGTGCCGTCCCCGTGCTGGGTCCGCACGTCGTAGCCGAGCTCCTCGAACACCCGCCGGGCACGATCGAGCAGATCCTCGTGCCGCTCGATCGAAAAGACGCGTGCCCCCATCTCGCAGAGCACCGCGGCCTGGTAGCCGCTGCCCGTACCTACCTCCAGGACCCGATCGTCCGGCTGCAGCTCCAGCAACGAGGTCTGATACGCCACCGTAAAGGGCTGCGAGATGGTCTGGTTGAGACCGATGGGGAGCGCCTCGTCGGCGTAGGCGCGGTCGCGCAGGGCCGGGTCTACGAATGCGTGCCGCGGCACCCTCCCAATGGCCGACAGCACCCGCTCATCGTGGATACCCCGCGAGCGGAGCGTTTCCACGAGCTGCTCGCGGCGGCGGCGATATCGGGGAGACTCATTGTCCACACGCGAGGGAGCCATGGGCACAGCAAACGGGTCTGGGGGGAGGGGTGAATGTGCCGGAATCAAGTCGTCGCGGACGCAGAGGCACTCGCCTGTGCGGTAGACTGTCCCGTGAGGGCACTCGTCAGATATGTACGCAGTTCCTCGGGGGTAATGTTGGAGATGAGCGCGCCGTCGCGCGAGACGCTGATGTCGCCGGTCTCCTCCGAAACCACCACTACAAACGCATCGGTTTGCTCGGTCAGCCCCACGGCGGCGCGGTGCCGGAGGCCGAGCTGCGGGCTCAGCTTCATGCTCGTGGAGACGGGCAGGATGCAGCGGGCCGCCTCGACGCGACGATTGTTGATAATGACCGCTCCGTCGTGAAGCGGATTTTGGCCGTAGAAGATGGTCATGAGCAGGTCCTGCGACACCTCGGCTTCCAGCAGCTTGCCCGTCTCCACGTAGCTCCGGAGCCCGGTGCTGCGCTGGAAGGCGATGAGGGCGCCGATTTGTTGATCGCTCATCTCCTCCACCGCTGCCACCGTCTCGTCGATCACCTGGTCCTGATCGGTCGTCGCCACAAAGCGGCGGATGATGGGGTTCTTGCCCAGCAGGAGGAGCAGTCGCCGAATCTCGGGCTGAAAAATGATGATGACCGCCAGTACGAACACCTGGTTGAAATAGCTGAAGACGGTGGTGAGCACCGTCATGTCCGCCAGCTGCACGGCGAACTGGATGAGGAACAGGGCCCCGAGGCCGAGGGCAATCTGCACCGCGATGGTGCCCCGCATGAGCTGGTACAGCTGATACAGGATGTAGGCGACGACCAGGATCTCGATCGCGTCGCCAATCCCGAACCCGATGATCTCAAAAACCTTCACGGCGGTCGTGCCGACTGCAAAGCGTCAGTAGAGAACGATCACCAACGGGACAGTTCCTAGCGCTGGCGGAGGATGGCGCCGAGCACCGTCAGCAGGTCTGCGGTGGCGGCCACGTCGTGGGTCCGCACGAGGGTGGCCCCCCGCATGACAGCCACAGCCGTGGCTCCGAGGGAGCCAGGGAGCCGTTCGTCGACGGGGGCGGGTGCGTCCGGGGTCCCGAGGGTGGCCCCGATTGTGCTCTTTCGCGATACGCCCACTAATACAGGACGGTTTAGCGTCAGTAGCTCGTCGACTGCATTGATGAGACGCAGGTTGTGGGCGTGTGACTTGCCGAACCCAAATCCGGGATCGATAACAATTTGCTCGACGCCTGCCTCCTGAGCTGTCTCTACGGACCGGGCGAGCGTGTCGCGCACCTCAGCGACGACGTCGTCGTACTCGCGGGGCTGCGTAAGGTCCCCGGGCTCTCCCATCGAGTGCATCAGCACGAGCGGCGCGTTCCAGTCGGCCGCCGCTTCGGCCATCTCCGGATGGTGACGCAGCCCGGTCACGTCGTTTACGATGTCGGCCCCGGCAGCGAGCGCGCCCCGAGCCACCGCAGGCTTGTACGTGTCCACCGACAACAGTGCCTCGGGAAACCGGTCCGCAATCGCATCAATGACGGGCACCACGCGATCCCGCTCATCCTCCTGTGATACCGGATCGGCGCCGGGGCGAGTCGACTCTCCCCCCACATCAATGATCGACGCTCCCTCGCTCAACATCTCGGCGGCCCGCGACACGGCTTTTTCCACCGTCACGTACTGCCCCCCGTCGGAAAACGAGTCCGGGGTCACGTTGAGGATACCCATCACGTGGGCCCCCTTCGCCTCCGAACTGCCAGGGCGGCAGTCGAGCGACTGAGTCTCCCCATCAAGCACAAACCGGTCAGTCGGGAAGGCATCAGGAGTAAGGGCGGGCAGGGAACGGGACGGACGGGACATGGGAATGGAGCCGAAGCATGGCAAAGACGCCCGAGAACACTCGTAGATGTAAAGTATACACAGAGCGTCGTCGGAATGAGATCCACGACCTGTTTTTGTGGAAATTTTCCGTCCACCGGGACGCCTGCCGACACCGGTTGTCTCCCTGCAGGCAGACGGTCCGAAGAGCACTCTACGATCTATTTCTTCGATTCTCGATGGACGAGCTGGTACGTTCGGCCCTGCAGTGGCTCGGTCCACTCCGCCGAATCAAGGAGTTCACGGCTCACCCGGTTGCGACGCAGCGCACGTGTCTCCGCCGTCTCCTCCGCCGCGCCGCCGACACCGAATGGGGCCGACGGTTCGACTTTGCCGACCTCGTCAAGGCCTCGGACGTAGTGCAGGCCTACCAGAACCGCGTCCCGCTTCACACCTACCCCGACATCAAGGACGACGTGGAACGGGTGCGTCAGGGAGCCGCCGATGTGATGTGGCCCGGCACTGTCACCAACTTCGCTGTCTCCAGCGGCACCGTGTCCGACGGCAAAGTCATTCCCATCAGCGACGAGACGATCGCCTACAACCGTTCGTTTAGCGTCGGGGTCGGGATTAATTACCTCGCAAAATGCCTCGACCCGAGCTTCTTTGGGGGCAGCCACCTCACCCTCCCCGGCCGCGTCGAGGACGATCCGAACTATCCCGGCACCCGCGCGGGCGAGATCAGCGGCATTCTCGCCGAGAACGCTCCCGGCTTCTTCCGCACCCTTTTCCAGGCGGTCCCGAACGAGATTACGTTTCTCTCCAGCTGGGAAGAAAAGCTCCAGGCTGTCGCCGAGCGGACCGTCAACAAGGACATTCGCCTTCTCGTGATGGTGCCCACCTGGGCGCTTAACCTGTTCGACCTGCTCATCGACCTTTACAACGAGCGTAACAATGATACCGCCACGACCGTGGGGGAGGTGTGGCCGAACTTGCAGGTCTTCATTTCGGGCGGGGTGGCGCTCCGGTCGTACCGCGATCTGATTGAGGAGAAGATTGGGCACGACATCGACTTTGTCGAAACCTACGGCGCTTCCGAGGGCTTCTTCTCATTCCAGAACGAGTTGGACGATCCTTCCATGCTGCTGCACCTCGACAACGGGGTGTTTTACGAATTCGTGCCGCTCGACGAGCGAGGACACGACGATCCGACCCGCCACACAATTGCCGACGTGGAGCCCGGCGTGCGCTACTCGCTGCACGTCACCTCGTGCAGCGGCCTCTGGGGCTACGAGGTCGGCGATGTGATCCGGTTCACGCAAACCTTCCCGCATAAGATTACGGTAGCGGGCCGCACCAGCGACATGATCGACGAGTACGGGGAGGCCATCTACGGCGACGAGGTGCGGGCCGCCCTCAAGGAGGCCTGCGAGGCCACCGGTGCTCACGTGGCCGATTACCACGTGGCCCCGCGCTGCTCCACCAACGGCGAACAGCCGGGACACGAGTGGCTTATCGAGTTCGAGCAGGCGCCCGACGATCTCAGGACCTTCGAGCACACCCTCGACGAGTACCTCCGAGAGGTCAACCGGCACTACTACATCCGCCGGGAGGGCGACGCCATCGACGGCCCCGACGTGTCGGCTCTGCCCGAGAGGGCCTTCTACGACTGGCTGCGGGCCACCAACGACGACATTAGCGGGCAAACCAAAGTGCCGCGCATGAGCGACACTCGGGACGTGGCCGACGGGCTGCTCTCTGTCGCTGCCGTCGATCGCTAATCCCCGCTGCTACCGCCGGAACAACCCCTTTTGTCGCTCGTGATGAGTCCGCGGATTATGGACCGGTTCCTTTGCAGTCCCTATATCCGCTGCGTGCAGACGTTCTCAGCCTCCGGTCGTTCCCGCACTCCTCCCCGACCGGCGTGCTGTCCCCTCCATCCTCACCATCGCTGATCACCCACAACCCGACAGGACCGTATGCAAGTTTCTCGCGAACAACGAATGCTGGACCAGTACCTCCAGGAAATCGGGAAGATCGATCTCCTCGAGCCGGAGGAGGAGGTCGAGCTGGCACGACGCATCGAAGACGGGGACGAGGAAGCCCTCCATCAGCTGTGTCGTGCCAATCTGCGCTTCGTCGTCTCGGTCGCCAAGAAGTATCAGGGCCAGGGGCTGTCGCTCGCCGACCTGATTAACGAGGGCAACTACGGCCTCATCAAGGCTGCCAAGCGCTTCGATGAGACGCGCGGCTTCAAATTCATCTCCTACGCCGTCTGGTGGATCCGGCAGGCCATTCTTCAGGCCCTCGCCGAACAGAGTCGCGTGGTGCGACTCCCCCTCAATCGCATCGGCACCATCTCGAAGATCCGCAAGGCCAGTGCCCGGTTGCAGCAGGACCTCGACCGGAAGCCCAACATCGAGGAGCTGGCCGAGGAGCTCGAGATCGACGTCCAGAAGGTGCGCGAGGCGATGAAGCACACCAGCCGCCACCTC
>JBDGQN010000021.1:0-7999 GCA_042219055.1 Salinibacter sp. | reverse complement strand
GATGGACGCGCCCTTCAACGAAGAGGACGACAACAGCCTCCTCGACGTGCTGCCGGACGAGGAGAGCGACTCGCCGGACGAGGAGATGCTCTCCGAGTCGGTCAAGATTGACATCGAGCACGCCCTCAGCGCCCTCCACGATCGCGAGGCCGAGATCACTCGCCTCTACTTCGGCATTGGGCGCGAGCACCCGCTGACACTCGAGGAGATTGGCAATCGGTTCGACCTTACGCGGGAGCGCGTCCGCCAGATCAAAGAGAAGGCCCTCCGCAAGCTTCGCCAGCGCCACAGTCGACAAGACCTCCAGCCGCACACCGACTAACACCGATACGATTCGTCCCTCCTCCCCGTTTTTCGCACGCACGAACTGGGCGTGTCCCGACAACCGACTGTCGGGGCACGCCCGTTTTCGTTGTGGGGGAAACTCAGTGATCGTTGAGGAGAATCCCTGCATCAGCCGGCATGGTTGAATCGTCCCCGCCCCGCATCCTTCAGGCCACGGCCCGAAACCGCGTGGTCGTGGCCTACACCGTGCCTCCGGATCAGGTGGCCTCCCTCCTGCCCGAGGGCCTCGTGCCGGTCGAGCGGGACGGAATGGCATACGTCAGCCTCGTGGGGGTTGAACTCACGAAGGTCCAAGTGCTCGGGCTTGTGCCGCCGGGATTTCGGCGCGTCCCCACGGTGGAGTTGCGGGTCCACGCAAAGCCGACCGGGTCGTCGACGGACGCAGAGGGCACGTGGACGGTGCAGGCGCACATGCCGCGGCGCCTCGTGGCGTGGGGCGCCCGGACCCTCTACGGCGAGCCGGCCGCGGTTACGTCGATGCAACCGACACGGCGCGAGCAGGCGGATTACGTAGAGGTTACCTACCGGTACGACTGGCGCGGTCGGGAGCAGCGAATTCGCGTTCGGGGCGAGCGCCCCCCCGACACGCCCTCCCCCGACACGATCGCTCCCGTCCTCCTCCGCCCGGCCTGGCGCTTCGGCACTGCGCGCGCCGGCACACTGCTCCGGACGCGCATCGAGCGGCCCGAAGCGTCTCTCGATTCCGGACGGGCGTATCCCGTACAGGAGCACCACGTGACGGTGCAATGGACGAACGTGTACGGCGAGATTGGCAAACTGCTGACCTCCCGGTCCCCAGCCCTCGTTCTCCTTGCCCCCGACACACCGGTAACGGTGCGGTGGCGAACGTACCTGTGAGGAAATCGCGGGCCCGGAGCGTTGATTTTTATCAGTGCCGTTAATAAACTCTTTACTCGGACGGCGCCGAATATTCCGTTCCCCCCTTAGGCTCGCTTTCCTCATTCCTTTTTCCACTTCATGCCTCTCTCCCATTCTTTTCGACCGGGCCGCTTGCGTCTCCTACTCACCGGCATTCTCGCGTTGACCGTCGGTCTCCTGGCCCCGTCTTCGGTGCAGGCACAGGGCTTCGGCGTCTACGAGCAGGGCAGCTGCGTGATGGCCCGAGCCGGAACCGCCGTGGCCCAGGGGTGCGACGACGGGTCCTCCATCTACTTCAATCCCGCTCACCTGGCGAACGCCGACGGGCTCACGGCCTCGCTTGGCGCTACAGTGATCGATGCCCGGGGAAGCTTTACGTACGACTA
Source organism: Salinibacter sp. (assembly GCA_042219055.1). GTDB lineage: Bacteria > Bacteroidota > Rhodothermia > Rhodothermales > Salinibacteraceae > Salinibacter. The sequence goes on along the minus strand of JBDGQN010000021.1, from coordinate 6,389 downwards.
TGCCGCCCGGGCGCCGTACACGGGCGTGGAGGTGGACCTCCAGAACGACCCCATCCCCGTCCCGCACGGCTACGTCACCTACGGAGTGACCGAGAAGCTTGGACTTGGGCTCGGTGCGTACGTCCCGTACGGCCTCGAAACGAACTGGCCTGTGCAACTCTCGGACGGCACCTACTTCGACGGGGCGTTTGAGGGGTTCAAGAGTCGCATTCAGAACATCTACGTGCAGCCGACGATCGCCTATCAAGTTACCCCTGACCTACGTGTTGGAGCGGGCCCAATTCTGGCCATCTCGACCGTGGAGTTGAGGCAGCTGTTGGACCTGTCGCAGCAGACGACCCCTGATGGACCGACGTTTGGCCAGCTGGGGGTTCCCTTTCACACTGCGTTCGCTCGGGTTGGGCTTGAGGCAAGCAACGAGCTCGGCTATGGAGCAAACGTTGGCGTGTCGTACCAGGCAAGCGACCGCATCTCCATCGGTGCCCGCTTTACGACGCCAATCACGGTGTCGTATGAAGGCGACGCCAAGTTCACGCAGGTTCAGACGGATTTGGTCTTCCCCGCCACCAGTCCCCTCGCGCAGGACTTGGATAGGGACGGGACTCCGGACCCGACCCCAGCCGACCTCCTGGTGGCCGGCCAATTCGACGGGAGCGGCGTGCTCGACCCGTACCAGCAACGGGCCAGTAGCGACGGGGACCTCAGTTCGCAGACGGTCGAGACGGAAATCACCTTCCCCTTCCAGCTGGTCGGGGGTATCAGCTTCCAGGCCACAGAGAAGCTTCTGCTGCTCGCCGACTACCAGTTTACCGGCTGGTCGTCTTTCGACAAGATTCCTCTTGAGTTCGCCAAGCTTGGCAAACGGGTCCGGGAGGAGAATTACAACAATACGCACGCTATCCGCCTGGGGGCCGAATACGACCTTTTCGACCAGCTCTCGGCTCGTATCGGGTACCTTTACAACACCGCCGCTGCCCCGGATGAGGTCGTTACCCCGCTTCTACCGGAGGCCGACCGCAATCAGTTTACGATTGGGCTCGGTTGGCGCCCCCTCGAGCGCGCCGAGATCAACGTATCGTACCAGCTGCTCCTGCAAAACGACCGGCGCGGGCGCGTCCGCGGCCCCCGTTCGGGCGAGTCTCTCTCAACCGATCTTAACCAGGGCCTCTACACCTTTGGCGCCAATCTTTTCGGCACGACCCTCACACTGCACCTCTAACTCGCGATGAAGAGCTTATTCCTCTCCCGCCGTTCCCTTTCTTCGGGGGCCCTCCTGCTGATCGTTCTCACCCTGCCTTGGCTGTCCGGGTGCAATGACGAGACGCTTATGGCCCCGGAAATCAAGAACGACCTGTTCAAAAGCTACGTGGCCCTCGGGAACAGCATCACCGCGGGCTTTCAGGCCGACGGCATCAATCAAACGTTGCAACAGCAGTCCTATGCTGTACGACTGGCCAGCCAGATGAGTACGCCGTTTGGCGTCCCTGCGCTGCAGCCTCCGGGCTGTCCCCCCCCGCTCACTCAGATCTTCCCACCTGCGCGGACGGCTTCCGTCGACTGTGCTCTCCGGGCCACACCGACACCGCTGCGCGTAAACAATGTCGCAGTCCCCGGAGCGTGGGTACAGGACGCCCTCACGAACAGCCTCCCGGCGGGCGCCCATCCCAATGCACTCACGAGCTTCATTCTTGGGGGACGTACGCAAGTTCAGGCTGCGATGGAGCTCAACCCCACCTTCGCAACCGTATGGCTCGGCAACAACGACGTGCTTCGCGCCGCTCTCATCGGCAATCCCGCCTTGTCAACGTCTCCCTCCACCTTCTCCTCCCGATACACCAGTGTGCTCGACAGCCTCGAGGCCGCGGGCGTGCAAGGCGGTGCGATCGCCAGCGTGGCCAACGTAACCCGCATCCCCAATCTGTCGCCCGGCCAGGCGTACGCTGCCGCCGAGACGCGGATCAATCAAATCGGCCAACAACGAGCCGCCAACGACGATAACCCGAACACGAACTGGGGGAATTACAGCGTTGCCTCGAACTGTGCGTCGGGCCCTTCGGGTACGCAGTCGCGGATCTCATTCCGATACGGCTTCGAGGGCCTCTTTACACTCGCCCTTGCGGGGCAGAACGTAGAGCTGGACTGCACCGACAATCGTACACTTGCAGAAATCTACGGCCAAAGCACGCTCGACCAGCTTGGGATCGGAGATGTGGGACCGCTGTCTGTCCTCCTCGCATCCGAGACTCAACAGCTGGTTGGCCGACTGAAGACGTACAACAACTTTCTGGCCACTGAGGCCGACAATCGAGGGTGGGCCTTCGTCGATGTGAACAAGACGTTCGCCGCCCTCTACGCTGCCGGATCCAACACTCCGGATCCCGCCGACGATCTAGTGCCGAAATTTCCAAGGCTTGGGTCTGATACTCCGACGTTCGGAAAATTCTTTAGTGAGGATGGCGTCCATCCGAGCGCAGAGACGCATCGCGTCGTCACGAACCTCTTTATCGAGCAGATCAACGCGAAGTACGGCACGTCGCTCCAGACCATCCAGGCTCCGAACGTGCCAACGCCGTCTCAGTAGGCCGTTTCAGGAGCTGGTGTCGGAGGCGGTCGTGTCCGCAGTCAAAGTGTCCACCCGCTGCGTGTCGGAGGCGGGGCGTGGCGAAACGGTCGTGTCGGGGGCCGGGGTCTGCGTCGCCGCCATCGTGTCGGCCCGTGCCGAGTCGCGGGCCTGAATGGTAATGGATCCGTTCTGGGTCCGCAGCTCGATGGTGGGGCCGCCCTCGCCGAGCTGCGCGTTGTACCGCGCCCCTGCGTTGACGGGGACAAATCGTTCGGTGGCAAACGATAGGTTCTGCGTCCGAATGGTGCCGGCGTCCGTCTGGGCATCGATCTGGGCGGAGGCGTTGGGGGGGAGGCGCAGCCGGAGATCGCCGTTGGACGTTTCGAGTCGAATGGGTCCCTCCTCCGGAACGGTTCGAAAGCCGACCTGCACGTCGCCGTTCTTGAGGGTGACCTCCACGGGCGCCGCAGCGTCCAGCACAAGGACATCCCCGTGCTTGTGCTCTATGGTCAGTTTCCCCCTCACGCCATCGATACGCACCGGCCCGCTCAGTCGATCAATTCGGAGCGCGGCCGAACGAGGCACCTCCCCCCGAATGTCCACGGCGGCGTACTTCTTTTTTTCCGCCGCCAAGGTGTAGGTATACTTGGCCCCCGTGCCGCTTTCCGTGATTGAAATGCCCTCCAGGACCGACTGCCCGGCCTCCCGGCTCTCCCCTCGTCCGCGACGCACGAAGGTGAGGTTCGCGGTCGTCTGCTCTGCCCCCATCAGGCGCACCGAGCCCCGCAGCCCCTTCAACACGAGAGGCCGGTCGTTCAGCGACACGGCCCGGGCCACCGTGTCGACGACCTCGACGGACCCGAGCCGCATGACGCCCTCATTCGTCCGTCCAATGTCAGACTCTCCAGCCTGCTGGCAGGCTGCAAGCAGAACGCCGAGGGTGAGGCTGAGCAAAACAACGAGCAACCTGGCGGTACGCATGGCGTTTCTTCACGGCATAAGGAGAAGAGCAGGTAGGACACTCTCAAGGTCTGCTGTCACGCCTCCTCGCTCGTGTGGGGACCCTTCCTCCGTTCTGCGACCGGAGCAGAAAGCATGACTCGTGAAACGGGACTCATCAATCGAGGGGTCTCGCCACGAATCATGCTCACACGTCCCAGCGCGAGGCAGCAGGAGCCCAGATTCAGGATCGGGCGCGACTCGGCCCACTAATGAAGCTCAATGTTTTGGATGAAGCGGCGCGCGGCGAAATAGGACCCAACCCATCCAAGTAGGACGCCCCCCACCACGATGCCACCGAGAAGACCGAGCTCGATCTGGAGCGACATGGGGGACTGATCGATCTGCTCCAGAAATCCCCGGTACAGTCCCCAGACGATGGTCCCCGCCAGGAGCCCCCCGAGAAACCCCTGCACGATGCCTTCGACCAGAAACGGTCGTCGAACAAACCGATCGGTGGCCCCCACCAGCTTCATCGTACGGATGAGCAAGCGACGGGCGTAAATGGTGAGCCGGATGGTGTTGGCCACGAGAAAGATGGCGGCGAGTACCACGATGGAGCCCAGGACGATCCCGATGGCGTTGATGAGACGACGGTTCTGCGCCACACGGACGAGCAGATCCCGATTGAGGACCACATCGTCCGCCCCCCGCCACTGCTCAATGGTGCCCGCCAGCTGCGCCATGCTGTCTGGGTGTGCGTGGTCGGGTGCCATCTCAATCTTGATCGAGGCCGGGAGGAACGTTGGCTCCTCAAACGCCGAGGCCCCCTCCCCAAACTCGCGCTTGAAGATTTTTGCTGCCTCCTCGTGGGACACGAACTCCGTCGTCGCCACGCCCGGGATGGTTTTGATCCGTGCGTGGAGGGCTTTCTGCACGTCCTCCGAGGCGTCCTGCTCAATGAAGACCTCCATCTGGCTGGCCTGCTCGCGCAGCATGTCCGACACGAGCTTCGCCTCGTACCCCACGATCCCGAATACGCCGACGAGGATGAGGGCCACCGTGATGGCGCTCGTGGACGCGAACGCCGAAAACTTGGCGCGGCGCAGATTCGCAAAGCCTTCACGGACGAAGTACGGAAGCACAGAGGCAGTCCCACACAATGAGCGCAGAGCGGCGACCGACTTGTTAACCTACGAAGACCGCGGCGGAAAGAGCAACCGCTCTTGGAATCGGATGGACGCGCAGAGGCACGGAAGCGCGAAGCCCCACAGAAACATTCAATACGTACCGATCGACGCTCGACTCCATCACGCACCGCGCTCAACACCCGCCGGATACGTAGCCCCGCGGGGGTACGATCCAAGCACCTGCAGCTCCATCGTAATCTCGCGGAGATGATCCAGCGCTCGGCCTACGGGCTCGTCCGCCACGTCGCCGTGCACGTCGAGGTAGAACCGGTAGCGACCGGGGTGTCCCACGAGCGGCCGGCTTTCAATCTTGGCGAGGTCCAGTTCGCGGAGGGCAAAGACGGCGAGGCTCTTGAAGAGAGCGCCCGGCACGTTTTCCTGCAAGACGAAGGCCAGAGAGGTTTTGGGGGCTCCCTCCCCTACCGATGGGGCCTCCGTCCCCTCGGGCGCGAGGACGAGAAAGCGTGTGAAGTTTTGCGCGTCGTCCTGCAGGCCGTCCGCCAGCACTTCCAACCCGTACTGATCGGCGGCCCGTCGCGAGGCCACCGCCGCAACTGTGGAATCCCCGTCTGCCGCCACCGCCCGGGCCGCCCCCGCCGTGTCCGGCGTCGCCTCCGGGGTCGCCTGGGGCACGTGGGCGCGGAGCCAGTCCAGACACTGTCCCAATGCCTGCTGGTGGGAGCGAACGACCTCCAGGCCCTCGATCGTGGCGCCGTCCGGCGCCATGAGACAATGATGGATGCGGAGTTGACACTCCCCGACGATCGTGACGTCGTGGGTGCGGAGGTGGTCGTAGTTCACCCGCACGCTGCCGAAGACAGCGTTTTCGATCGGCACAACGGCGCGGTCCGCCGTGTGCGTCTCCACGGCTTCGAATACGTCCTCAAACGTGGCGCAGGGGCGTGGCTCCGCTGCGTCAAAAACGCACTGAACGGCCTCTTCGCTGAAGGCGCCGGGCGCTCCCTGAAAAGCAACGCGGTAGGACATGGTCGATTCCGGACGTGTCGTTCGAGATGAGCCGGGGCCGGATGGCGGGGGATTCGTTTAGAATCGGCTCAAATGCAGAATAGAAGATGAGGCTGTGCCGTCGTTCCCACAAGGGACGTTCTGTTAAATCCGAGCGAGGCAGAAGACCGAGGTTCCGAACCGTTCGTGCCGCTCTGCAGGCCTCAATAAAAAACCCAGCCGGAGCATTGCTCCGACTGGGAAATCTCGTATCGGTTCAGCCCCGTCGGCGGAGAGACGTCACTCGCCCGTGGCGGTCAGGCCCTCCCGCAGGGCCGGAGTGTACGACGCGGAACGCTACTGAATCTCAATCTGACGGCGCGTGCTCTCCTCCGTCTTTGGCACGTTGATCGTGAGCACGCCGTCCTCGTAGGCGGCTTCTACGCTCTCCGCATCAACCGCGTCCGGCAGGGTGAACGTGCGGTGGAAGTTGCCGAAGGCGCGCTCGACGCGGACGTACTCTTCGCCCTCCTCTTTCCGCTCACTGGAACGTTCGCCGCTCACCGTGAGCGTGTTGTTCTGGAGGTTGACGGTGATGTCGTCCTTCGTCATTCCAGGCACGTCGAGACGAATCCGGAACGCGTCGTCGGTCTCCGAAAGGTCCGTCCGCGGCGCCCAGACGGCAGAGGTCTCCTCATCCTCTCCGCGGTCGAAGAACTGGTCGAAGATGCTGTCGACTTCTCGCTGCAGGT
>JBDGQN010000209.1:0-4715 GCA_042219055.1 Salinibacter sp. | reverse complement strand
CCTCAAGCCCCGTGACGACGGTCGCGTTTGACACCTCCGAGCTGGGGGACTGGGACAGCAGCCTCGTGACCTTCCTCTTCGAGACGGTGGAGTACGGTCGGGAGCACGACCTGGACGTGCAGACCGACACGCTTCCCCCCTCCCTCGCCCGACTCGTCTCGCTCTCCCAGGCGGTGCCTGAGGAGGAGACCGAGCCGGAGGAACCGCCGTCGTTCCTCGCCCGCCTCGGGCACTGGGGCCTCGACGCATACGACGAGGTCGTCGAGTTCGTCACGTTCACGGGCCGGGTCGTGCGCAGCCTCGCGGGCCTGCTCACTGCACAGGTGCGCATGCGCTGGCGGCCGTTCGGCGTCGCCCTGCAGTCGAGCACGTCCTCGGCCCTGCCCATTGTCACGGTCATCAGTCTCCTCGTGGGGCTCATCATCGCGTTTCTGGGCGCCGTGGTCCTGCGGCGGTTCGGAGCGGAGTACTTCGTATCCCACCTCGTCAGCTACGGCATGCTGCGCGAGCTGGGCGCCCTCATGACCGGCATTATCATGACGGGACGGACCGGCGCCGCCTTCGCCGCCGAGTTGGGAAGCATGAAGATCAACGAGGAAGTGGATGCTCTGGAGACGTTCGGCATCTCGCCGATCGACTTCCTCGTGACGCCGCGCCTTTTGGCAGTTACGCTCGCCTTGCCCATGCTTACGCTGTACGCGAACGCCATCGGCATCGTCGGGGGTATGGCCGTCGCCGTCAGCATGCTCGACCTCACGGCCACCCAGTTCGTTACGGGGCTCCTGGCGCCGGTGGTGCTCTCCGACGGACTCATCGGGGTCGGCAAGGCCGTCGTCTACGGGGTCATCATCGGCCTCGCCGGGTGCATGCGCGGCCTGCAGACGGGCGATGACGCCTCGGCGGTAGGCGACGCTACGACCTCCGCCGTCGTTACCGGCATCATCCTCATCGTTCTCGCCAACGCCGTCATCGACTGGGCCGCGGCCGTCCTTCAGGTTTAGCACGGCTCGCAGGCCCCACTGGCAACGATTCGCCCGGACCGTTCGGGGTGGATCGTGGGATGGCAATACGTGAACCGTGATGCGTGAGGACGGGCAACCGACCGTGAATCACGAGTCACGCATCATTCGGGACCTCCCTCGCTTACCGCTCGGCACTCTGGTTCATCGTCCATGTCTTCCTCCGAATCCGCGCCCGCCATTTCGGTCGAGGACCTCCTGCTCGCCTTCGGCTCCTTCGTCGTGATGCGGGATCTCACCTTCGACGTCGAACCGGGGGAGATCTTTGTCATCATGGGCGGGAGCGGGTCAGGAAAAAGCACTCTACTGAAGCACATGCTCGGGCTGCTGCGGCCTTCGGCGGGCACCGTGCGGCTGCGAGGCCGCGACCTCTGGGCGATGGACGAGGAGGCACGCACTGCCATGCTCCGCGAGACCGGCATCCTCTACCAGGAGAACGCGCTCTGGAGCACCATGACGCTCGCCGAAAACGTAGCCCTCCCCCTTCGCGAACACACGCAACTGTCCCCGTCGGACATCGACCGGATTGTGTCCCTCAAGTTGGCGCTCGTGGGCCTTCGCGGGTTCGAGTCGTTCGCCCCCCACGAGATCAGCGGCGGCATGCAGAAGCGCGCCGCCCTGGCCCGGGCCATTGCACTCGACCCGGACATCTTGTTTTTTGATGAGCCGACTTCAGGACTCGACCCCATCAGCTCGCGGCGTCTCGACGACCTCATCCTGCAGCTGCGCGACAGCCTCGACACGACCATCGTGGTGGTGAGCCACGACCTCGAAAGCATCTTCACGATCGCCGACCGCGCGCTCTACCTCGACATTACGACCAAAACCATGACGGCCCTCGGCCCGCCCGAGGACCTGCAGCGCAACCCGCCCAACGAGCGCGTGTATCATTTTCTAACCCGGACCCTCGCCGACGAGGAGTAGTCCCGGCCTTTCTCGATCACGTGCAACGCACGCTCCATGAGCCAACGTGCCAATCCAACCCTCATCGGCCTCTTCGTCGTGGGGGCCCTCGTGCTCGCCATTGCCGGCGTCGCGGTCCTCGGCTCCGGCCATTTTTTCGAGCAGCGCACGACGTTCATCAGCTACTTCGACGAGTCGGTCAATGGGCTCGACGTGGGTGCCCCCGTCAAATTCAAGGGCGTCCCCATCGGCGAGGTGACCGACATCAAACTGCGTGTGGACCTCGAAAACGAGACCTTTCAGGTACCGGTCCAGTACGCCATCAACCTGGATCCCGTAACGGACACAACGGGGGCCCCGCTCAACCTGGACCAGCCAAAGCGGCTCCGCCGGCAGGTCAAGAACGGCCTGCGCGCCCAGCTCCAACTCCAAAGCATCGTGACCGGAAAGTTATACGTCGAGCTCACGTACGTGTCGGATCCCGATTCGGCGGTCTACGCTGCCGAGCGTGGAGGCCGCCTCGAAATCCCAACCGAACTCTCCCCTCTTGCCAAGCTGGGCGAGGGCGCCTCGGGACTCGTGACGGACCTGCGCCAGTTCGACGTGACCCAGATCAACAAGAACCTCGTCACGTTCCTCGTGAACGCCAACGAGAAGCTGGAGCAACTCGACGCCAAGAAGATCAACCGCGAGGTGCTTGCCACCATCAAATCGGTACGGAAGGTTGTGGAGTCGAAAGAGGTGCGCAAGGCCTTGCAGGACCTTCCGCGGGCGACCGAGGAGCTCCGCACGACGATTCAAGATGCCCAGCAGCTTCTTCGTCGTCTCGACAAGGGAGTGGCCCCGACGGCCGAGGAGCTTAAGAAAACGGGCAAGGAACTCCGAGCCACCCTGCGGCAGATGCGCAGCACGATGAAGAAGATGAAGCACACCCTCTCCACCGACTCCGGCATCGGGTATCAGGTAGAGGAGGCCCTCTCGAACCTGTCGGAGGCCGCAAAGGCCCTTCGCGTGCTCGTGCAATCCCTGGAGCGGAACCCCAGCATGTTCATTCGGGGCCGGGAAGAGCCCCCTCCAGCGAACCAGCAGTAGTTGCGATGCGTCACGCTTTCGTCTCCGCTCGACTCCGTTCCTTTGGTCTCGGCCTCCTGGCCGTGATCCTGTTCGCCCTCTCCGTGACCGGCTGCGTGCGCCTGCTAGAACCTCGCCAGAGCGACGCCACCTATTACCTACTCACCCCTCCTAAAAATGAATTCTCCTCCCCGACGGACGCGACCGGCCTGGCGGTGGGACTGCGCCAGCCACGCATGGCATCCTACCTCACGGCCACCCGCATCGTCACGCGACGTGGCCCTCACACGATTCGCTTCTCCGAGTTTCATCGATGGGCCGAAGACCTGTCTCGCGGCATCAACCGCACCGTCGCCCTCGCCCTCGCAGAACGGTCCGGCATCCAGCGCGTCGAGACCGTCCCCTGGTCGAAGGGTGCGACGTTCGACTACGTCGTGCAACTACAGGTCCTCGCCTTCGAAGGAAGGGCCCCGCCCGCCGATCCGAAAGCGGACGAGAACGCTCCTGCTCCCAAAGGCCATTCGCAAATGACGGTGCAGTGGACGATTCTCCGCCCGGAGGCCGACACCGTTCTGGCCCGCGGACACACCCAGGAGCAAATGAAAGGGTGGCGCGTGGGCGACTACGCGGCGCTCGCGTCCCGCCTCGAGCGCTCGCTCGACAGCCTTGCGACGGATGTCGGAGCCCGACTGGACGTCCTCGCCCGCCGATAGTATTTCCACCCGGCCTGCCGCCATGACGCCTCCGTTCTCCACCTCCCACCTCCGAGACTACGACTGCCGACTCGTCCAGTCGAGCCAGCCGGAGAGTCCGAAATAGAAGGCCGGATAGATGAACGACACCCACAGGACCCAATCGCCGCCCCAGTCGGGAAGCTCTGGAAAGGTGGGCAACAGCGCGAGGAGCAGTCCCAGCCACGCGATGCCGCCGACTGTGACGACGGCGCGCCACGGCGACGGGGCCTCGTTGGGGTAGACGAAGCGGACCGGCACCAGGGTCAGAACGACGAGGACCAGGACGACACCCAGCGAAAAGTAGGCCCCGGCAGTTCCAAACTTGACTGTGAGAAGTCCCACGTAATACGCCACCACGTTCCAGTACGACGGAAACCCCAGGAAAAAGCCCTCCTGGGCCTGCTTGGCTGAGGTGTTGGCAAACCCGAAGAGGCTGGCCACCATGGCGAGCACCACCCAGAGGCCGTCCGGGTCGGGGAGCCAGTCCATCCGCCACACGAGCACAAGGGGAATGAACGTGAACGTGAGGTAGTCGACGATGAGATCAATGGTGGCCCCGAGGATACGAGAGGCATACAGCTTCACGTCCCATAGCCGAGCCAGCGGCCCGTCGGCCGCATCGATAAAGACGGCGAGCGTGAGCCACCCAAAGGCCCACCGCGGATCGAGGTCGGTCCGCACGACCTCGGCCATGGCCAGAAACGCGAACGCGACCCCCGACGCTGTAAAGAGGTGGACGAGATAGGCGCGCGCCTTACGGCCCAGTCGGATCCGCTCGGACCGGTCCTTCAAATCGCTCAGATCGGTGGATTCCATGAGCCTTGCTCCTCTGCGGCTCCCTGCCCGAAAGGCCGCACAAACACGGGAAGAATGACCGTTTATTTGATTCTCATACAGGCGAGACGCCGTCGGTGTCCCGTCTCCGATCTCGCTTGACACTCCGTACAGTGCGGTCCGGGAGCCAACCCGCAGGCACAAAAAAATGAGG